>JAURKO010000105.1 GCA_030831705.1 Daejeonella sp. | reverse complement strand
TGCTGAGATATTCAACAGGTTTATACCCCATATGGATCAGTATGTAATTGACCATAAGCTTGGTGGATTCATGACATCTATCGATATAACTAATGGTAAGCAGGTTAATTCGAATAAGACTGCATGGTTTGAAGGTAGGGGAATGTGGACCTATTCTTTTCTTTATAATAACTTCGAAAAGAATCCTAACTATTTAGAAATCGCTACAAAATCCAAGGATTTCATTCTAAAACATTTGCCAAGGGATGATCAATTTTTTACTTCTTCTTACAGTAATGATGGAAAGCCTTTATCAGGACCGGGTGATATTTATTCAAGCTTATTTGTAGCTGAAGGTCTTTTTGAGTTTTCAAAAGCTACAAATGATAAACAGTATTTTAATATAGCTAAAGAAATTATTTTGTCTTGTCTTAAAAGATACGATAATCCTGATTATGACTACTATGTTGCCTACCTGAACCCTGAAGCGCCTAGAATTCCTGGTCCAAGGGTACTCGGACATTGGATGGTATTTCTGCGTGCGGCTACTCAGATTTTAGAGAACGGGCCTGATGCTGATATGGAGAAATTAGCAGACAGATGCCTTGATGCATGTCTAAATCATCATTTAAACCCACAGTATAAGTTGTTTAATGAGGTTTTAAATCATGATTTCAGTCGCCCGGACAATTCTTATAACGATTTCGCTTATACTGGTCATGGCATAGAAATGTGCTGGATGCTACATTTTGAAGCTGTCCGCCGAAAGGATAAAAAACTTTTTGACAGAATTACAGATATATTTAAGAGACATGTTGCAGTAGCACATGATGATGTTTATGGAGGTTATTTCAGAGCACTTGATCATGTTGATAATAACATCTGGAAAGTGGATAAAGTGCTATGGCTTCAGGAAGAGGTATTGATTGGTAGTATGTTTATCGCTGAGCATACCGGAGAGGAATGGGCTAAGAAACTTTTTAATGAAACCCTTGAATATGTATTGAGAAATTTTAAAAAGCCGGGTAATTTATTTTGGGCTTCCGCCGGCAATCGCAAAATGAACGAATATGCTAAAAACAGAGCTGAGCATTATCATCATCCCAGGCACCTGATGCTTAACTTGCTTTCTTTGAAACGAATGATAAAACGCGATGGTAAAACATCCGGACTTTTTGGATGATTTTAACCCTTGTATTGAAAAACAACGATATGAAGAACAGTGACTATTCCAGGCGTAAATTCTTAAAGCACAACACATTTGCTGGATTGGGTTTGATGGGTTCTTTAACCCTTGCAGGAACAGTGCTACCAACTCCGAGCCTTGCTTCAAACTCAACAGATCTGAAAAAGATTAATGGCCTGGATTTTAAAAAGCTTCGCGAACAGTATAAAGAGGCTTTATTGGGTAAATTCATTCCGAATATGGGTAAATACGTAGTGGATCATGAATTAGGAGGCTTTATGTGTTCTGTGGATATTCTGACAAGAAAGCTTGTTAATACCACAAAGCGGGCATGGTATGAAGGAAGGGGAATATGGATGTATTCATTTCTTTATAATAATATAGACAAGGACCCTGCTTATCTTGAAATTGCCCGTAAATCAAAAGACTTCATTTTGAAACGCTTTCCAACAGATGGCAGTTATTATATCTCCTCTTTCACTAAGGAGGGGAATTCAATTGGTGATATCGAAGGGGATATTTACGGGAACCTCTTTGTAGCAGAGGGACTTGCTGAATATGCAAAGGCTGTTAACGAAACAAAGTATTTTGAGCAGGCAAAAGAAATTGTCCTAAATGCTGTTCAGCGTTATGATAGACCAGAATTTACCTATAATTATAAGGCAGAAAGCAGAATAGCCGGGCCTCGTATTCTTGGGCATTGGATGATTCTGTTGAGTGTTTGCACTCAGATGCTTCGGCAAAAAAATGACAGGGAAATAAAAGCCCTTGCAGATCGATGCGTTGATGCAATTATGAATCATCATCTGAATGCTGATTACAGACTGTTAAATGAAGCCCTGGCACATGATTTAAGTCCCTTGACTGATCCGTTAGCCTCCCAATACGGCGATTTAGGTCATGGTTGTGAAACCCTTGCATTTGTCATGAACTATGCAGTTCTGATAAAAGATGCTGATCTCTTCCATCGTTCTGCTAAAGAATTTAAAAGGCATGTAGATGCTTCTTGGGATGATGTTTATGGGGGGTATTATCATGAGCTGACCCATGTGGACAAAAATATATGGACATTGAATAAATTACGCTGGGTTCATGAAGAAATTTTGATTGGTGCAATGATCCTGATTGAACATACCGGAGATGAATGGGCAATTAATTGTTACGCCAGAACTGAGGAGTATATCAGAAAGAATTATGTTCGGCCTGAGTATGCATTTGTGATTGATAGTGGAGACAGAAAAATGGAAAAGCATACCCAGATAAGAGCAGAACATTATCATTATCCAAGACAATTAATGGTTGGCATGCTTGCAATCGATCGTATAATCAGTAGAGGTGAAAAGCCTTCAGGAATTTTTTCTTGAAATGGCAGTTAAATGTATTGAGACAAATTTTTTAATAATCATAATAAAATTCTCAGATGAGTAAACAAAAATATGAAGGCCAGGCATTTTACAATGCACCATTCGTGGTTGAAAATTTTAATGGTATGCCTTACCGGGTACTTGGTAAATCAGGATTGAAGGTTTCAAATATTGGCCTTGGAACATGGAAAATGGGTTATCCTGAAAGTGGAGACGAGTCTCGTATAGACAAGAATAATTCATTTAACATTCTAGACAAGGCCATTGATCTAGGTGTTACTTTCTGGGATACTGCAAACAGATACAATAATGCTTCAGGCAATTGTGAACGGATTATAGGTAAATGGTTTAAAAAGAATCCTGAGCAAAGAAGAAATGTGGTTCTCGCTACAAAGATGTCAGGAACAATGGACGGGTTAAGTCCGAATCATTGCGGGATTTCTCGAGGTAATATCATAGAATCAGTATATGCAAGTCTGGAAAGGCTCCAAACAGATCATATCGACTTGCTTTATTTTCACAGATTTGACGGAATAACTCCTCCTGAAGAAAGTTTGGCAGCAATTGAGGATCTGGTCAAGCAGGATTTGATCCGTTATTTTGCGGTTTCAAATGCCAGTGTTGATATTCTTAAAACTTACCAGGCTGTACAATCCCAAATGACAGTAAGAAGTAGGATACTGGCTGTACAGAATCAGTTTGATTTGCTTGATGGCGAAGCAGCAATTGATAAAGGGGCAATGAAGTATGCTTCAGAGCAGGGCATCTCTTTCATAGGCTGGAGCCCAATGGCCAGAGGGCTTCTCAGCAATAGGTATCTTAATCCGGTAAATGCCGGTCCTGGTGATCGTTTGTTTGATGAGGGAGATCTGAAGATAAAGGCAAGTCCTGAAAATATGACCAAACTACACGCACTTGCAGCTATTTCAAATAAGATGGGTATTGAACTCAGTCAGCTTGTTATGGCTTATATGTTAACTATGAAGGGTATGGGACCAATTATTCCATCTTCTTCCAGTGTCAAACAACTCGAGTCAAATGCAGCTGCAGGTAAACTAATCCTTACCGAAAAGCAAATTGCAAGTGTTAAGAAAATTGTAAACTATTAAATGTTCATAATGTCAGGTTTAAGATTAATATTCACTTTTTTTTCAATTATCGTACTGTCAGTATTTAACAGCTTTGCACAGCCGAAAAAACTAGAGCAGGATGCCCGCAATGCCATGTTATCTGCAACTCGCTTTATGGTAGAAAAGGCAAGCGTGAACGGAGGCTATGTCGCTCATTATCTTCCTGATTTTTCCCGGCGATGGGGTGAACTTGAAGGATTTAAAACTCAGGTTTGGGTTCAGGATCCCGGTACTGTAAGTATGGGTAACGTGTTTCTGGATGCTTATAAAGCTACAGGAGAGGAATATTATTATCTCGCCGCAGAAAAAGTCGCAAATGCACTCATCTGGGGACAATTGCCCGAAGGAGGTTGGAATTATATGATTGACTTTGCTGGGGACCGTTCATTAAAACATTGGTACAATACGATTGGAAAAAACGCATGGGGCTTTGAAGAATACTATTATTATTACGGAACGTCCACATTTGATGATTCCAATACCTCGGGACCAGCTTCTTTTCTTCTCAGGCTCTATTTGCAGAAGATGGATGTAAAATATAAACCGGCACTTGATAAAGCCATTCAACTTGTTATTGACAGTCAATATCCGCTCGGTGGATGGCCGCAGCGTTTCCCACTAAAAGACAACCATCCTAAAAATGGCAAAGAGGATTATTCTGCATATTATACTTATAATGATGAAGTGATTTCAGGAAATATTGATTTTCTGATACAGTGTTATATCAGTTTGGGGGAACAACGTTTTCTGGATCCAATTCGTCGGGGAATGAATTTTTACCTGATTACACAACAAGGGAATCCGCAGGGCGGCTGGGGGCAACAATACAATATGGACCTGCAGGTTGCCCATGCAAGAAGTTATGAACCTCCTGCTCTGATGCCCGGGTTTACATATACTCATGTTTTGCTCTTAATGAAATATTACCAGCTCACAGGCGACAGGAAATTTTTGGCGCGTATACCTGATGCAATCCAATGGCTTGAAAGCTGCCGTCTACCTGCTGAAAAAAGTCTGGGTGGTACCCGAACTCATGCCACATTTATCGAACTGGGAACTAACAAGGGCCTTTATGCTCACCGCAAAGGTACGGGAGTGAAAGATGGTCAATATTGGTGGGATTATGACGATAATAATCTGCTTGCACATTATGGTGGAAAAACCAATATTAATATTCAATTCCTAAAAGATGAATTTCAAATGGTAAACGCCCTTTCATCGGAGGAAGCTACAAGGAATTCACCCTTAAAAGCGGGAATCAGCAAGGATGGTATTTTACCTCAGTCCCAGTTTATCACTGCATCTTCAAACTCTGTAATACCTGATGAAACTACAATTTTGGGTATAATAAAAGCCTTGGATCAGGATCGTTGGCTTGTAAAGCATATTCAAATAAGTAGGCCTTATTCTGTTTTGCCGGATGGATCAGAAATGAATACTGCAAAGCTTAGTGATGAGAATGGGAAAGGAATAGTTGATTCATCTGAACAGCAATATATCTCCACTCGAGAATATGAAAAGAATATGGGCTTATTAATCAGATATTTAAAAAGATAAAATACAAGAATGAAATTTGAGAATACATTTCTGGTCAATCATAAGAATCCGGTCATCAGAACCGGAATAGTATTGCTGCTGATTGCCCTGGTTATCATATCCTGTTCCAAAATTTCCAGGACTTTACCCGCAGGCTCACCCGAAAATGGGGGATTGTTTCTTCCGGATAAGTTCGAAGCAGTAGTGGTTGTCGACAGTATTGGTAAAGCAAGGCATCTGGCTGTGAATGACAATGGAGATATCTATGTTAAATTGACATTTAACCGTGCAATGAAGGGTTCAGGGGGTACTGTGGGTTTGCGTGATCTGAATGGGGATGGCAAAGCTGACTCAATTGTATACTTTGGTGATTATAAAGATATTGGAGGCTCAGCAGTTGGAATGACCATACATGAAGGTTATCTCTATACCAGTACTGTTAATCAGGTACTTAGAAATAAACTGGCGCCGGGTGAATTAGTCCCTAAAAGTAAGACAGAAGTAATACTTACTGACCTTAGTCCGAATGTGGCAAATAACTGGCATACAACCAAGCCTGTGGCATTTGATCGCAAGGGTTTTATGTATGTCCCATTTGGCTCCCCTTCAGACGCAGGGCAGGATATTGCTAAGTATGGTCCGATTGGAATACCCGGAGGAAAAGGCCTTGATCCTTCCCCTGAACTCGAAACACATGGTGGTATTTGGAGGTTTGATGCGTCTAAAACAAATCAAACCCAAAAGGATGGTTATAAGTTTGCCACTGGTATCAGGAGTGTAGTTGGTATGGTATGGAGTCCGCTGGATGATCATCTTTATGCAGTAATGAACGGGATAGATAATTTTCGAACGATTTATCCTGATTTATATACTGCATGGCAGGCAGCTGTTTTACCTTCTGAGCCTTTACTTAAGGTCACAGAGAAATCTGATTTTGGCTGGCCTTATGCCTATTATGACCATATGTTAAAGAAGAATGTGTTACAACCAGGTTATGGCGGTGATGGTAAGATCATTGGAAGAGCTTCAAAATTTGATGTGCCTGCGATAGGTTTTCCCGGTCACTGGGCACCTATGGATGTGATGTTTTATCAAGGCAATCAATTTCCGGAGCGTTATAAAAAAGGTGCTTTTGTCGCATTTCATGGATCAACAGATCGTTCACCTTACCCACAGGCAGGCTATATTGTCTGTTTTGTACCTTTTAAGGATGGAACACCTACCGGCGATTGGGAGGTTTTTGCAGATGGGTTTACTGGTGTTGATACAGTCATAAACACCAGTGATGCAGTTTATCGCCCAATGGGACTTGCAACAGGTCCGGATGGTTCATTGTATATTTCTGAATCCAATAAAGGCAAGATATGGCGGGTAATGTATAAGGGTAATAAGAACGAATTTGGCGAGAAAGAGCTTGCGAAAATGGAAATCAGAAAGAGTAGATCCTATATCAAAGCACCTGATGAGCTAAAAGATAATTTACATAGAGGTGATCGTTTAGCCGGAAGTATATTATATAATACCTATTGTGCATCCTGTCATCAGCGGGATGGCAAAGGAGATAACAGTCGCTTTCCACCGCTTGCAGGATCTGATTGGGTAACCGGCGATAAACAGAGACTGATTAGTGTCATTCTAAATGGATTGGATGGAGAGATTATGGTTAATGGTCAATCGTGGCAGGGAATGATGCCTGCACATGCTGATTTTCTGGATGATCATGCAATTGCATCAATCTCAACCTATATCAGGCAAAGCTTTGGGAATAGAGCAAGTCCGGTTAATAGCCTTGAAGTGAGTAAGATTAGACAGAATTCCAGAAAATAGGCTGTACTTATTTCGGAATTTTTTAATTAATAGTTGTTGACCATAATTTTAAATCAAAAACAATGAAATCAAAAGCCCTATTATTTTTACTGCTAATACTTGGATTGACTTCTTGCGTAGGCACTATCACTAATGAATCAAAAAAAGTTTCTTCTGAGCGCAAAATAATTATGCCTGAAGGTTATAATAGAGGCTTGCCTTTTACTCCGGGTATTCTGGTTGATGGTACGCTTTATGTTGCAGGATTTAGTGGGGAGGATGCCCAAACAGGAATTGTCCCAGAAGACTTTGAAACTGAAGTGAAGCAGGCATTGGATAAAATTGGAGTGATCCTTAAAGAAGCTGATATGGATTATAAAGACGTAGTGTCTGTACAGGTTTATCTGACAGATATGGAATTATTTGAACGGATGAACACAGTTTATCGCACTTATTTCGATGAACCTCGTCCGACGCGTTCCATAATGGGGATTAAAAGTCTGATTGGCCCTGCAAGGATAGAAATTACAGTTACAGCTAAAAAATAATTAAAAATT
>JAURKO010000104.1 GCA_030831705.1 Daejeonella sp. | reverse complement strand
TCCGCATATTGGTACCAATAAGCTACCCGGTATAATTACATCCATCCGCGACAACATATTAAATGCCGGTGGAGAGATTCACTTTGAGTGCCGGATTACAGATCTTTTAATCAGTGCAAAGAAATTGAATGGAGTGCTAGCTGGAGATAAGAAGTTTGAAGCTGACCATGTAATTCTAGCTACCGGCCACTCGGCAAGGGATATTTATTACCTTCTCGACAAACATCAGGTTTTGATGGAAGCCAAAGCCTTTGCTCTTGGTGTAAGGATAGAACACCCTCAGGAGATTATCGATCAGGCACAATACCATTGCATTGATCGGGGGCCTTATCTCCCACCATCCTATTATAGTTTGGTTGAGCAGGTAAATGACCGCGGGGTATTTTCGTTCTGTATGTGTCCGGGGGGAATAATAGCACCATGTTCAACTGATCAAGATGAAATTGTAGTCAATGGCTGGTCGCCTTCAAAGCGTAACAATCCTTTTGCAAACTCGGGTACAGTAGTCCAGGTCAATCTGGAAGATGTTCCTGGTAGTTCTGGTGATGCTTTGAGTATGTTAAAGTTTCAGTCGGGGATAGAAAAATTAGCTTTCCATGCAGGTGGAGGGAATCTGGTAGCTCCGGCGCAAAGGATGGTCGATTTTGTAAATAGCAAACTTTCAACTGACTTGCCCATCAATTCATATATTCCTGGCACAAAAAGTTCAGATCTTAGATCTGTGCTACCTGAATTCATTTTTAAACGGCTTCAGAAGGCACTTCCTTTATTTGGGAAGAAAATGAATGGTTATTATACTAATGAGGCAATTTTGGTTGGGGTTGAATCACGAACCTCTTCTCCTGTCAGAATACCACGTGATAAAGAATCATTGCAACACCCCCATCTAGCAGGTTTATACCCCTGCGGCGAGGGTGCTGGTTATGCCGGCGGGATTGTTTCTGCTGCAATTGATGGTATGAATTGTGCAGATGCGGTTTTCAGGGACATTAATTAATTTTATTTTGGGGTTTCATAAAAACACTTAGGATATTTTTACTGTATTTTCAAGATTTTTAAGGTTTGGAAATAGGCAGTTCTACAATTTCTTATGGAAGTCTCGTCTTTCGCTCATACCCCACAGGCCTTAAGCTCATGCTGGTATCCGCTGAAGCCGGGTTTAAGACCACCAAGACTGTACTGTTAAACCGAAAATATCCTGCAATCGATCAAAATAAGCTCAATTTTTAAAATGATGCTGTATGCATTTAATCTTATAAATTATCAACATTGAAATGAAAAAGACCCTTATCCTTGGTGCAAGCACCAATCCTTCCCGTTATGCCTATCTTGCCGCTCACCGTCTTGTATCCCAGGGACACCCGATTATAAATGTAGGTTTAAAAGCTGGGGAGGTTGCAGGAGTTACTATTGAGAAGCCCGAACTTATTCATACAGATCTGGATACCATTACATTATACCTGGGACCACAGAACCAGTCTGAATATTACGATTACATATTAAAGTCTAAGCCAAAACGTTTGATTTTTAACCCAGGAACTGAAAATCCCGAACTGGAAGAGCTTGCAGAGGCTAAAGGCATAGAATGCATGGAGGCCTGCACCTTGGTGCTGCTTTCCACAGGGCAATACTAATAAACAGGAGTCTACTATAGAATCAGGCTGGGGTATTTAAATTAAAGATTTTCTCTGTTTTAGAAAGCAGAGTTTGTGCCTCTTCGGTACTTCATGCTAGCGCATGCCCAATATCATTATTTAAGATTCGGGAGGTTCCAGCGAAAGCTGGAACCTAATAATGCATTCCGGTTAACAATGTCTTCCTGAAAGAAACAGAACCAATGAAAGCCGCAACTTCAATATTATCCCACTCACATTTTAAAACCATAAAACCAAACAATCTCTTAAATACTGACACTGAGCGAAGATGTGTCGCCTGCCCTTCTAAATTTAATTCCTGGAACGCGCGCAATAGCAGGTGGTCCTTTTGCCGGGCTGCCCATCCCGATGAAAAACAGCTATAAGTTCAATAAACCTTGCCAGAGGAGGTAGCTTCCGGCTATTGGTAATTTGATTTAGAATGCGATTTCTTGCCGGAACTAACCTCGGAGGAAAGGGCTGAATTAGCCTATAATACGCAGGTAGTGCTTTCCAAAATCAAATCATTTATTTTCTAGTGCCTGATGTGGATAATTGTAACCGTATCAGTTAATCCTTCATTATTTTGAACAACTTTTTAAGAGGCATCGTTTGTATATCCTAAACCACATTTGGATTAGTAATCCGAATTTCTCTGGGGAAGTAATTATTCAAACGATTATCCAAAATCTTAGCCCATCCCAAGGGATGACCTTCAAAACACATTAATGCCCATCCCCGGATGTCTGTCTGTATCCTGAGTTCATCACGTTTTAGATAAGAAATGGATTGTTCCCGGGTCAGATTAAGTTTTGGTAATTCAGAACCAACGATGAGGCTGATTGCAAGTTCATGATTGGGAACCAGGTCTTTGCCCATTATCTTTCCGATTCTTACCCCTGATTTTTTTAAATAGAGATTGGATTGTAAATATTGCAGATCTGCTTCATGTGCAGCCGGAATCGCAAAATATTCATCATTCAGATTCACTATTTTGATATCCTCAGTATGTTTAATCCATCTTCTAATTAGATCTTCACTTTTTTGGTTTACAGAATTTTCTTTTGCTCTTTTAATATGCGGGTTGGCGGTTAACTCGTTTTTACGGAAGGCTGCAATAAAGAAACCTTCTCCTTTCACTTTATGAGGATAAAAACGGTACCCAAAGCATTTGTGCTGATTTGATAGGGTCTCAAGAATACCCCATTCAGTTTTTAGAGGAATCTGAATGGATGCTACATCAAACTCTTCGCAGAGCCAGTCGGAAATTTCCTCGTTTTCCTGTTTTGAATAGGAGCAGGTGGAGTAGATCAGCATTCCGTTTTGTTTTAATGCTGGATAAACATCAGCTAGTATTCGCTTCTGCCGCTGGCTACATAAGTCTACCACATTTTCTGACCATTCATTAATCGCTGCCGGATCCTTTCTGAACATTCCGGAACCTGAACAGGGTGCATCAGCTACAATTACATCGAAATAGCCTTCTAGTCGCTTAAAATCTTTAGGATCATTATTACTGACATAATTATTCTCAGGTCCCCATTTGCTTAGGTTATCAGACAACACAGGTACCCGTGTTTTGATGATCTCATTGGCAAGTAATAAACTATTTTTATTTAGGAGCGAACTGATCAAGGTACTTTTTCCACCTGGAGCAGCACATAGATCGAGTACTCTGAGGTTTTTAGAAAGGTCTGCAGAGTGCTTAATTACCTGTTCAAGGAACATCGAAGATGCTTCCTGTACATAATAGCAGCCTGCATGAAAAAGAGGGTCGGCAGTAAATGAAGGTCTTTCTTTCAAATATCTTCCATTTTCGCACCATGGCACCTGTTCTTTAGAACTGAATAAATCCGAAGGTTTAAAGGGGTTGATTCTGACAGACGTAAGCTGTTCACCGTTTTCGTGAGATGAGATAAATTCTTCTTCTTCAATGTTATACTGTTCAATTAAAGACCGGATAAAAGCGGGTGGAAGTTTGTTGCTCATAATTGTCCCAAAAATAAGGGAATACTTGATATTGCCGTCTATTGACAGATCATTTAATAATTTTTCCTGCTTGTTACCAGCGACTTAGGTTTATTGGGTGGATTAATTGTGTTTGATTGTTGTATAGGGTACATTTAATGTATACCTTTGCAACCCGCTATTGAATATCAGGGGGGATATTTTTGGGGTACTTTGCTTTGATGAGAGATTGAGTTGTGTGATTGGTTTTGGGAGTTAAGAAGGAGTATCATTAAAAAAGTCAAAATAAATTTTGCGGTAGTGTTGAATAATGCTACCTTTGCAGTCCCAAACAAAACGGGGATAGTAAAAAGAAGCTGAAGGCGCGATGCTTGAGGTGATAAACATTGAAAGATTTAAGCCGCCTTGTGCGGAATAAATATAAGCCAACCCGCGAGGCGCAGGCGCAACGTTCTTTAAAGAAATGTCAATTGAAGTATAACGAGTAATAAGATACTCAGTTATTTTAAGTTAAATACGAACATAGATATAATTAATACTAGTTCTATTTGAGATATAATAGGGCTAGGACAAACCATCATTTTTACAATGGAGAGTTTGATCCTGGCTCAGGATGAACGCTAGCGGCAGGCCTAATACATGCAAGTCGAACGATACCAGAGAGCTTGCTTTCTGGGAAAGTGGCGCACGGGTGCGTAACGCGTATGCAACCTACCTTAATCAGGGGGATAGCCTCTCGAAAGAGAGATTAACACCGCATAAAATCACACTTCGGCATCGAAGAATGATCAAAT
>JAURKO010000103.1 GCA_030831705.1 Daejeonella sp. | reverse complement strand
CATTCCCGCGTAGGCGGGAACCTCCCTATCCCCAAAACGCTAACCGTCATCCGATAGCTATCGGATCCCACGCAGGCTGGAACACCCAATCCTTAAAAAAAGATATTAGGCTAAAGCCACTTGCAATTTTAAAATTTCACCAGAGGCAAAATAATTATACCCGCTTTTTTAATCTACGTAAGCAATACAATCAATCTGTAATAAAATACCGTCTCTTCCCATTAGATCGGTTCCGCAACCGGTGTAAGAACGTACCGGCGGAGGATCAGGGAAATAGCCACGGTAAGCTTCATTCAGTGCGGCAATATTTTTATTCGGTTCCGCAACAGTCATGTGTACTTTAAGCACATTAGCCATCGATGATCCGGCTCCTTCTAAAACCTCTTTCATCGTGTCTAATGCACTGCGGATCTGTACCTGAATATCTCCGGGTTCCTTGCGTCTCTCGGCATACCAGCCTCCAATTCCCGATAGGAATAAAAGATGTCCTGAACGAATACATCCTGATAATACACTAGCTGGTACCGAAGGTTTTGCTCCGGCAGTTGCCGAGGAAGCAACAGTTGGATTGGTATTTCCTCCGCTATTGCTCCTGCGTATAACCTCTTTTTTTGGGGTCCATTGTCCCTTTTTCTTTTTATTTTGAGCGTTGACTTCCGAAGGAATTACTGCTGCGGCTCCTGCCAAAGGAAGAAGACTTAAACTTTTGAGAACCTTTCTGCGATCCATAATACTATTTTATTTAAATTTTAAATGAGATAAATTAATCAACGTAAGCGATACAGGCCACTTGGCAAAGGATGCCTTCTCTGCCCATCTGACTTGTTTTGGAACCACTGTACGAACGCACCGGTGGATTCTCAGGGAAAAACTCAGCGTAAGCTTCATTAAGCTTTGCCATGTTTTTATTAGGTTCTGCTACAGTCATCTGTATCTTCAGAACATTTGACATGGACGATCCTGCCCCTTCAAGTATTCCTTTCATAGTGGTCAACACACTCCTGATCTGAACCTGAATATCTCCTGGTTCAGCCCTCTGATTAGCGTACCACCCTCCAATGCCACCAATAAATAATAAGTGTCCTGAACGAATACAAGACCCTGCCGGGGTTTTAATCAATTCTTTCTTTGGAAGCCATTCTTCAGCTGCCTCGGCTACCGCCTCTGCTTCATTTCTGGCATGGTGCTTTGCTATTGCAGCAGTGGCAATACCCGCCAGTGGAATCACACTAAGGCCTTTTAATATTTCTCTGCGTTTCATCGGTTTTATTTCTGATTTACTAGTTCTAAATATAATTAAAAATGAAAGGAATAATAATCTGAATCCAATTATTTTGAATTCGGAATCGCAATTCCAATCTCCTTTGAAAGTTTTATAACTTCAATCATAATAAGCGGCTCAATCGATTCTTTCCAATTTGCGGGTAATCCAAATGCCGTTTGAGAAGTATGACCTTCATAGCTCTCTTCACGCAGAATCTCTACGCTTGGTATATAAGCCAGCACTATGAGTTCTTAACCAATAATCTTTTTAAGATTGATCGCCTAATCGACAATGTGCTCCGGATAAATTTTGTGTATTCGGAGCAATCAGAATACACAAAATAATCAGAAGGATATTCTTTTGCATGTTTCAGTGAATCTAAATTAATAGTTAGAAGGCTGCACGTTAAGAAACCTTTTATAAAACATTATTGAAGTACCTGTTTGTATTTCACAAGATCTTTCTGCAACTCCTGATAAGGAATATCCTGAACATTATAATTCTTATCAATGGCAATACTTGCCGCGATTGCCGCAGATTGACCAAGTACCATAAATACCGGCTCCATTCTGATTGAGCCAAATGCAATATGCGTTGCAGATAAGCAGGCAGGTACGAAAAGATTGTTTACCTCTGATTTTTTTGGAACTATTGATTTATAACTAATTGGGTATGGACTGGCAACATGTGCTTCTACGTTACCTTCATTTTTTACATAGCCATTTACATCTACATAACGTTTGATGTTATGAGAATCCATCCCATATGCACCCATTCCAACCACATCTTCTGCAACAAGCAGACGCTCGCAATTTTTTTGAGTCATCACATAATCACTGATCATACGCCTTGCTTCCCTGACATATAATTGTCCCTGCCAGCCATCTCCACGTTCATACTCATCTTTACAGGTGCCCCATTTAGACACTACTTCTCTGACCTTTTCAGGGATGCGGGGATGATAGGCCAATGACCACATTAAGCCCTGCTGATACTTTCGGTGGCGTTCAGCAATCTTTTCGCGTTCTTCATAACTTGCTTCCGGATAGGCATAATTCTGACCAATAAAATCAGTAGAAAATCCTTTCTGGTTATTGGTATCTGTTTTACGGTTGGGCATATCCGAATTTATCCATGGCACCAATGGGTCGCCATAGTCGTACATTTTTTCTACAGGACCTTTCGCAGCTTCGTAATTTCTAAACAATAACTCATAATCAAGTTCTTTATAATCAGCAGGTTTAGCGAAAGGAATTCTATTATCCGGGTGATTGGTTAAAGTCATGCGGAAACAATAGGTCTGTATTTTATTATCTCCTGTTCCATCAATTCCTGGCTTCCCTGGTGTGATAAATGGAAGTAGCCCGCTCGAAGGGTCTCCCTTTTTTATGTAAGGATCTACACCTTCAATGAAGTTGTGATTATAGGTATTCATTGAGATGGTTTTGCGTAACGTCAGACTAACTTTGTTTGCCTGAATACCGTTTAATGTTTCGCCATATTGATCATTAGATTCACGACCAACAGTATAGCTTACTCCGGCTGCTGCCATGAGATCACCTTCATAGGTTGCATCAATAAACATTTTGCCCTGATAAACCTGACCGCTTTCCATTTGAATGGATGTTATTTTTCCGGAGGTCTTTTTTACGCCACTTTTGCGGTTCAATCGTTGATTATACACCAGGGTTATATTGGATTCTTTACTCAACATCTCCTTAAAGATCTTTAATGCGGCCGATGGTTCGAAGGTCCACATGGCATCTTCATTCGCTGAACTAGTCGTTTGACCACCATCTTTATACGTTTCCCTTTTTTGCCAGATCCAATTCTCCGGCTTTTGGTAATAAGCTTTGACCTGCTGATAGAATTCCCTTGATAAACCCCCTATAGCTTGTTTATTCCCAATATCTGTCTGCCCAAGACCGCCAGTTGTGAGTCCCCCGATTCTATTAGTAGGTTCAATTAATACCACTTTCTTACCCATTCTTGAACTTTGAATGGCTGAACTGATACCTGTTGAAGTAGCGCCGTAGACAACAATATCATAGCTTTGAATGTTTTGGCTGAAAGCAGAATGAGTTGCTGTTGTGATTAAAACTAAAGCAATAAAAAGAGTTCTTTTAATGTAATTAAAGGTTTTTAACTTATTCATAATGACGGATTAATTAAGAAACATTAGCAATAAAACTAAGGATAATTTTTTGTTGAAAATGGAATTATTGATAAAAATCAATGGCTTAATTAACTAAATTAATAAAAGAATCGCCTGTTATTTTGGATAAGCTAATTGAATAATTTCAAATGCCTATGGTTTGTGTTTTTACAATCAATAACTACTTTTTTAATTTAGGGATATGTTCAACTAGATTGATGATGGCTCGATAATCATTTTAAATCGAATAAAGGCAATAAAATGTAACTTGCGATTTATAATAACCACCAATTATGAAAAACCTATATATTATTATATTCTTATTGACATTGTTTGGGTGTAAAAAATCTGATGATGGAACAGTAGAGGTGATTCCTTTGGCACCTACCGAACTAAAGGGAACGATTGTCTCAAAAGACCAGTTGGATTTAACCTGGAAAGATAATTCTACCAATGAAACTGGTTATAAAATTGAACGAAAAACAGATTCAGGTAATTTCACTGAAATAGGTTCTACCGCAGCTGATGTCACTACCTTTTCTGATAAAACAGTAATCCTCAACACAAATTATACTTATAGGGTTTATAGCTTTAATAAAGTTGGAAAATCAATAAAT
>JAURKO010000102.1 GCA_030831705.1 Daejeonella sp. | reverse complement strand
CACTACCCACTTAAATTGGCCTGGGCTATTACCATACACAAAAGCCAGGGTTTAACCTTTGAAAAAGCGATTATTGATGCTAATCTGGCATTTGCACACGGACAAGTGTATGTGGCTCTTAGTCGCTGCAAAAGTTTTGAAGGCATGGTACTCCGTTCTCCAATCTCTTTCAATAGTGTTAAAACTGACGGCACGATTTCTGAATATACCCGTAATGCAAAAGATAATGAGCCTGGCGAAAAACAATTGAATATATCCAGGATTGCTTTTCAACAATCACTTATTTATGAGCTATTTGATTTTAACGCTTTAAAAACTCACTGTTTCCATCTAAAAAAGTTAAGTGAAGATCATCATAGCATTTTAGATCCGGGCATGACCGAAATTCTTAATCTGATGAGGGATGATGCAGAAAAAAGCATCTATGAAGTGACCGCCAATTTCAAAAAACAATTATCTAATCTATTTTTAGAGGATATCCTTCCAGAAAACAATACCGAACTTCAAAACAGAGTAAAAAAGGCTAGCGCCTATTTTAATGAAAAAATAAATACCGTGTTTAATGAAGTATTGAAAAAACTAAATACAGATACTGATAATAAGGCGGTTGGGCTTAGCTTAAAAAATATTTTAGATGAATTTCACAAGGAAATTACTATAAAAACTTCAGTATTACAAGCTGGTACCAAAGGCTTTGATACAACAAGTTATCTCCAAACAAAATCTAATGCCGAGATAGACTATAAGCCGGTAAAAAGTCCGTCCCAGAACAATTCATATTCATCAGAAAACATACAACATCCTGAGCTTTATCAGGAAATTAGAAATTGGAGGGATGATTTGGCAAAAGAATGGGGAGTGCCTTTATATCTTGTGCTGGCACAAAAATCTATTCTTGAAATTCTCCATTTCCTTCCATCCAATCCAGCAGAACTGGAAAATATTAAGGGTTTAGGCAAAACCAGGGTGAAGCAATACGGAAATGATTTACTGGATATTATAAACGCTTACTGCAAAGAAAATGGTATTCATCGCGAATTACAGCAGTTGCAAATAAAAGAGAAAAAAATAAAATCAGATACTAAAAGGGCAAGTTTTGATTTGTTTAAGCAAGGAAAAACGATCAGTGAAATTGCCAAAGAGCGTTCTTTTACAACTAGTACCATTGAAGGCCATCTTGCACATTATATCCAAAGTGGAGAGATTTCTATATTCGAAATTGTTCCAAAAATCAAGGTGGCAAAAATTATGGCTCATTTAATTCAAAACCCTGAATCAAGCACAGTAGATACCAAGATAGCCCTTGGAGATGGAATTTCTTATGGTGAATTAAAAGCTGTACTAAGTCACCTTGCTTATATTAAAGCTGAAAAACTGACTTAAGTAAATGGATAGATTTAAATATTCATAAAAATTGAAGGATAGGTATAATTTTAAATTTTATTTCGTTGTAGGCCAGGTATTATTTACCGGGTTCGAATCCGGGAAAACCTTATCGGGATCAGAAATAATGGAAACTATCTCTTCTGTTGAAGGATAATTAAAAGTGAATCGAGAATTCCGTTCCCAGACTTCAACAGGCAGCTTTAATCGACTTACTTTACCTGTTTTGGTTTTAATTTCCAGGATTACAGGCATAGCCATTTTTTCCAGATTTTCTAAAGTTATCAAAGCGCCTTGCTTAAAATCATTATTGACATATTTCAGATCTGCAATTCCCTGATCTAGCTTCCAGTTATTCAATATCCAGGCTCTCCAAAACCAGTGCAGATTATCCCCCGACACATTTTCCATGGTACGAAAGAAATCATCCGGAGTGGGGTGCTTGTACGCCCAACGTTCAACATAAGTTTTAAAAGCCCTGTCGAAACGCTCTGCACCTAAGATATGATCTCTTAAGATACCCAATGCAATTGCGGGTTTATAATAAGCAAGTAAACCAATACTGTTTTCCTTCATATTATTAGGACTGCTCATTACCGGTTCAAAACCAGGGTTAGTCAGTACTTTTCCAAGGGCATGCATGTCTGGTGTACCCTGACGATATTCGCCGTTATTAAAATCGATCGATGTCAGATTATTAATAAAGGTATTGAAACCTTCATCCATCCACGCATACAGCCGTTCATTGGAGCCAACAATCATCGGAAACCAGGTATGACCAAATTCATGATCAGTAACTCCCCAAAGATCTCCTGATTTAGATTCTGCACCACAAAAAACAATTCCAGGGTACTCCATACCGCCGGCGTTAGAAGCAACGTTCGTTGCAGCCGGATAAGGATATTCGAACCACTTTTTAGAATTATATTCATTCGAGGCCTTTGTGTATTCTGTGGAACGACCCCAAGCACCATTTCCATCACTTTCGACAGGGTAGGCAGAAATCGCCATAGACTTTTTACCGCTAGGCAAATTCATTTTGGCGGCATCAATGATGAAGGAGGCAGAAGAAGCCCATGCTGCATCACGAGCATTCTTTAGTTTAAAATTCCAGGTTAGTTCCTGTTTGCCTTTGGGACGGGAATCCGGATTTGTTACTTCAGTAGCAGATCTGATGATCACTGTTTTATCACTCTGGGCGGCATTTTTCCACCTTTGCTGTTGTTCTGCAGTATATACATCCTGAGGATTCATCAGTTCGCCCGAACCAACAACAATATGACTGGCAGGGACAGTAATGCTGATATCATAATCTCCGTATTCTAGATAAAACTCACTTGGACCGATGTAAGGAATCGTATTCCATCCATAAACATCATCATAAACACACATCCGCGGATACCATTGAGCTACAGAAAAAATCTTTCCGTTTTTCGTATTTAAAACCCCCATACGATCTGAGCCATAATCAGGAGAGGTAAATGAATATTCTATTTTTAACCGAAGCTGCCCGCCTCCGGAGCTAAGTTCGACCGGTAGATAAACCTGCATCCTAGTATCTTCTATAAAATGCTCGACATTCTTCTCAATCACTTTCCCTTTATCAACTGAAAGAATCTTTACAGATTTAATTTTGTAACCCCCATCAAATTTCTGTCCGCGGGCACCACTTCGGCTACCACCCGGGGGAATAATTGCCTGTCCGCGAGAGTCTTCTTTAAACAAATTCTGATCAAGCTGCATCCAAATAAATGGCAATTTATCCGGACTGTTATTGGTATATGTTAACAGTACCGTACCTGATATCTCATTACTCTGTTCGTTCAGTCTGACATCTAATTTATAATCTGCCCTGTTTTGCCAATACTTGGGTCCGGGCTGCCCTCCCGCAGACCTTAATTCATTGCCATTTTTGGTATAAAATAAAGGACCGAAAGTCTCGTGATAATTATAATTACCACTTGCCTGAGTTTGTTGTGAATATGCCTTGTTTACAAGGCATGAAAAAATAAATACGCAGTATAAAATCTTTAACTTATTCATTTAATTTATCTTTTAATTTTTACTAATAATTCGCCCAGCTGTTCCTCATTAAATCCTAGTAGAACTGAATCAAATCCTGTTTCAATAATTGGTCGTTTAATTACGCTATGCTTTTCCTTCATGAGGCTGAATGCCGCTTGCTTGGTAGTGATACTATTCTGTAGTTCAGTTGGAAGTAATTTCCAGGTAGTTCCCCGCTTATTTATTAATACTTCCCAGCCCAATATTTCTGACCATTCTTCAAGCTTACTCTCAGTAATTCCTAGCTTCTTAAAATCATGAAACTCAAAATCAATTCCATGTAGCCTAAACCAATCAAGCGTTTTCTTTACTGTATTGCAATTGGGTATCCCGTAAATCTTCATTTTGATTTTTTTAATAATTCATCAGATTAGAAGTTTCCAAAAATTACAATTTATTTGTTAAATCGTGTCATAGTCAATTCTAAACCTACACTAACAAAACTATTTATAAATTCTACTGACCTATCAATTAAGGCCGGCAACTCTTTTTGTTCATCAGGATCGAAACCACTCAAAACAAAATCTACCTGCCTTCCCTTTGGAAAATTATCCCCTATCCCAAATCGTAGCCTTGCATAGTCGGTCCCCCCCAGAACTCCTTCAATACTCTTTAAACCATTATGTCCCGCAGCACTTCCTTTTGGTTTGAGCCTAATAGTACCGAAAGGTAATGCAAGGTCATCCACAATAACTAGTATATTTTCTGCAGGAATTTGTAATTCTTGCATCCAGTAATTGACTGCTTTACCACTCAGATTCATGTAGGTTGTAGGTTTAATCACAAAAATCTTACGGCTTTTAAAAGCGAACTCAGTATAATAAGCCAGACGCATATTAAAAAAAGATGAATGTGATTGCTTAGCCAATTCATCAGCAATCATAAACCCGATATTATGCCTGGTGTCTGCATATTCCGGACCTATATTTCCTAAACCTATGATCAAATATTTCATGTGGATTACAAATATGCTTCAAAGCTTGCAAAAAACTATATGCTTACAAAAAAAAAAGCAGTGCCGGATGTATCGGCACTGCTTTGAGTATTAATTAAAAAGCTTAATTATTTCTTGGCATCGTTCTCTGCCTGCTTAAGTGCACGAGACATCGTTACCGAGACAATCGTATCTTCAGGATTATTGGTGATTGAGAAATTATCAAACTTCAAAGAACCAACACCCACAGATTTTCCAACGTCTAATTTAGAAATACTAACCTCTACGTGCTGTGGCATATCTTTAGGCAATGCCTTAACCCGAAGTTTACGTAATTTCTGGACTAACTTACCACCGATTTTAACGCCAGGTGATGTTCCAGTTAATTTCACAGGAATTTGCATAACTACAGGTTTCTTTTCATCTAATTCTAAAAAGTCAACATGTAACGGCAAATCAGTGAGTGGATGAAAATGTACATCCTGAATAATAGCCTGTGCCTTAACACCTGCAACATCCAAAGCAACGAAAGAAACTTCTGGTGTGTAAACCAGACTTTTCAAATCAGATGCAGACACAGAAAAGTGGATTTGATTTTTTCCACCATAAAGAACTGCAGGCACTTTACCTTCATAACGCAGCTCTTTAGCGTCTCTTTTCCCTACGTTCTCTCTTGGAGAACCGCTAATAGCAATTGATTTCATAATTATTTATTTGTTATTGTTTGTATTTAGATGCTAGAAAACCTAACATTCTAATATTTTTAACCTTATTAGTCTTGTTTCTTGACTCTTGGTTCTTGTTTCTTGGTTCTTGTTTCTTGTTTCTTGACTCTTGGTTCTTGTTTCTTGATTCTTGGTTCTTGTTTCTTGGTTCTTGTTTCTTGGTTCTTGATTCTTGTTTCTTTTTCCTCAATCTATCTTAAACAATTCACTAATCGAGGCATGTTCATTAACATTAGCAATCGCACGACTAAAAAGATCAGCTGTTGAAAGCACTCTGATTTTGGGACTTGCTTTAGTCGAGGCAATTGTATCTGTAACTATTAGCTCAGTAAGTGCCGAAGTTTCTACAGTCCGGTATGCATCTCCAGATAATACCGGATGAGTACATACTGCTCTGACACTACTGGCTCCTTTTTCCATAATGAGTTCTGCTGCCTTTGCCAATGTTCTGGCTGTATCACAGATATCATCAATCAAAACCACATCTCTTCCTTTAACATCGCCTATTATTGACATTGATTCAATCTCATTTGCTCTTTTTCTTTGTTTATCACAGATAACGACTTCTGCATTAAAGAATTTAGCAAATGTTCTTGCCCTGTAAGAACCGCCCATATCCGGTGACGCAATGGTCAGATGTGGTAGATTCAAACTTTTAATATGGGGTACAAATATTACTGAGGCATCAAGATGATCAACAGGAATATCGAAAAACCCTTGAATTTGCGCAGCATGCAGATCCATCGTCATAATCCGGTGTGCACCGGCAGCGGTAAGAAGATTAGCGATCAACTTGGCCCCAATTGCAACCCTTGGTTTATCTTTTCGATCTTGCCTTGCCAAACCAAAATAAGGCACAACTACTGTAATATAATGCGCAGAAGCCCTTTTTGCTGCATCTATCATTAACAAAAGCTCAACGAGGTTGTCATTGGGCTGGTTAGTTGATTGAATTAGAAACACATCACAACCCCGAACTGACTCATTGTAGTGTGGCTGAAATTCGCCATCACTGAATCGTGATAATGTCACATCCCCCAACTGCTTGCCATAGCTTACAGCTATTTTCTTAGCCAAATCAAGAGAACCTGAGCCGGCAAATAATTTGATAGTGTTAAATGTTACTGGCATTTTGTTTCGGATTACGAAATTTAATTTCGGCTTTAAACTAATAAAAATATAGTTAATGACTATATAGATTGCTAGGCAATCCTGAAATATACAATTCCGAAACTCGAAATTAATTGGTTGCCCGACCAGGATTCGAACCTAGACAAACTGCACCAAAAACAGTCGTACTACCATTATACTATCGGGCAAACAAAAATCAAAAAGAACCTCCTTTTGAAATGGTGTGCAAATATAGGGGGATAAAGTTTAAAGTGCAAATGAATATTGTTTTTTTTCATTAACGAGAACAAGTATTTCTTGAAATAAATTGAGAACTGATAATCACTAGTGTCCTGGGAAATCTATAAATGGAATTTAATGAGTTAGGAGGTTCCAGCTTTCGCTGGAATGACAATGCAAGGGGTGGTTTAGGGAGATTCCGGCCTTCGCCGGAATTTGAGTATTATCTTTGCAGGTGCTTTTTGGGGTAATTTGATCATTTCGAAATTCAGGATTTCTCAAGTCTAAGAAATGTGTTACAACCGATAGCGGATCAAACGAAAGCTGGAACCTCATTTTGCACATACTACATCTTTGATAAAAGAGGGTGTATGCCTATAAAAACATTAGTAAATGTCCCATTTCAATTTAATACCCGCATTTGACTTGAACTTTAATTTTATCCTGTCAATAAATAATTGAGAACAATTGTAAATGCTAATTTTAATTGAATCCACATTGTCTTGATTCTTGGTTCCTGGCTCTCGGTTCTCAAATCTCACATCTCAGATCTAGTTAAATAATGTTAAAGCAAATATGAAAGGCATCAAATAACAATAATTTCATTAATTTCGACAGCAATATTTTTGACCTTTAATTTATGACTTATATAAAAATCAATAACTTGTTAGGATGGCTGAGTTTTCTGATAGCTCTTATTGTTTATACACTTACCCTTGAACCCACCACAAGCTTCTGGGATTCAGGTGAATTTATCGCATCGGCATACAAACTTCAGGTTGTACACCAACCCGGAGCTCCCCTGTTCCT
>JAURKO010000101.1 GCA_030831705.1 Daejeonella sp. | reverse complement strand
ATGGGTTTCTGGACCAAATCAAGTTGCAGTAAAATTCTCTAACACAACCGCTGCTGCCATTAATCCGCCTGATGGGACTTTTAAGATAAAAATCCTCAAATAAAGGTGGTAAAGCGGTGTAAAACCCACAGATGAGAAAAGCATTTTTAATTCTATTAATCTTCAGTATTGGATGCCGCAAAGCCCCGGAGCCTCTTCCGAGTAAACTTCCGGATAAAGCGGTTTTGCAATTGCCTAAGAATAATGAAATCTGTGCCGATGGAATCATTGTTTCGACCAGCCGGACCAAGATTCTGTTCAAATGGGTTGCATCTAAAAATACCGATTCTTATGTTTTAAGTATAAAAAATCTTGAAAATGGGCAAATTAGTACTTATAGCACCGATAAAACCCAATTAGAGATTGAACTTGACCGCAATTTGGCCTATTCCTGGTTTATTACCTCTAAAAACACCCGAATCAACAAAGAGATCAGTAGTGATTTGTGGAAATTCTATAATCCTGCGCCGGCTCAAACCTCTTTTTCACCTTTCCCGGCCGAATTGATCGCGCCGCATTATGGCCAGGTAATTCCGCTCTCTACGGCCACGATTACCTTAATATGGTCGGCAACAGACCTCGATGGTGATATCGACAGCTATGATGTTTACCTGGGTAATACCAATGTGCCGGAGTTGTTTCGGTCGGGTCTGAAAACAGCAGTCCTTGCCGATCTAAAGTTAGAACGCAATAAAACTTATTACTGGAAAATTAGTACCCGCGATTTAAAAGGCAACCGCTCTAACTCAGATGTATATATTTTTAAAATGGATTGATGATGCAAAAGCTCGTTATGAATAAAATTTTACTCTTTTTTATAGGCCTAATCCTCATTTCAACAGATTTATTGGCCCAGTTGCAGGCCGTATCGCTCGAACAGCGGGTTGAGAACTCCACATTGGTTTTTGAAGGCAAGGTTTTGCAAAAATCCTCTTTCTGGGATACGGATCACAGGCATATTTATACCTCTAACCTGGTTTCAGTTTACAAGGTGTTTAAAGGTCAACTCAGTAATTCAATTGTTGAAGTAATCACCATAGGTGGTATAGTAGGCGATCAAATGGAAAAGGTTTCATATGGTCTGGATCTTCAGGTAGGGTCTTTGGGAGTTTTTACCTGTATCCCAAATAATATCAAACTTAGCTCATCATCTAAAAATTTACGGATCCAGCCATATGCCGAGATTCAGGGTTTTATTAGTTATGATCTTTCATCAGGAACTGCAAGAGATGTATTTAATGTATATAAAAATGTTTCTGGCGAGATCTATCCTGTTCTTCAAAAGCTGACACATTCAAATTATAAAGTGATGAATAAGGCTGATTTTAAGATAAAATGATCAGGCGCAGGTGAAAAAATCGAATATTAGTCTATTGGCCCTAACAGTTTTACTGTTTATATGTACGCTTTTTACCTCAGCGTATGGCCAGGTTATTACTAATTTTTCGCCAACTACAACTTCAGCAGGAAGCGGTAGCCAGATCACAATTAATGGCTCAGGCTTTGGTGTAGGTCCGGCCTCGACCACTAATTATGTTGAATTTGCCAAAGCAGATGATGGAGGGCAAACCAGCGTGAAACCTGCCCTTGTAGAGTATGTTTCATGGGCTGATGATAAGATTGTAGTAATTGTTCCATACGGAGCGGGGACAGGAGCTATTAAAGTATTCAATGGAACTTCCACGGGTGTTTCATCATCCAGCCTCACTGTTTCGTATAGTGTCATCAATTATTCAACTTATCAGCTTAAGCATATTAATGACAATACCCAGGGTGGATATACCTGGCAATTAGAACTGGGCTTCAATGGACAGTCTAATGCAAAGAATTCTTTTCTAAAGTCAATAAGTGCCTGGACCTGTTTCACGGGCATTAATTGGAAGATAGGTACTCCCACCGCGGTAAATGAAACCGGGCGCGATGGAATAAATGTTGTCAGATTTGATACCGGAGCTGAATTGCCTGCAGGGGTATTGGGTGTAGCTTATACCTGGTATTCATCCTGCTCCTCTGGCACCAAATGGCAAATTATTGAAACCGATATGGTTTTTGATAAGGAGCGAACCTGGAACTTTGAGGATGCACTTCCTAAGCCTTCAGAAATGGATTTTCAGTCGGTTGTTCAGCATGAACTAGGGCATGCGCATAATCTTGGACATGTGATTGATAATAATGATCTGATGCATTATGGCATTTCTTCTGGAGCTAGACGCACGATCGGCCAAAATAACCGTGATGGCGGGGCTCTTCAAGTTGCATTCAGTGTAGCTGGAGGCGCTTGTTCAGGAGCTATGACGTCAGTAATTCCGCCAACTTGTGCCTCCCCTTATCCCAAAATAACCGGTTTTAGTCCCACGCAAGCAGGAACAGGAACTACAGTCAGTATTATAGGTGAAAATCTTAGTTTAGCAAGCTCAGTAACCTTTGGCGGAACCCCTGCAGCATCATTTGCTGTTGTTTCGGCTAATCAGGTAGATGCAGTTCTTGCTGCAGGGGCAAGTGGCGAAATTGCCATAACTACACCTGGCGGGACTGCATATTTCAACGGCTTTGTCTATGTTCCTCCTCCTGTAATTAATTCATTTTTGCCCAACTTTGGATTTACAGGGGATACGATTACCATTTCTGGAGCCAATTTGAACACCACCAGCGTGATCAGGTTTGGAGGTGTTTTTGCAGCCTCCTTTATTGT
>JAURKO010000100.1 GCA_030831705.1 Daejeonella sp. | reverse complement strand
GAATTGTATGTGGATAACTATAGAAAAGCAGCTTAAGAAAAAACTATTTTAAACTAAATTTGGAAATAAGTTAAACCTAGAATACTATCGGATTGCTAATTATAATTTAATCTCCTCTTCCTTAGAATTCAGAAAATGGAATTCAGTGAGGTAATAAGAAGGCACTGCCTTAACTTTAATCCACTTACTAAATTTAAAGAACCATTTACACTGAATGGAAATGAATCCTTTTTTAATGTAAGCTTCAATGTAAGGATGTACACATAAAGTGACACTGCTTTCATTCTGCTCGTTTAGAATGTAGTTCAGGTTGTTCTCAATATCGTCCATCAAAATGATACTCGCTTTGATCTCACCTGTACCATCGCAGGCAGGACATTTCTCATTAGTTACGATATTCATCTCAGGCCTAACACGCTGACGGGTCAACTGTACCAGACCGAATTTGCTTGGAGGCAAAATGGTATGCTTGGCGCGGTCAAGTAACATCAGATCTTTCAGGTGATCGAACAACTCCTTACGATTCTGAGGTTTGTGCATATCGATAAAATCAATTACCACAATACCACCCATATCACGCAATCGTAACTGCCGAGCAATTTCCTTAGCAGCTTCCATATTGATCATCAGCGCATTTTGCTCCTGATTCTCGGTATTTGCTGTCCGGTTACCACTGTTAACATCAATTACGTGTAATGCTTCAGTATGTTCAACAACCAAATACGCTCCTCCAGGTAGATTAACAGTCCGCCCAAATGCTGATTTGATTTGCTTTTCAATACCAAAATGTTCGAATATCGGCTCTTTACCACGGTACTGTTTAACGATCTTCTCCATTTCTGGAGAAATCTCATGAACATACGATCTGATCTCTTCGAATAACGCAGGATCTCCGATATGAATATTCGTAAAATCAGTATTTAAGATGTCACGAAGAATTGTGGAAGTACGTCCCATCTCTCCAAGAATCTTTTTGGAGGGTTCTGTATTTGGAAGGCGGGCAGTAAACTTTTCCCACTTGTCAATCAAATCCAGTAGATCTTTCTGTAACTCAGCAACCCCTTTTCCTTCAGAAACCGTACGAATAATTACCCCGAAGTTTTTCGGCTTAATGCTCTCTACAATTTTCTTTAGACGGTTACGCTCCGTATTACTTTTAATCTTTTTAGAGATTGAAATAACGTCCGAAAAGGGAACAAGAACGGCGAATCGACCTGCTATTGAAAGATCTGAGCTTAAGCGCGGACCCTTAGTTGAGATCGGTTCTTTGGCGATCTGAACGGGAAGCAACATGTTCCGGTTCAGTATCTCTGAGACTTTTCCGGATTTACTGATATCCGTTTCAAGTCTGAAACTATTGAGCAGTTTATCTTTATAACTGCCATTCTTTACAATTTTTGTAAGCTTAAGCAGTGATTGAACCTGTGGTCCAAGATCCAGATAATGCAAAAAAGCATCTTTTTCGTAGCCTACATCCACAAATGCAGCATTCAATCCGGGCATGATTTTTTTGATCTTGCCTAAATAAATATCGCCAACAGCATAATTGTTGCTGACCTGCTCTGTGTTTAATTCTACGAGTTGCTTGTCTTGCAGTAAAGCAATAGTAACCCCACTAGGGGATGAATTGATAATTAATTCCTTTACCAATGGCTAAATTTAAGACACCGGTTAAGAAAACCGGTATACGTTTAAAACTAGGGAATAAATAAAAACAAAAAATGATTTAAACCTCCGGCGCAATTAAGCGGGAGGTTTAAATTATTTTTCAAGTCTGCAATTTGATCTGAACATAAGGAACAGATTAAAAATCAGACTATTTTTTCTTATGTCTGTTTTTTCTCAAGCGTTTTTTACGCTTGTGGGTAGCCATTTTATGTCTTTTTCTTTTCTTACCGCTTGGCATAATGTTGTGTTTTAAAATGTTTTATAATCTAATTACTTAATTCGTTTACTTTCCTGTCCACAAACTGGCTCATGTTCGGGTCAGCAGCAATTTCTTTTGTTTTAAGGTAGGCAGCAATCGCGTCAGACTTCCTATCCATATTCTCATAACTTGAAGCCAGGTAAAACCATGCTTCTGCACTTGGAGCAATACCAATAACCGTTTTGAAACGTTCAACAGCTTTATCAAACTGACCTGATTTCATAGAGAACAAACCCAGGTTCAGGTTGGCCTTCAAATTTTTCGGATCTTGTTTTACTACATCCAGCAACAGGGTAATTCCCTGCATTGGATTTGGTGTTCCTGTAACGTATGCTATTCCCAACCCGGTTTTTACTTCCAGTGTATTTGGTTTAATTTTATCAGCCTTTTGATAAGAACTGATGGCCTTTTGAACCAGAGCCGGCTGAACAATTGTGTCCATGCTTTGCTGATAGGCATCAGTAAATTTATCTCCAGCTTTTAACCAGGAATCAAAATTTGGTTCCTTTTCAGCCATTAACTCATAGTAAAAAGAAGCAGGAGTACTCTGATTTACATCATCCCATTGCTGAGCCAGCTGCTTTTGAATACTAAGCTTTTCAGATTCACTCGAGCTTTTTAATTGAGCTTCAAGATCTGTAATCTGCTTTTTGAGACCGGCATTTAAACTTTCCTTTGCGGTTAAAGAAATGTCTTCAAGAGAAACTTCTTTAACTATTGTTGCTTCTTGCGCCGGTCCGGATGCATTTGAAGCCGCAGCGCCTTCATTCGGCTTAACCAAACCCTGAATATCTAAAGAAAGCATAAGGCCCATGAGTACTACTACTGAACCGATAACTATAATCTGCTTTCTTTGTAACATTCCGTCTGATTAAATTGATTATTTATTACCGCCTTTTACTTTCTCAACAAAGATCTTAGCAGGTTTGAAACTTGGAACGAAATGCTCAGGGATAATGATTGCTGTATTTTTCGAAATGTTACGAGCAGTTTTCTCTGCTCTTTTCTTAACTACAAAGCTACCAAAACCTCTCACGTAAACATTTTCGCCATTTACCATTGAATTTTTGACAACTTTAAAAAACGCTTCTATAGCTTCCTGAACATCTACCTTTTCAATTCCTGTTTTGTTAGAGATCTCTGTAATGATTTCTGCCTTGGTCATATCTAATTTTATTTAATTTATTGTAATGTTATTCTAATTGTTTTGGGGTTGCAAAAGTATTGGTTTTAATTCAATTTGGGAAATAAATCTGCTTTTTTTTAAAACCAAGTCGCTATAAAACAAATAGTAAGGTATTTTTGCTTCACAAAAGAGCAAAACTCAACAAGATCAATGACGTTTTCTGAAGAAATTATTAACTGGTACCAAAAGCATAAAAGAGATCTTCCCTGGAGAAATACAAATGATCCCTATATAATCTGGCTTTCTGAAATAATTATGCAGCAAACGCGCGTAGAGCAGGGAATGCCATACTTCAATCGTTTTGCCGAAAAATATCCAACTGTAAAACATTTCGCTTCGGCTACAGAAGAGGAAATATTAAAACTCTGGCAGGGTTTGGGATATTACTCAAGGGGCAGAAATATGCATCAAACTTCACAAGCAGTAATGGAAGAACATGCCGGCTACTTTCCTAAAAATTATGATTCACTGATTCGCTTGAAGGGAATAGGAGAGTATACAGCAGCAGCCATCTCTTCATTTTCATCAAATGAGGCTAAAGCAGTGGTAGATGGGAATGTATTCAGACTGTTATCAAGATACTTTGGTATTGACACCCCAATCAATACAGGTAAAGGAAAAAAGATTTTTACTGATTTGGCAAATGAACTACTGGATCAGAAACAAGCAGGAACCTTTAATCAGGCCATGATGGAGTTTGGATCATTACAATGCAAACCTAAAAATCCGGATTGCTTGCAATGTCCTTTACAAAGTTCATGTGAGGCGCGACTTAGAAATAAAATCAATGACTTGCCAGTAAAATTAAAATCACAAAAAAGCAAGGATCGGTATTTCAACTATATTGTTGCGATTAAAAACGACAAAGTTCTGGTTAATAGACGCGGCTCCGGTGATATCTGGGAAAATATGATCGATCTTCCACTTTTTGAAACAGACTCCCCGATTGAAGTTCCGGATCTGATCCAATCAGAAAACTTTATTAAAGCTTTTGGTAAAAAAGTGCTGGTTCGTTCGATATCTAAACCCGTAAAACATATTCTAAGTCACCAGAAACTTAATACCAGTTTTATTCAAATTGAACAATTCACAGAAGAGTTTATCCCGGAAAAATCCTGGTTCTACGTAAGCAGAGAAGAATTTGAAAAATTGCCTCAGCCAAAACTAATTTTCCAATTCTTCGAAAATTTCTTTAAATTGTAATCAAACCAACTCTTTTAAATAACATGTCAGGTATTAACAAAGTCATTTTAGTTGGACATTTAGGTAAAGATCCTGAAGTCCGACATTTAGATGGGGGAGTTACTGTAGCTAGCTTCCCTTTAGCAACTTCAGAAACCTATAACAAGGACGGCAGAAAAATAGAGCAAACTGAATGGCATAACATTGTTATGTGGAGAGGTTTAGCTGACATTGCCTCTAAATACTTGCAGAAAGGTAAGCTGGTTTATATTGAGGGTAAATTAAGAACGCGTTCTTTTGAAGATAAAGAAGGTCATAAGAAATATACTACAGAAGTTGTTGCAGAGAACTTTACTATGCTGGGCCGCAAAAGTGATTTTGAAGGACAGAGTGAAAATAGTCAGCAGAAATCTGATGATGAGCACGGGAGCAATAATCATGTCATTGCAAAAGAAGATCAGCCAATGAATTATGACAAAGGGACTGATGATGATATTTTGCCGTTTTAAGTTCGATATTAAAAAGGTACCCTTAATATAGAATTTGATTGAAAAGATGCAGTTAAAAGAAAGCCTAATTGATAGATGTTAGGTGTTCAGTTTTATTGGTTAGAATGATGGGTTTTATGCTTAAATTAACTTGAGTTCGATGTAAGGAAGAGTAAAAATCTCATTTCAATTGCTCTTCCGATACTCTGGAGCCGTATTATTTGATTTTTGAAACCAATACCTGCGTTTTATAGCTTAGTTCAGCCCTTTCCTACGGAGTATTTCCGGCAAGAAATCATTGTCATTCCAGCGAAAGCTGGAACCTCCTTTGGTCGGTGTTCTCACCGTACCAAGAACCATCTATCAAATGGTCGGTAACACCAACCATAGGGAAAACAAGTCCAAAATAATCCTTAAAATTTTTATTAAGAAATGATCGGTAATGCTTTTGGCTGCCGCCAGTCCCGTGATCCATTGCAAGCCCGGCACAAGACTCTGGATCAAATGAAGTTATTGCTGGCCGGGGCTTTCCATTTCTCCTGGGTTTAGGTACAGCAAACATCACCAAGCACAAACTATCTTTGAGTGATCGGTTTCGATTTTATTTGAAACAAAATAGCCCGGAAAAAATCCGGGCTATCAGTATAATTTGTAAGAATTTAAGAGATTCCTATTTTACTTGCATATAATCAAGTGTAAGTCCGGCCAATGCTTTTACTCCCAACTTAAATGAGCTTTCATCAATCATAAAATCAGGTGTATGATGAGATGGGGCAGTTTTAGGGTCCATTCCCTTGGGCATACCCCCTAAAAAGAAAAAGAGCCCTGGCACTTTTTCCTGAAAAAATGAGAAATCTTCAGCTCCTGTTATCGGTGGTATAAGCTTCACATTCTCTGCCCCTGCTACTTTTGCAAGGCTGGGAATCATCTTTTCAGTTAGAGCGAGATCATTAAAAGTAACCGGATAATGATTACTGTAAGGAATTTTTATTTCAACTGTTGCACCACCAGCCTCTGCCGTTTTGGTTGCAATGGTTTTAATCCGGTCAATTAGCATTTTCTCATCTTCCACACTTAGAGACCTGATCGTTCCCAGCATCTCTGCACGTTCAGGAATGATATTAGAACGCACTCCCGCATGTAATGAGCCAATTGTTACAACTCCAGCGTTTTCAGTGACATTCAAATTACGGCTTACAATAGTCTGTAAATTATTGATAATTTGTGCTGAGATCACAATCGGGTCAACCGATGCCCATGGAGCGGCTCCATGTGCCTGTCTTCCTTTCACTATAATCTGCATATCATTTACTCCGGCCATCATTCCGCCAGGACGATAGGTAATCTTTCCGGCTTCTGTCTGGGCCCAAATATGCAATCCAAAGGCTACATCTACTTTAGGATTTTCGAGTACCCCTTCTTTAACCATGAGTTCAGCACCACCCTCCACTCCCGGAGCTGAGCCTTCTTCAGCAGGCTGAAAAACAAATTTCACTGTGCCCTTTAATTCAGCTTTCATGCCGGCTAAAACCTCAGCAACACCCATAAGTATGGCAACATGTGAATCATGGCCGCAGGCATGCATAACCCCTACTTCCTGACCGTTGTATTGGGTCTTTACCTTTGATGCAAAAGGGAGAGAATTTCTTTCAGTAACAGGCAGCGCGTCCATGTCCGCACGAAGGAGAACCACCGGACCAGGTTTTCCACCTTTCAGGATACCAACAACGCCTGTTCTTGCCACACCTGTTTTTACTTCAATTCCTAAACCTTCCAGATGTTTTGCGACAATTCCGGCAGTTCTGGTCTCATAATTACCTAATTCAGGATGCTCATGAAAATCTCGACGCCATTCGATAACCTTGGCTTCAATATTATCTGCTGCGGTATTCAGCTTCGATTTTACAGGAGCCGTTTGAGAAATTGCAGGTATAGAAAACAGGCATAAACCTGCAAACAATAATTTATTCATGTTATTTGATTTGTTTTTAAAAGTAAGGAAATTATAAGAAATTCAATACACTCATCCGATCTGTTTAAGGATCTCCTTGAGCTTGTGAACATGCTCCCCATCGGTTTCTATGGTGCGGTAAGGCTGTGAATTCACAGGATCAATACTGCTTTCAACCAGCTTTTTGGCAGTGGTGTGAAACTCATAAGCACCGGTATCAGCGGCAATCTTCTGTAAATTCTGGTGGGTTATTCCCGAACCGGGCATTATATTAATCCTGAATCCAGCCTGCCTGACCAGCGATCTTAACTTTTCAGTTCCTTCGAAAGCGGATTCCTTACCTCCTGAAGTCAGTACCCGATGACATCCCAGTTCAATAAGATCTTCTAGCGCCCCTTCCATAGAAACGCAGCGGTCAAAGGCCCTGTGAAATGTAATCTCCATTTCTCCTGCAAGCGCAATCAGCTCAGCACATCTTTCCATATCAATAGTAGAATCCTTCCTAAGCATTCCGATAACAATACCTTTGCATCCCATTTCCTTGCAACAGAGCACATCTTCCCGCATTATTTGAAATTCATCCTTAGTGAACACAAAATCACCGCCACGCGGACGAATAATTGGAAAAAATGGAATTTCTAATTGTATTTTACTTTGCAAAATCATCCCATAGGAAGGCGTAGTACCTCCTTCAGAAAGATTATCACACAATTCAATCCGGTCAGCTCCAAATTCCTGAGCAACCAGGGCTGAACTGATACTTCCAACACAAATCTCGAGTTTATAAGACCTGAAAATTGAATTATTTGCTTTCATCTGATCTGATTCTGGCCTAAGTTCATACATTATAGAACTTAGTATATTGGTAAATACCTCAATGTTAGCTTAATAATAGCTTGGCGATTTTATTAATTGCCTTTGATCATTTTGATCGCACACCGCAAAACTGAAGCCTTTTTGAATCGCATATCCACCAATCTGGCCCTTTTTATTCAAAGCTAGAAAACCCACCTGAATTTGTTTTGCTGTTTCAGGTTTCTTCCTGATTATGCGCATCACTGCTTCTTTACAAGCCTCCTCGGGTAAATAGCCTTGTCTCATCAATTCAACAACCAAAAAACTACCTACATTTCGAATCACTTCCTCCCCTACACCTGTGGATGTTGCGCCGCCAATTTCATTGTCAACATAGAGTCCGGCACCAATGATTGGCGAGTCGCCCACCCGCCCATGCATTTTATAGGCCATACCGCTGGTTGTGCATGCACCAGACATATTTCCTGCTGAGTCAATAGCGAGCATGCCAATGGTATCATGGTTATATTGATTGCCGGGTAATTTCGCCGGACTAAATAATCTGTTTTCAACATTAATTTCCGGATTGTACTTTGCAGTTTTTAGCCATTCTTTCCATGCTTTTTCTGAGGAAGGGGTCAGCAGATTTTCCTTTTTAAACCCTTGCTCAAGTGCAAATTGCAAAGCTCCGGCACCAACCAGTAAAACATGTGGAGTTTTCTCCATAACCCTTCTTGCAACAGAAATGGGATGAATGATATACTCCAGTGCGGCTACACTACCACAATTTCCAAACTCATCCATGATGCAGGCATCCAATGTTACCCTGCCATCCCGGTCTGGTAAACCACCATATCCAACCGATTGATTATTTGGGTCAGCCTCGGGAACATGGACTCCGCTTTCGACCGCATCCAGAGCTCTGCCCTTATTTTTTAATATTTCCCATGCTGCCGCATTCGCAGCGATTCCAAAATCCCAGGTTGAAATTGCAATTGGTGATCCAGCAAATACTGAATCAGCCAAAGGTTTTCCAAGGGATTTATTTCCGGATAATACTGAAGCTCCCGCTAGGGAACTACCTACTATAAATTTACGGCGACTGATCATAATTAAAGTTAAGTAAAGATCTTGTTCACAGAAATAATTAGAAACAAAAATCCCCTTAACTTGAAGCATCAGGTTAAGGGGATTTAAAATTTAAATCAAATAAATCTATACCGTTGTTCGGATTTTCAATTCTTTTAATTGCTCATCTGCAATCGTAGAAGGTGAATCAATCATCACATCTCTACCAGAATTGTTTTTTGGGAAGGCTATAACATCCCGAATTGAATCTAGTCCGGCGAAAATTGAAACCAGCCTGTCAAAACCAAATGCAATACCTCCATGAGGTGGAGCACCGTATTCAAAAGCATCCAGTAAAAATCCAAATTGCTTCTGAGCCTCCTCTACACTGAAGCCTAGGTGTTTAAACATCAGCGACTGTAATTCTCTGTCGTGAATACGAATAGAACCACCACCGATTTCTGTACCGTTTACTACCATATCATACGCATTTGCACGAACCTGACCTGGGTTGGTGTCCAGCATCGATATGTCCTCAGGTTTTGGCGAGGTAAATGGATGATGCATGGCATGATATCTGCCACTTTCTTCATCCCACTCTAAAAGAGGGAAGTCAAGCACCCAAAGTGGTGCAAATTTATCTTTGTCGCGAAGACCTAACCGATTCCCCATTTCTAGCCTAAGTTCGTTTAGTTGTTTGCGAACTTTATCTGTTTGCCCTGCCATGATCAGAATCAGATCACCCGGTTCAGAATTAAAAGCTTCAGACCATTTCTTCAAATCATCCTCATTGTAGAATTTATCTACTGATGATTTCAAGCTTCCATCAGCGCCGTGACGCATGTAAATCAGGCCTGTAGCTCCAATTTGAGGGCGTTTAATAAAATCTGTCAGTTCGTCAAGCTGTTTTCTGGTATACTCTGCACAAGCTTTCGCATTGATACCGATAACTAACTCAGCCTGATCAAAAACAGGAAAAGTGGCCTCACCCCCGCCTCTCCAAAGGAGAGGAGCCTCGGAAACAGGTAAATTTGCGTTTTTTAGTTCCACAAATTTCATGTCGAAGCGAGTATCAGGCTTATCTGAGCCATATAAACGCATTGCATCCGCATATTGCATTCTTGGAACTTCTGCAAGATCAACACCTTTCACATTTTTGAACAAGGTTCTGATAAGTCCTTCGAAAACATTTAAAATATCTTCCTGCTCAATGAACGCCATTTCGCAATCTATCTGCGTGAATTCCGGTTGTCTGTCAGCACGAAGATCCTCATCACGGAAACATTTTACGATTTGAAAGTATCTATCGAAACCAGAAACCATTAATAATTGCTTAAAGGTTTGAGGCGATTGGGGTAATGCATAAAATTCGCCCGGATTCATGCGGCTTGGAACCACGAAATCACGTGCACCCTCAGGTGTAGACTTAATTAATACAGGAGTTTCAACTTCAATGAAATCCATGCCATCAAGGTATTTCCTTACCTCCTGAGCCATTTTATGTCTTAAAACCAAGTTATTTCTAACCGGGTTGCGGCGTAGATCCAGGTAACGGTATTTTAATCTCAGATCATCACCACCATCTGTTTCATCTTCAATCAAGAAAGGAGGAAGTTTAGCTGCATTAAG
>JAURKO010000099.1 GCA_030831705.1 Daejeonella sp. | reverse complement strand
TTGATTTCGGTTTTGTCAAAATGCATTGCCTTAAATTTTTCAAAAAATCTTCAAAACCCTGTCTGCGTTCTGTTAAAATTTCAAACCTAAGGCAAGTAAAAAATTACGTGGTGCCTGCGGGTAGTAAAAGTTTTCAGTGGTAAAATCTCCACCATACAAATAACTAAATGTATATCCATTCGCTTCGTAAAGTTCAGAAAACACATTATTAACCATTAAAGTTATTCCTATATTTTTTACCCCTTTGAATGAAGTATTATACCTTAATCGTAGATCATTTACAAAAAATGCATCAAGGCTTCTTTGCGAATTAGAGGTATTATCCAGGTATTGCTTACCTACGTATTTGCTTAACAAGGCAATTTCAGTTTTCTTGAGAGCCTGCCAACTCAATTCGCCGGATCCGATAAAATTTGGAGAAAATGCTAGATCAGTGTTCTTGTAATTATTGACAATTTGTCCGCCATTATCATAATCATCCACATATTCTGTGAAATTTTTTATCTTATTATCACTTATTGAGGCGGTAACAGTCCAAGCTAATTTATTATTAATCTGTAATCTGGTATCAGCTTCAATACCGTAGCGATGGCTGTCTTCAACATTTTGACGAATATATTCACCCACATCATTCACTTTTCCGGTCAGAACAAGCTGGTTGCGGTAGATCATTCCATAAGCATTAATTCCGGCATTAATTCTGCTACCCCCAAGCCGATACCCTGCTTCAATATCAAGCAAATTTTCTGACAATGGCCTGTTGGCCGGTGTAGAATTGATATAATCATCGCGGTTTGGTTCTTTATTGGCAACTGCAACTGAAGCATACACATTGTTCATGGAATTTAGGGTATAACTCAAACCGAATTTCGGATTGAAAAAATGCAGAAGATCTTCCTGATCTAAATTCATTCTGTTTTTATCGGTTCCGTTAACCCTGTAACTAACACTTCTATACTGTAAATCAGCAAATAACTTCAGCTTCCCGAGTTCAAAATCGGCCTTGGCATAAGTATTAAAATCTTTTTTAAAGCCATTTCCCTTGAAGTATGGAGAAATCGTATTACCTATTGGAACAAATTGGCCACGAATTACTTCACCGAAATGATCGCCATCATATTCATTATATGCTCCTCCTAAAGTGAAAATAAGTTCCTTTGAGGGATTATAATAAAGAGAGTAAGTGAGGCCATAAAAATTATTGTCCAGCCAGCGGCGTCTGATCAGGTCGCTTCTATCAATGGTACTTGCCCCAACAATTGCCGGATTGATGCCATAATTTTCCAGCTTTTGATCTTCCTTAAATTCCTCGAAATAGCCTCTTCCGTAAGTGTAATGAAGGGCTGTATTAGCCGAAAACTTATCAGAAAATGTATGTGAATACAGAAACTGATAGTGGTCCTGTGTATAATTATCAGTCTGGTCATCATAAGTGAAGCCATTAAAGGTCCGGTTTGTTTTGAGCAGGTTTTCGGGCACTCCGTTCCATGCCTGATAGGTTTTTTCAGATCCTGAAAAAACGTTGACACGAATCAGATCTTTTTTACCGTAGTAAGCCCCACTTAAGAAATAGGATTTGAGCATGGACGAACCGCGGTCTATATACCCATCAGACTTGATTCGGGATAATCTACCGTCAAAACTGAACTTATTATTGATTAGTCCGGTTCCCGCATTAATGGTATTTTTCAAGGTTTGGTATGAACCAAAAGTATTGTTAAGCTCAGCATAGGCAGAATCCTGTTTGGTTGTGGTTTGTATATTCAAACTACCTCCAAAAGCGCCCGCACCATTAGTAGATGTTCCTACACCCCTTTGTATCTGAATATTGTCTACCGATGAGGCAAAATCTGGGAGGTTCACCCAAAAGGTACCCTGGCTTTCAGGGTCATTGTATGGAATACCATTTATGGTGACATTTAAACGTGTTGGGTCGCTTCCGCGGATGCGGATGCCAGTATAACCGATTCCATTCCCTGCATCCGAACTGACAACCACAGATGGAGTCTGGTTTAAGAGAAAGGGTAAATCCTGACCTAGATTATTTTTTTCAAGCTCCTCCTTACTGATATTCCGGTAGGTGCTTGCTGAATTTTCGGATGCCCGGGTAGCTCTGACCAGTACCTCGTCTGCAAGCAGATTGTTAGGAATCAATTCCAGATCTAGATTAATACTACCATCAAGGCTGATCGATTTTTCCAGAGTCTGATAACCGATGTAAGTAATTTTGATCAGGTAATTCCCTGCTTTTAGATTTTTAAAGCTGAAATTTCCGTTTAAATCTGTTCGGGTCGATAAAGCCGGATTTGCTAAGCTAATACTAGCAGATTTGAGCGCTAAGCCTGAATTTTTTTCTGATATTTTTCCTGTAATAGAAAATTGAGCTGAAGCCAATACAGGCATCAGAATCGCCATGGCGATGATGAATAACTTTTTCAATTAATTAATTTTTTTAGTTAAAAATTCTGCATAATGGGGTTATATGCAGCTTATTAACTCTTACCTCCCTACGCCGGCATTATCCGGATCAGGTGCTCTGCAAGCTGAAAGGATAAAGCTTAAAGCTAAAAGCTCCGTTCGGAAACTCTCAACTCTCAACTATAACTTCTCAACTATCAGATGGGTATATTCTCAGCCTGTTTTTGTGTTTGATTTCGCAAACAAGGCACCCCTGTTGATGGGACAAATATATAGAAAAATTGATATTTTAGTCGAAACTATAAAATGAAACTATGAGATCAACTATGTTAAGATTCAAATCGGATTTGGTATTTCCTTTGCTCATTTCAGTAATTATAACGCTCCTTGCTTTTTATATAGATGAAGGTAAATACAACTTCAAAGGGATTATGGAATTTGGAAATCTATTTTTTCTCGGGGTTTATGTGCTTTTATTTTTTGGTATACAAAAGCTTATTCAAATCGGACTGGGAAGCCTGGGATTGACGAGGAATATCTCATTACTGCTTCAAAGTATAGTTTCTTCCATTGTTTTGATTGGACTTTTAATTGCGTTTTTTGTAAG
>JAURKO010000018.1 GCA_030831705.1 Daejeonella sp. | reverse complement strand
TCCGTAAAATTTTGCGAGCATATAACCTAACATCTGGGAAATCACAAGTATAGTTTTGTAACTATATCCAGCAATTGTTAGTCCGTCGAAAGTAGCAACAGTAAATGATTTTCTGAAGCCAAAAACCATGGTATAAGTTAGAAAAACTGTAATTGCAGCATACAACCCTATTTTAAAAGTTTTACCCTTTATGTGTTCGGGTTTAAAGAAGCTCATGGTATACCTGACTAATCATTTAAATTCAATAAGGCTGGAAGGTAATAAATCCTTTCACAATGAAAAAATCCGGACAAATAATTAGTGAAATTTAGATGATTTAATTTCAGAAATGGCTCAATGAAATTGATAAAAATTTCCTATTCGGTATGAATTGCATACCTTCAAATCAAGATATAAATCTAACTATGAAACTAAGATTCTTAAAAATACTATTTCTATTATTTTCTGTGATTTCATCTTCGATTGCGCAGCAAAAACCCCTTCAAATTATAATGATTGGAGCCCATCCCGATGATTGTGATATAAAATCTGGAGGAACTGCAGCTCTTTTTGTAGCAATGGGTCATAAAGTTAAATTTCTATCTGTCACAAACGGCGATGCGGGTCATATGAAAGAAGGTGGCGGAATGCTTGCCCAAAGAAGACTGGAAGAAACGAAAGAAGTTTCAAAAAGATTAGGAGTTAGTTATGAGGTATTGGATAATCATGATGGTGAATTGCTTCCAACTTTAGCTATCCGTATGGAAGTAATTAAAAGAATTAGAGAATGGAATGCAGATGTAGTTATTGCACCCAGATCCAACGACTATCATCCTGACCATCGCTACACGGGCATTTTGGTACAGGATGCGGCATTTATGGTAGGAGTTCCAAACATCGCTCCGGATACCCCTCCCCTACGTAAAAACCCGGTATTCCTATATTTTCAGGATAATTTTAAAAAACCAAATCCCTTTCAACCAGATATAGCAGTGGATATTTCAAGTGTAATTGACAAGAAGGTATATAGCCTTGATGCTCATCAGTCACAATTTTATGAATGGCTTCCATGGATTGGAAACTATGAAGATCAGGTTCCAAAAGGAAAAGCAGAACAATTGGAATGGTTAAAGAAATTAAGGGGTAGTGGTATCAACCCGGCCGTTAAAAGCAGTCTTGAAAAATGGTATGGTATAGCAAAAGCAGGACAAGTGAGCTTTGCCGAATCATTTGAAATATGTGAATATGGCAGTCGGCCAAGCGACGAAGACATCAAAAGACTATTCCCAATGTTAGGAAAATAAGTTTTTTAAGTTATCAGTAGTATCTGTGGAAAATTGAAATAAAAAAATAATAATCTTATTCATAACTCATAATCTTTCTCTTTTCTTTTCCTGCAGCCCGCCCGGATGAACCCGTTCGGACGGGCAGAAAAGAAACATGCCGAGGAGGAACGACGAGACCATAAGTACCTTAAAAACAAAAAACAAAAACGAATAAATGCCGCCGCTGCACCTGATGCTATTAAAGTTAATGCTAAGGCTTGGTCAGTGCCTACCGCACCAGCTGAGGCGGAAAAAAAGTTAACGGAGATTTTGTGCTTAGGCCAAAGCTTATGAACAGTCCTATAAGTTTAGGTTAAAATACTGCAGGTTTCAATTCAGTTAAAGGATAAAATGAATATTGTAATCAAATGGGGGTTGCTTTGTATTGGACAAAAAACATACTTTGCTGGATGTTGATGTCCATTTTAACCCTAAAACAGTGAATACGGTGTTATTCCGGTTTCGGTCCACGTTTATAAATAATGAGTCCATTGAGGAAATTCCGAAGAATCTGATCACCACAAGGTTTAAAATTCTCATGCTCTTTATTTCGGAAAATAGCTCCCAATTCGGCTCTGGTAATTGAAAAATCGACCAATTTAAGGATTTCAACAATTTCCTGATCGTTCAGCTTGAGTGCTACCCGAAGCTTTTTCATAATGTCATTATTGCTCATATCAATTATCTGGAAACTTCAATTTTTATTTTTTTATTTTTAATCTTTTCCATCTTCAGCAGTCTCACCACTGCATCAATTTTATTACGCTTTACAGCAGCATAGGATGAAAAATCCTGAACTTCGATCAAGCCCAGTTCATCTTTATCCAATTTACCCTTTTTCAATAAAAGGCCTACAATATCAATTTTATTAATTTTATCTTTTCTACCTGCTCCAAGATACAAAGTGGCCCAATCAGTATTTGGCGGAATAACATCTTTTTCAGGCAATTTCACTACCTCTATATTATCTGAAATAAATGAGGGTTGTTCAGCTTCAGTAAGAATTACATAGGCCGTACCGCTTGAATGCATCCTTGCAGTACGTCCGTTCCTGTGAAGAAAAGCCTCTTCATTATGGGGCAATTGATAGTGAATTACATAGTCAATTTCAGGAATGTCTAGGCCTCTTGATGCAAGATCGGTAGTAATCAGCAAGCGGTAACTACCATTTCTGAACTTCAATAAGGCTTTTTCGCGATCTTCCTGTTCCATACCCCCATGAAAAACCCCGTGATCCAGGCCCATGTCCCAAAGCAAAGCGCTTATTCTGTCAACCGCTTCCCTATGATTACAAAAAACCAGCGCTGAGCCGCTTCCAAGTTTACAAATCAAAGAGAATAAGGTCTCCAGCTTATCGGCTGCTTCAGAAACTACAGTTCTGATTTTTAAATCTGGACGGCTATTTATATCCTTTAAGAAATTAACTTCAATTGGTTTTATAAGTCCGGCAAAAACTGGAATTCCTTCCATTTTAGTCGCAGAAGTAAGTATTCTCCTGTTGACATTTTTTAGGCGACTGATAATAAAGCTCATATCATCCTCAAAACCGAATTCCAAGGCCTTATCAAATTCATCCAACACCAGGGTATGAATTTCATCTGTAGTAAAATTCTCATGACGAATGTGATATGCTATCCGCCCTGGTGTACCAATTAAAACAGTCGGCGCCTGAGTCAGATTGTTCTTTTCAGTTCTGACCGGATGCCCTCCATAAAAACAATTAACCTTAAATCCGGTTACCATAGCTTTAAAAACCTGCTCAATCTGCATAGCCAACTCTCTGGATGGAACGAGAATCATTGCCTGAACTCCATGTATCGAATCATCCAGGCGGTTTAATAAGGGAATTAGGAAAGCAATGGTTTTTCCAGAACCTGTAGGTGAAAGAATAATCGTGTCGCTTTTCGCTGCAGCATCTATTGCAACACGCTGCATCTCATTCAGAGATGCTATTTTTAAATTCTTTAATACCTTTTCAGTCATCTTGCTTTTCAAAATACAAAGGTAATGCAAATATCTTCAATCGATTTAGTGAATCGGACTAAGAATTAAAACGATAATTTAAATGCAATTCTGTGTTTAAGCGTATTTTTCTATATTTTCGTCATCAAATTAACCAGACCACTGAAACTATCTATTTTCAAATGATGAACAAAAAGTCTATCTCATTTTATCTACTCATATTCAGTATCTACCTTTCTTCATGTCAATCAAATTCGACGACTCCGTCTTCAGACTCCGCAGGTAATATTCCAGCCAGTCAATCCATTGAAAAAAGCACTACAGAAGAGGCAGAAAAAACAGCATCAGAGCAACTAACAGGTAAAAAGGCTAATGCTGCCGAAATTCTTGGCAGACCACAGGTGCCAATTCTTTGTTATCACCAAATCAGAAACTGGATTTCAACAGACGGAAAAATGGGAAAGGATTATATTGTACCCATTGCCGAGTTTAAATCGCAGATGAAAATGCTCGCAGACAGTGGTTACCAGACTATTTTACCTGATCAGCTTTATAATTACCTGGTTTATGGTGCAAAATTACCTAAGAAACCTATTATGCTAACTTTTGATGATACCAAACTGGATCAGTACACAAATGCACTTCCAGAATTGAAGAAATATGGATTTAAAGGTGTATTTTTTATCATGACTGTTTCTCTGGGTAAGCCAAATTACATGAGTAAGGCCCAGGTAAAAGAGCTATCGGATGCAGGTCACGTAATTGGTTCACATACTTATGACCATCAGAATGTAAAGAAATATCAGGGTGAAGATTGGGTAACACAAATAGAGAAACCAACCAAAACACTGAAAGAAATTACTGGTAAGGATGTAAAATATTTCGCTTATCCATTTGGATTATGGAATAAAGAAGCTATCCCGGAACTGAAGAAAAGAGGCTTTACTTCAGCATTCATTCTTGCAGAAAAAAGGGATGAAAATGATCCATTATACACCATCAGAAGAATAATTGCAAGTGGCTATTGGAATACCCGTACCCTTCATAACAGCATTATAAAAAGTTTTTAACCCACAAGAAATACAATTTAATTTTACCTAATCGATATATTTATAGATCATAAAAAATAAAATCATGAAAAAACTATTTTTATTAACCTTGGTTTCCGGACTGTTTTTAAGTCTTAGCTCATCCGCACAGCAGGATAAAAGTAAAAGACCAAGTCCGCCTGAAAAAGTTTCCAAAACTCTTGGATCCGGTACTGAAATTTCAATTGATTACAGTCGCCCTTCTCTAAAAGGAAGAGCGTTATCAGCATTGGCACCAGTTGGAAAAGTTTGGCGTACGGGCGCAAATGAGGCTACTGTTTTTGAAACAAGCAAGGATGTTAAAATTGAAGGTAAAACATTACCAGCAGGAAAATATGGTCTTTATACTATTCCAGGGGATGAGGAATGGACTATAATTTTCAACAAGACATGGAAGCAGTGGGGAACTGTTTATAAAGAAAGTGAAGACGCATTACGTGTGAATGTTAAGGCCGGAAAATCCTCAGGAAATACAGAAGTTTTTACTTTTGATATTGCTGACAACGGAAACGTCGCCATGATCTGGGCCGACACTAAAGTAGTTTTTAAAGTTCGATAAAAAAGTTTCTTATATTAGAAGGGCTTATGTTAACCAACATAAGCCCTTTTTTATGCTCATTTATTTTATTTGAGACTATTCGGAACCACCTATGAAGATTATTTACTCCATTACCCTATTCTGCTTAGCATCAACAATACTTATAACATCCTGTAAATCAGACAATAAAATAATTTCAAAGAAGAGAAGTATTGAATATATTCAAAATGACCTAAAGCCTGATGAATTTTTTCCAGCAGGGCAAGTTGAATTACAAATACAATCGAATGGGTTAACCATGTACGGATTTGCATATACTGCAGATGGAAAGGGTCCACACCCAACGATAATCTTACACCATGGTATACCAGGTAATGAACGAAGTTTAGATCTGGCACAAAACATAAGAAGAGCAGGCTATAATGTAATTTATTTTAATTACCGCGGAACATGGGGAAGTAAAGGAACATTTGGATTTCAAAATGCAATAGATGATGCAATTGCGGTAGTAGATTATCTTACCGATAGTATTAACGCAGAAAAATTACGGGTCGACACCTCAAAAATTGCTTTAGTCGGCCATAGTATGGGGGCCGGAATAGCACTTCTGGCTGGATTAAAAGATCCAAGAGTTAAATCTATTGTTGGAATCTCAGTTTTTAATCCGTTCACCTTATTACAGGGAGAAGGCGCTGAGGGTAATCTTATCGGACTTAAAGAATACCTTTTGACACTTGGGATGCTTAGCTGTGACCCCAATAAATTTTTGGATGATATTCTTGCTAAGCTTGATTCCTATGACATTGAGACACAAGTTTCAAAATCTAATAAAGCAATATTGGTAATTGATGAACACCAAAACAATACCAATTTCTCAAAATTTAATCCAAGGCAAAATTTTGACTATAAAATGTGGAACACAGATCATGCATTCACAAACAGGCGGATAGCGTTGACAAAAGAAATAGTTAACTGGTTTGATGATACCATTTTAAACAAAGAGAAGGTAAAATAGAAGCTATTTATTTGATTTCCTCAATTTTAAAATTCTTTCCATTAAAGTCAAACTCATATCCTGCATTTTGAAACATAAGTCTTGTCCCAATTGGTGATATCGCTGAAACAGCAAAATAATGAGATCCATCAACCTGAATTTGTCCGCAACTAATTCCAATATAAAATTTACCCAGATTGGTAATAACCAGACTTCCAGCTTGAACAACATCATAATTCGCTTTGTGTTCAATTTGGTTCAGGACTAAATTTTGTCTTTTTGCTTCTTCCAGTTGTTTCCTGTTTCTATCAATATCTTGCTGCATCATTTCGCGACTGGTTTCATACTTATCTCCGGCACTGCTTTTAGTATCATCATTTGCTGATTCAACGGCATCATCTATAGCCTTTTGGGCTGTATCAATACAATTATGAACATAATTGATACAATGTTTATACAGTTCTTCCTTTATAGTATTCATGTTTGCAAAGAAGCATATTTTTTAAGTATTAGCGAAGCAGGCATCCAAATTGAGACTGTATAGTTATAAACAATTCAAAATGGGCTATTCCCCCCACAATCATTCTCATATGTTTAAAATACTCCATTAAATCCGTACCTTCGCAATTTATTTTATATAGATGATTACTGTATCAAATCTTTCTCTCCGCTACGGCAAACGAACTCTTTTTGAAGAAGTAAATTTAAAATTTACTCCCGGAAATTGTTATGGGATAATCGGTGCCAATGGTGCCGGAAAATCAACTTTCCTGAAAATTCTTTCCAAAGAAATCGATCCAAGCAGTGGCTCTGTTTCGTTCACTCCTGGAGAACGAATGGCTGTTTTAACCCAAAATCACTATGCTTTTGATGATTTCCCTGTGATAGAGACGGTTATGATGGGTCATAAAGAGCTCCATAGCATTATGAAAGAAAAGGATGCCTTGTATGCAAAAGAAGATTTTTCTGAAGCAGACGGTGAACGGGCAGGTGAACTTGAAAACATATTTGCCGAAATGGATGGCTGGAATGCAGAGAATAATGCAGCTACCATGCTAAGTAATCTTGGAATTAAAGAAGAATTCCATTTTAGTTTATTGAAAGATTTAGATGGCAACCAAAAGGTAAGAGTGCTTCTTGCACAGGCATTGTTTGGAAAACCTGATATTCTTTTGCTGGATGAGCCTACCAACGACCTTGACATTCAAACCATTGCATGGCTAGAAGACTTCTTGGCATCTTATGAGGGAATCATTCTTGTAGTTTCTCACGATAGGCACTTTTTAGATACAGTTTGTACCCATGTGGTGGATATTGATTTCAGTAAAATGAATATCTATACCGGAAATTATACGTTCTGGTATGAATCAAGTCAGCTCGCATTAAAGCAACGCTCTGACCAGAATAAAAAGACAGAAGAAAGAGTCAAGGAACTACAGGAATTTATCCGTCGATTTAGTGCTAACGCATCTAAGTCAAAGCAAGCAACTAGTCGTAAAAAGGCATTAGATAAAATTAATATTGATGAGATTAAACCGTCCAATCGTAAATATCCAGGAATCATCTTTAATCATCAGGGCAGAGAAGCAGGTGACCAAATTCTTCAAATAGAAAATCTGAAGAAAGAACTAAATGGTGAGGTATTATTTTCTGGCATTAATCTAATGGTTAATAAAGGAGATAAAATAGCCATTCTCTCAGAAAATAGTTTAGCTACATCTGCATTCTATGATATTCTTAGTGGCAGAGATTCTGACTATAAAGGTTCATATAAATGGGGCGTAACTATAAATATTGCAGATATCCCTAATGACAATTCAAACTATTTTACAACCAAAAATACAAACCTAATTGATTGGTTACGGGAGTACTCAGAAGGAGATAAGGACGAACAATTTATCAGAGGTTTTTTAGGCCGAATGTTATTTTCTGGCGAAGAGGTTTTGAAACAATCTTCAGTTCTTTCAGGAGGAGAGAAAATGCGCTGTATGTTCTCTAGAATGATGCTTCAACAGGCTAATCTTTTGTTATTCGATGAGCCTACAAATCACCTGGATTTGGAATCAATCACAGCTCTGAATAACGGAATGAAGGATTTTAAAGGTGTTATTTTATTCACTTCAAGAGATCATGAACTTACAGAAACTGTTGCCAACCGAATTATCGAGTTAACCCCAGGAGGCATTATTGATAAATTGATGACTTATGATGAATACATCAATAGTGATTCGGTGAAACAACAACGTGAAGAGTTATATTCTCTGGTATAAATTTATCTAATCCTAGTTCGATATAAAATCTTACTCAACTGAAGTTTAACTGAAGTTTATCTCTCCTCTTAGAAAGCAGGATCTGTTTCTCTTCGCTTATTCCAGCCCCGTGTTCTGCCCTATTTTTTTGCGGGAAATTTAATTTTAGTATGAGATTCTTATCACAAAAAAGATAGAGCTGCCACCCGGGTTTGTTTATCATGGCTTATGCTTCTATTAACAGACTGCCCGTCCCGATGAAAAACAGCCTCCGGGTAAAATAAACCTTGCCGAAGGAGGTTCTGGCCTTTGCCAGAATGACAATGC
>JAURKO010000098.1 GCA_030831705.1 Daejeonella sp. | reverse complement strand
TTATTTTTTTCGAGTAGCTTTTCGATATTTTTCAATATTTCGCGAGTCTTCTCATCTAGAACATTATTGAAAAGTTCTTCAATCTGTTTTTGTTTTTCAAGGATCTGTTCGTTTTCTTCTTGTTGTTCCGTTGAATTTTGTTTGTTGTCTTTTCGGATATCTTTAACTAATTCTTCAATTTCTTTTTGTTTATTCAGTAGGTTTTGAATTTGCTTTTTTTCTTCAAGTGAAAGGTTTTTTTTGTTCAATAGTTCTTGATTCAATTTTTTAGTTTCCTTCTCTAGCTGGGCAGACTTTTTAATAGCCTCCTCCATCTTTTTTTTGATCTGCTTAGAGTTTGCTTCTAATTTTCGCTCTAAATCTTCTTCAGAAGGCAGTTTCAAGGTTTTAATAGATGATTTAGCAGATTTCGGCCCATTAACCGCATCATTATCGAATACCTCAAAATAGTACTCAATTTCCTCTCCCGGTTTTGCCGCAATTTGATTCACATTCCATAGGTAGAAAAAATTACTCTGAAGATTATTTTTATCAATTTTTATCGATTTAATTTCTTCTTTTTCTGCATTTTTTGTTTTTTCTGAAAGTATTCTGTAATTGAAGTTTAGTTTTGAGAAACCATGATCATCATTAGCTTGTCCAACAAAATATAATATCCTGGAATTAAGCGAATCTGCTCGTTCGTTCACATTAATTACCGGGAGTAGGTCAGGTATTATTCTTAATTCATATGAAACACCTTCTGTTGCCCGTACATCAGAATTAATTGGTTTAATAGAATAAGAAAGGCTTTTTAATGCCCTATAACTAAATTTAAATTCATTTTCTTCAGATTCATTTAACAAAAAGCTTTTCTTGTTTAACTCCACATTGATCTGATCAGAATTTTGTGCCCTGAATTTCCAGGTAATAACGGATCCCTCCGGAACAATTAAGTCACCAGTATTTTCTAGCTTTTCATTTCTTTTATTGAGGTATTGAGGATATTCAATCTGTACATCAAAATCTAAAAGAGTAGGTTTAGCCTTCACCTCGAGTGTATACTCTTCTGATCGAAATTCACCAGCCTTTAATGTTATCTTTTTATTTTTCTGTAGGTTTCTAAAGGTGTGTTTAAAGCGAATAATATTTTCTTTATCAAGTTTAAAGGTATTTAATCCGTCTTCCAGGTAAATGTCGGCAGGAATTTCATTACCCAATAGCTTAATTGATAAGGTAAAATCAGCTCCTTGTACTGCAGAAAGTTGTTTATTAAGAATCTCAAACCTGAATGGAGCCTTTTTTACAAATCGTTTATTATGATTGATCAAGCGTTCTGTGCTTTCACTAAGAATAGAGGGCGATGCAAAAAATACGATGATGATAATTGCTAATGGTCCTAATAGGTATTTTAAATATTTTCTGTTTTCATTGATATGAATTGCGGAAGTAAATGGAACGGGTCTGAGTTCGGAAATTTTCTGATTAATGCTGGCTTCAATCAGGTTTCGCTGATCCGGGTTAAGTTCCGAAAGCTTCTTTAATTGTAAGGTATTTAACAATTTATCTTTTACAGGTATAAAATGCCTGCCAATTATTGAAGATGCCTGTTCATAGCTGATCGTTTTTCCAAGTTTGAAATAAGCTAAAAGGGGATGAATGATGTATGCTGCTAAAACGAAAGAATTACCCAAAACAAACGCATAAAATAATACACTTCTTACGGCAGGATCAAAATGCCCCCAATACTCAGCGAATGTTATTATTAGATAGGCAAAAAGAAAAGATGAAGCCAAAAAGATAGAACCCTTTACGACTTTATTGAGATAATACTTTCGTATAAAACCGTCAATTTTATTGATAAGATAAACATAGTTATCATCCGACTTGTTCATACTTAATCTTCCAACAGGTTTGTTTATTTGAATTTAATGAAAATTAGCTATAATAGATTTAATTCCATAGTCAGTAATCATAATTTATAGATATGTGACTATGTCTAGATTATTTTTTCTTTAAAAGGACTACATTCGCAACCTTTCGCTCCCCCTCGTGATCCCATTTCTTATTATCCGTAGGGAAATTAACTACCCCATTATCCTTGTAATTTGTTATCCATAAGGTTGTTGACCCACCTCCATCCAAATTGATCGCATCTGATGCATGTAACCAGCGCATCAATTTTGTAAGTTCGAAGAGGCTCATTCCCGCAGAGTTTTCATTCCGGCCATCTACCGTAAGTAATAGAACCCGTTTATTTTTCGTTATTGCAACAGCGGTTCGGGGATGTCTGGTTTTGTTGAAGGTATTTGTTGTATCTAGTTTTTCAATTGTTTGATTTAATATTAGAAGCGGACCGCTTACCATAACATCTTCAGCTTTGAGTGATTGCTCCCAGAGGGGGATACCATCCCATTTTGCAATTTTTAATTTCCCTTTATCAAACACCAGGGCAGATTGTTGATGTGCCGCCCTTTTCCCATTTTTTCCAAGACGGTTTTCATTTATAACCATACCGTCTGCTCGGATATAATCTACTGACCCACCATTTGTAATATCAAAGAAAGTACCGTTAAGTGCTGCCATAGCATTGTTTTGCTTGCCAAAATCACTTGTTTTTATAAGTTTTTTGGAATCATAACCTAAGTCAAAGAACAAGCTATTATTTTGTTTTATCTCGAGGATACTTATATTTTGATTAGAACTAAAAAGCGAATTATTAAAACAAAAAGTTTTTAAAAGCACGCCTTTTCCTATTTTCTCTTTTTTCCAATTGGCTTTTGATACAGCCATAGAATCAGATTGTGCAAATATTCTGCCAGTCTGAACTAAGAGAAACAATAACGAAAAAACTAAGATTTTCATAGCAATAAACCAGTGCTCTAAATTACCAAAACTCATAAAATAAAAAGCCCCAGAAAATACTTTCCGGGGCTTCTAAATTAAGTTGTGATTTTATTTTTTTGGATCTAAGGCCTCGTCAATTCGAACCAAAACATCATCAAGATGAGCCCTTAATACCGGGTTTGAATACTTGGTTAATGCTGTTTTTACCTGTACCGCCAGTAATTTAAGTTCTTGTCTAGCCATTGGACGGATGTCTGATTGTGAAACATCAATCTGCGGTCCGGCGAAAGCTGCAAATTGAGGAGCAACTGATGCTTCATCTTCATTTAGAAGATATGACATCCTTTCAATATAGGCACGCTGAAGGTTTCTGCGGTAAGTATCTAAATTTGCGCCTGTTTTCAGTTCCGACCAAATGCCATTTCGAAGATCTGCCAATAATTCATCCATCGGATAGGAATTGATACCGTTTTTAACTGAGTTATCAATAACCCTGCTCAAACGTCCAAAATCAAGAACGCCATTCAGAACACCTACCTGTGTTCTTCTTAAACGGTCAACAATCCCTGCATTGTCAAATTTGTTAAGTACATTCTGGTCAAGCATCCAAACCGGAGTAATAAAGGCTTGATCATTAATGAATTTTACGGCTTCTTTTTGTTTTGCCCTAGCTACATGTGTATACACAGGGCCCTTTTGTTCATAAGTTTTATCATCCTCATAAATACCACCGATATTTGAACGTACGTGACCCATATAACGATTCCACTGGCTTAGTACTTCGCCATATAGTTCTTTAAGGTTATCATAAGGCTTGCCTTCTTCATAGGTCCATTTTTCAATATTAGGTAGGATCCGTTTCAAATTTGCAATTCCATATTTGGAAGCTTTCATTGCATCATCACCCAAATCTTCGGATTGTGCACGCGGATCAATAGGGTTTCCTGTTTGCTGTCCATAGAAATAAACCGGGTTTCCTGCTCTTTCTATAGTCCATTTGTTCAGTGTTTTAGCCTCTTCTTCGGGTGTTTGATTATCAAACCACGAATAACCCCATTTCACTGCCCATTTATCATAATCGCCAATTCCTGGATATAAAACAACTCCTTCGTCTCCGGGTTGAGCGATATAATTAAATCGGGCATAATCCATAATTGAGGGTGCTGTTCCACCCATTCTTTTGGTAAAGGATGGAGAACGCAATGAATCAACCGGATAGGCAACGCTTGAACCAAAGTTATGTGGAAGTCCGAGAGTATGTCCAACTTCATGTGATGATACAAAGCGAATCAGTTGTCCCATGACTTCATCTTTAAATTTCGGACTGCGGGCATCCGGATTTATGGCAGCTGTTTGGACAAAAAACCAATTTCTAACCAGATTCATAACATTATGATACCAACCTATATCTGATTCCATGATCTCACCAGAACGTGGATCGGAAATATGTGGTCCATAGGCATTTGGGATGTTGGAAGCAAAATACCGGATCACGGAATACCGGGCATCTTCAGGCGACCAGTCAGGATCATTGGCAGGAGCCTCCATTGCTGTGATAGCATTTTTAAACCCTGCTTCTTCGAATGCTGCATTCCAGTCTTTTACACCCTCAATAAGATAAGGTCTCCATTTAGCAGGAGTAGCAGGATCGATATAATATACTATCTGCTTTTTAGGTTCTACCAATTCACCACGTTTATAAGCAGCAGGATCTTTTGGTTCCAGTTTCCAGCGATGAATGTAGCGCGTAACCTGTGCTTTTTGTGCATCCAGTCCGTAATCTGTCTGGCTTTGTCCGAAGAAACCAACCCTATCATCCGAAAAACGAGGTTTATATGGCACCTTAGGTAATAATAACATTGAATTGTGAATTTCAACAGTCATTGAACCAATCGATTTATCTCCCGGAGCATCTGAAGCACGGTATGTTTTTAATGAACTAACCTCAATATTAATTGGGAAGGATTTAATCGTATCAACATAGCTACGGGACTCATCCATAACCGTTATTTTATATCGAGTTCTTATCATCTGCGGTAAACCAAGAGATTGTACATCCTTCGCATATAAATCGGTCACATCAATAACGACTGAATTGGAATCTTTGTTGATAGCCTTAATGTCAAATGAGGATAAAACGGCATCCAGGTTTGAATTTTTAACAGCCTCAAACATTTCTGTATTTTTGTCAGCAATATTGCGGTAAGAAGGAATTCGGATCATTACCTGCTTGTCTCTTCTTTGCCATTTCCAGATCTGCTCATTTAGTTCCTCGCCACCATAAGTTCCGTCGACAGTTGGGGTTTTAGAATAACGGGTAACCACAAGCATTTCACGGTTAAACAATGAGTCGGGTATTTCATAAAAATATTTCCCATCCAGACGATGAACCTTAAATAAACCATTATCAGTTTTGGCTTTATCGGTTATGACCTCTTTGTAGGGCTTAATACCCGACTTTGGCGGTGTTGGCGGTGTTGGAGCAGCTGGCTTAGCTGGCTCAGTAGCCGGAGTAACAGGTTTTTTGCGATCCTGTGCCTGGACATAATCCAGTCCGGAAAGAAAGACTAGCGCCGCTATAACGGCGATTTGTACTTTAGGAAATCTTATTAACATAGGTTTTTATTTAATGGTTAGGTTGTAAGCTATTTACAAATCTATTGATTGAATTGAATATGTATAATTTTTTTACAGTTTTCGTGGATAAATATATCAATTCCTACAAAAAGGACTATCAATCGAAGGAATAATAATTTTCATGTTTATTCATGAAATTCAAACCAATCTATTGTTTCATCAACCACCAATGTGCGAACAAATAACCATCAATCTATTTTTAAAGATCATTTTGAGCTTAAAATGTATATCATCAGTAATTCTTTTCTATTTTTAAAAAATGGAGAGTTCCATGGCTGGTTCTCATGCCGGTTTTTAAAAATATTGTAATGAAAACAAAGCAATTTATAGTACTAATCTTGTCTTTTTTAATTGTTGAAGCTGCTTTTTCAAACGCACTCCCCCCACGAAAAATTCTGAAAATGTTAAAGAGTTCAGTAATCCTTAAGGATCATTTTACTGGCTTTTCGCTTTATGATCTGGGGAAAAGAAAAATGATTACTGGTTTGAATGAAGATAAATATTTTACGCCGGCTTCAAATGCCAAATTAGTTACATTTTATGCTGGTTTAATGCTTTTAAAGGATTCAATTGCCGGACTAAAATATATTGAGCGCGGCGACTCTTTGATTTTTTGGGGAACAGCCGATCCTTCATTTCTTGATCCTCAGTTTAAAGAACAGCAGGTATTAGAAAAGCTTAACAGCTCAGGAAAAAAGATTTATCGGGCAAAAGGAGTATTTAAAGGTGATTTTTATGGTACGGGCTGGACTTATGATGATTATAATGAGTATTACCAGCCCGAAATGTCAGATCTGCCTATGTATGGTAATGTTGTGCGTTTTAGCAGAAATTCAGAGGGATTACAAAGCTATCCGGGATTTGTTTCCGGGGGACTTATGAAACTGCATACAGTCCAATCTGAGTATCCTTCAAGATTTATAATTAAACGGGATATCATGAGTAACGTATTTACTCAGCCAATTTCAAGTGCGCCCGTAGGATTTAATCAGATAATACCATTTAAAGTTTCAGATGAATTAATTGGAGAGTTGTTAAAACAATCAATTCCGGCATTTTCAGGTAATATCACTTATTCAAAACCAACACAAACCCAGACATGGAATAGTATTTCCGCAGATACACTTTATAAAAGAATGCTACTGCCAAGCGACAATTTCATAGCCGAGCAAATTCTTTTAAATATTGCTGCAAGCAAAGGAATGGAAATGAATACTGCCGTAGTAATTGATTATGTAAAAAAGAATTTTCTGTCTGACCTTCCCGATAAGGCAGTATGGGTAGATGGTTCAGGCCTTTCCAGGCAAAATTTATTTACGCCAAGAAGCATAGTTAGGCTGTGTGAAAAGATTTATGATGAAATTGGCGATCAGGACCGGCTTTTTGACCTCTTACCCCAGGGTGGAAAAACGGGAACTTTAAAAAATCTTTTTAAAGGAGATAAGCCCTATGTTTTTGCAAAAACAGGAAGCCTGTCAAACAACCATAATTTAAGCGGCTACCTTATTACAGCTTCGGGTAAAAAGCTGATTTTTTCATTCATGAACAATAATTTTACCAGGCCGACATCAGAAATACGTTCTGAAATGGAAAAAGTGATCAACGAGATTCACAAAAAATATTGATTGGTTTTAATAGATTTAGCAATTATTTACTGGTTTCATGGCAGATAAATCTGCCAAAACAAAAATCAGCATCATGAAAAACATAAAGGTCGTTCTTATATTATTTCTGGCAATTGTTGCATTATGCTTCAGAATAGATGATCCTGGTACAACCACAATTTATATTCTTAGGCATGCTGAAAAAGATATTTCAGACCCTAAGAATCAGGATCCTGAACTTAGTATTGATGGCAGAGAAAGAGCTGAGGCATTAGCCGTTAAATTGAAAGGTATTAAACTTGATGCGGCATTTGCTACAAAGTACAAAAGAACAAGGCAGACCGCTTCTTATTCTGCGAATAACAACAAATTGGAGGTCCAAACGTATGATGCACAAGATTTTCGTGGAATCTCGGAGCTAGTAAAAACAAGATATAATGGGCGCAAGGTTCTAATTGTGGGGCATTCAAACACTGTACTGGAGCTGCTCGAGGCTTTTGGTGCAAAAAGACCCCTTTTTGCCATTGCAGATGATGATTATGATTTATTTTTTGAGTTGACTATTGATTCAAAAGGAAAGGTAGATCTTAAAACGATGCGATACGGAAAGTCGCATCATAGTAGCACAATAAAATAGGAACCTCAATAAGCTTATAAAAGGCATGAAGAATGGTACAGGCTTAAGCCTTTTTTTTGGTGGCACAGCCTATTTGGGAATGCCTCATAACCAGGCTTTCAAAAAACTTGTTTTTGAAGGTATTGAGATATACGGGCTTAATCACGGGGCATCCCGAAGTAATAATATTACCCTGGATATTTTTTCTATCGCCGAAAATGAAGCCGCCAGACGCTTTGGAGCTGAAGATTCCATCTTTTTGTCAAGTGGATACCTGGCCGCCCAGCTAGTTGTTCAGCAATATCATGATACTCATTTGCTAATATATGCCCCTGATACCCATCCGGCACTCTGGATTGGAAGACCCAAAGCGCCAAAAATAAAATTTGAAGTGTGGGCAGAGCAAGCGATCAATCAGATCAATGAATCAGATCAACCCGTGATGATTATCAGCAATTCGCTTAATAATTTAATTCCTGAGATCTACCGATTTGATTGGCTAAAACGGATTGATCCTAAGAAAGAAATTGTCTTATTGATTGATGATTCGCATGGAGTTGGAATTACAGGAGATGAAGGCAAGGGAGTTTATAGCAATCTACCAAAATTGCCTAATATCCAGATTTTTGTAACAGCCTCTATGGCCAAGGCAATGGGTTTTGATGCAGGTATTATTCTTGGCAGTAATGCAGGGATAACGAGTTTGAGAAATTCACCTGTTTATGTTGGCAGTTCACCCCCTTCACCCGGGATGCTTTATGCCTTTGTTCATGCGGAGCTAATTTATAAGCAGCAACTGAAGAATTTGCATAGCAATTTAATACGCTTCACAGATCTGCTTATATCCACCAAAAAGCTTTTTTTCATTCCTAATTTTCCGGTATTTTTGCTTGAGGATGATGAAATCGCAGTTGATATTATAAAAAATGGTATAAATATATCCTCCTTTCCTTATCCTGATCCTAGGGGTAAATCAATTCACAGAATCGTTTTAAATAGTGGTCATAAAAAGGAAGAGCTTGAAATTCTCGCAAGGGCGATCAACAAAGTTTATTAATCCCAATTAAATTCAACTGGGGTAAAATATTTTTATTAGTACTTCAATTTATTAGTTCTTTGCGGATTTAAAGGTCTTCGAACGCAATATCCATTAACTCATAATTCTTCCATCCAATAAAATCGAAATGCCACCATTCATTATTAAGTACCTTGAATCCGTGTTTTTCCATATTATCTCGAAGTAATTTGCGGTTATGAAGGATATTGGCAGGAAGATTATTAAAATCAGACGCCGCTTCTACAGCGAAGCTGTCGTAAGGAGTAGGCATTTCTAATTCTTTTCCCGTTCTCAGATCAATTAGAGTTAGGTCAATTGCGCAGCCTCTGTTATGGCGCGATCCATCTTTGGGGTTTGCAACAAAACTTTTATCAGAGGCAATTGCAAAGAATTTAACCGTTACACTGTACGGGCGGTATCCATCAAATATTTTTAGTCCGTATCCAGATTTTTTCAGTTCATTCTGAACATTTTGAAGTGCATCAACTACCGGTAACCTCGCAAATGCCCTTGCCTGTTTGTAAACAGCTTGTTTAGCAAAATTATTTTTCTTGGCGTATCTGATATCAAGTTTAATAGTGGGGATACGTTTTTTGATTTCAATTAGCTCTTTGTTTTTATCGAGCTCAACTGATTTTTTATAGGTACTATACTCATTAACGACCTCTAATCCATAAGGATTTTTAACTTGGGAATAAGTTTCATGGAATCCGAATAGGAGTAGAAATAATAGAAATTTTTTCATCAGCGATTTGAGACGATCAAAAGATCAAGATCTTTCATTGGGATATTAAAGCGGTCTGATAGATCCTTATTGGTCAATTTTCCTTGGTAAAGGTATATTGCGTTCCGAATCCCAGGCTTTTCCCAAATCAAATTCATTATTCCGCCCATTTCTCCTATATCTAAAATGATTGGAGTGAAAATATTAGTTAAAGCGTAGGTTGCAGTACGCGAAACCCTTGATGCAATATTTGGAACACAATAGTGAATCACATCGTGTTTTCTGAATGTTGGGACGGTATGATTAGTAACACTTGAGGTTTCAAAACACCCACCCTGGTCGATACTCACATCAATTATCACTGAGTTGGGTTTCATTTTACTTACTGTTTCCTCTGAAACAATGCAGGGACTTCTGCCATGATTTGCGCGAATAGCTCCGATAGCTACATCACAACTACAAATTGCCTTATGTAATACAACCGGTTGTATAACAGAGGTAAAAACCCGGCTACCAATATTATTTTGAAGCCGACGTAACCTGTAAACGGAGCTATCAAAAACCTTGACTTCAGCACCCAGCGCGATAGCAGTTCGAGCAGCATATTCTCCAACCGTTCCCGCACCCAAAATAACTATTTCAGTGGGAGGTACACCGGTAATTCCCCCAAGCATTAAACCCTTACCCTCAAATACATTACTGAGGTATTCTGCAGCAATAAGAACAGAAGTAGCGCCTACAATTTCACTCATGGCCCTCACAACACTTAAAATATTTCCTTCGTCACGAAGGTATTCAAAGGACAAAGCGGTAATATTCTTTTTCATAAGTGATTTCAGATAATCGGCTTTCATAGTCGACATCTGTAGTGCAGAAAAAAGAACCTGACCCATTTTCATCATTTCAACCTCGTCCTCTGTTGGTGGGGCAATTTTTATAATCAAATCAGCTTTGTAAACCTCCTTTTTATCGTAAACAATCTGAGCTCCCTGCTCGCTATAATGATTGTCTTTAAAGTTTGCAGCAAGTCCGGCACCAGCTTCAATTACGACTTCATGACCATTCTGGACTAATAACCCAACCGACAAAGGGGTTAAAGCAATTCTATTTTCCTGAAAAGAGGTTTCTTTAGGTATCCCGATATACAGGTTGTTTTTTTTATTTCTAAGCTCTAACATCGCCTCCTGCGGTTGCATCATGGCTTGTTTTGCAATGTCAGATAATTCACTCATCATGCTGTTTTTTTATAAGGGAATTGAAGTTACGAAAATTTTAAAAATGGAAATAGTTAATTTAGATTAAATCCTTAAAACCTTTATGTTGCGTAATCCGCCTTCAGCTTCAGATATTGTTATTTTAACATAGTGTTGGGGCCAGAGATCAGGTATATTTTGAGGCCATTCAATAAAGCAGAAATCGCCGGATGCTAAATATTCTTCAAATCCGATATCGTGTGCTTCATTCTGAGTTTTGATTCGGAAGAAGTCAAAATGATAAATTTTACCACCTGGGTATTCATATTCATTCACTATGGAGTAAGTTGGGCTACTTGCCATTTCCATCATTCCAAGTTCAGAGCAAATTGATTTGATCAAGGTGGTTTTACCGGCGCCCATATCGCCCTCAAAAAGAAAAGTTTTTACATTTTCTGCAAATTTTAATAATTCTGATGCGGCCAGATTCAAGTCCCCTTCGTTTTTTACCAGGATGTTCATTGGATCGAATAATAGAGTGATAATTTTCTGATTCCGAACTATTTCGGACTGTAAGTTGCGTATGGAACAATCATTTCCTCCATGGAAATTCCGCCATGTTGGAATGTTTCATTAAAATAATTTACGAAATGGTTGTAATTGTTGGGGTATACAAAAAAACTGTCTTCTTTTGCAAAAATAAAGCTTGAACTCATATGTAGTTTTGGTAGCATGGCTTCATGCGGGTTTTTAATAAGAAATACATCTTTGGGGTTGAAATCCAAATTTTTTCCTTGTTTATATCTTAAATTGGAATTTGTATTGCGGTCGCCTATCACTTTACTTGGATGTTTTACCCGAATTGTACCATGATCTGTTGTTATGATCAGTTTAATTTTTTTCTGAGAAAGCTTCTTTAAAGCATCCAGCAGAGGGGAGTGTTCGAACCAGGAAAGTGTTAGAGAACGATACGCTGCTTCATCATTTGCAAGTTCCCGAATCATTGCCATATCTGTTCTGGCATGAGAAAGCATGTCGACAAAATTATAGACAATAACATTTAGGTCATTTCCCATTAATTTATTCAGGTTTTCACTGATGTTTTTTCCTTGTTCAAAGGTCAGGATCTTGTTATAGGAGTGTTTGCAGTCTTTACGCATGACACGCTGAATCTGCTCGGCAAGGAATTTTTCTTCAAAGAGATTTTTCCCACCCTCATCTTCATCGTTTTGCCACATTTTTGGAAAGTGTCGTTCCATCTCAAGCGGCATGAATCCTGAAAAAATCGCATTTCTGGCATATTGGGTCGCTGTTGGTAAGATGCTGTAATAACTATCTTCTTCATCGATGCGGTAGTAATCCATTAAAAGAGAGTTAATCATTTTCCATTGATCGTATCTCAAATTATCAATAAGTATAAAAAAAGTGGGTTTTTTAGCTTCCAGTGATGGAAGAACCTTTTTGACAAATAGTTGATTAGAAGTTACAGGTCCATTTTCAGGATTTTTTAACCATTTAAGATAGTTTTTTTCAATAAACTTTGAGAATTGAACATTGGCTTCTGATTTTTGTACAGTCAGTATCTCATGCATGCCCTCGTCTTCAAGTTTCTCGAGAGATAGTTCCCAGTATATCAATTTTTTATAGACCTCCACCCACTCCGAGTAGCTGAGGTTATCATTCAAAGTCATTCCTAGGGTTCTGAAATCCTGCCTATACGCCATCGAAGTTTTCTCGCTTACAAGGCGTTTGTTATCGATTAGTTTTTTAATGGTTAGAAGAATTTGTTTTGGATTTACAGGTTTAATAAGATAGTCATCTATTTTAAAACCAATTGCGTCCTCCATCATATACTCTTCCTCGTTTTTAGTGATTAGAACAATTGGAATATCAGGATCTATAGTCTTAATTTTGGCAAGAGTTTCCAGTCCGGTAAGACCCGGCATATTTTCATCAAGGAATACCAGATCAAAATTTTCTTTTTTGAAACAGTCCAGGGCATCATTACCATTGGTTACTGTCTTAATTATATACCCTTTTTCATTGAGAAAAAGTATATGGGGTTTTAACAGGTCGATTTCATCGTCGGCCCATAATATGGTGGTTTCCTGCATTTCTAAGTAAATTTAGTAATAAATAGCTATTCGAATTTATTTCTACCTTCAATTGTCATTAAAAATAACAATTTTTGTGCCGTAAGATTCTCAATCTTGAATAAGAAGAAAATAATTAACGACCCCGTATATGGTTTTATAACCATACCGTCAGAACTGGTTTATGATCTGATTCAGCACCCCTATGTTCAGCGTTTGAGATACATCAAACAATTGGGAATGACTCACCTGGTATATCCGGGCGCACTTCACACACGATTTCATCATGCACTAGGTGCTATGCACCTAATGAGCCTTGCTATTGAAACCATAAAAAGCAAGGGCCAAGCAGTTTCTTACGAAGAAGAAGAAGCAGTGATGATTGCAATTTTGCTACATGATATTGGCCATGGGCCATTTTCTCATGCTTTGGAGCATACAATTGTAGATGGAGTGTCACATGAACATATTACCGCACTTTTGATGAAAAATTTAAATCAGGAGTTTGACGGAAAACTAAGTTTGGCTTTAGAAATCTTTAACAATCGCTACCCAAAGACATTCTTACACCAGCTAGTTTCAGGGCAATTAGATATCGATCGGCTTGATTACTTAAATCGGGATAGTTTTTTTACGGGAGTATCTGAGGGGGTAATAAGTTTTGACAGAATCATAAAAATGCTTGATGTTAATGATGATTTATTGGTTGTAGAAGAAAAGGGTATTTATTCCATTGAAAAATTTCTAATTGCACGAAGATTGATGTATTGGCAGGTTTATCTGCATAAGACAGTCATAGCCGCTGAGCAAATGCTGGTAAAGATTCTAGAAAGGGCAAAAGAACTTTCCATTGAAGGAAGAAATTTATTTGCAACACCTAGTTTTTCTTACTTTTTGAAGAACTCTATAAGCAAGGAAGAATTTAATAAAGATCCTCGAAATTTGGAAAGATTTACCAAGCTAGATGATAATGATATATTTACATCAATTAAGGTTTGGGTTGATGATGAAGATCTGATCTTATCCACACTTTGTAAACACCTGATTAGCAGGAATCTATATAAAGTCGAGATGAGTAATGAACCACCCCCAATTGAATGGATAAATGAATTATCCGAAAGAGTAACGGATAAATTTGAAATTTCTGATGATGATACCTCATATTTCGTATTTACAGATACAATAAAAAACAGTGCTTATAATTTCGGAGACGGGAGTATAAACATTTTAATGAAAGATGGTTCAATTCAAGATATTACTAAGGCATCGGATAATTCTAATCTGGAAGCTTTGGCTAAAACCGTACAGAAATATATAATCTGTTATGTTAAAGAAATAAGGGATGTCCATTAAAAAACAAACGAATAAATCCAAAATTTGTTCGTTAACATTTAAGCTATAAATTTGTCCGATGCAACTAACTGCACTTCAGGTTGGAATTTTACTTAAGGGAACTGTAGAAGGTAATCCTGAAGTGACAGTGAATCAGCTTGCTAAAATAGAAGATGCAAAGCAGGGTTCTTTATCCTTCCTCGCAAATTCCAAGTATGAACAATTTTTATACGGATCGGGTGCATCTATAATTATTGTGAATAATGACTTTGTCCCTGCGCAACCTGTTAGCGCAACATTAATCAGGGTTAAAGATTCATATAGTGCATTTTCTGTTTTACTGGAGAAATACGATGAACTTTTAAAATCGACTCTGACAGGTATAGAAGAGCCCAATTTCATTCATCCAAGTGCAGAATTAGGTAAAGATGTTTACATTGCCGCATTTGCCTATATTGGACCGAATGTAAAAATTGGTGACGGAAGTAAAATCTATCCAAACAGCTATTTGGCAGATAATGTAATTATTGGTAAAAATGTGACTTTGTATGCTGGAGTAAAGGTGTATTTTAATTGTGTTATCGGCGATAATTGCATTATCCATTCTGGAGCAATAATTGGTAGTGACGGATTTGGTTTTGCTAATAGTGGAGAGGGAAAATATAAAAAAGTAAGTCAGATTGGAAACGTCATTATAGAAGAAAATGTAGAGATTGGATCAAATACTACCATTGATCGTGCAACGATGGGTTCAACGATAGTACGCAAAGGCGTAAAATTGGATAACTTGATACAGATTGCTCATAATGTGGAAATTGGAGCCAATACTGTAATCGCTGCTCAAACCGGAATTTCTGGTAGTACCAAAATTGGTGAAAATTGTATTATTGGCGGACAGGTAGGAATGGTGGGTCATATTAACATCGCAAATGGAAGTAATATTGGTGCAAAATCAGCAGTTAATAACTCTATAAAAGAAGAGAATATGAGTTGGAATGGATTCCCGTTGATGTCATACCGTGACTCACTGAAATCACAAGTCATAATTAAGCGCTTACCTGATTTGGAAAAGCGGATTGAAGATCTGGAAAAAATTTTAAAAGACCGTTCAAAGTAATCTTGTTCGGGCTATTGAGTATTTAATGCAATGAATGTAAAGCAAAGAACTATTAAGTCGGAGGTTTCTGTTACAGGGGTTGGTTTGCATACCGGTAAGGTTTCAAAGATGACATTTAAACCTGCAGCGGATAACCACGGGTATAAATTTAAGAGAATGGATCTTCCGGGTGAGCCGGTGATAGATGCTGATGTTGATAATGTAACAGATACTTCAAGAGGAACTACTCTAACACAAAATGGAGCTAGTGTAAATACGGTTGAGCATGTTTTGGCAAGTCTGGTTGGTACTGAAATAGATAATATTTTGATAGAGCTTGATGGACCTGAGATTCCAATCATGGATGGCAGTTCAATTCAGTTTGTTGATGCGCTAGAAAGTGTTGGATTTGTTAATCAGGATGCTGACCGGGAGTATTATAGCATCCCACATAATATTCATTATTCTGAACCCGAACGAAAAGTAGAGATGGTTGCGATGCCATTGGACGACTACCGTTTCACTTGTATGATTGATTATAATTCTCCGGTATTAGGAAGTCAGCATGCAGCAATAACGACACTTTCAGAGTTTAAAAAGGAAATTGCATCCTGTCGCACCTTTTGTTTTTTACATGAACTAGAAATGTTATTAAAACATGATCTGATTAAGGGAGGTGATTTAAATAATGCAATTGTTGTTGTAGATAAGCAGATTAGTAAGGAAGAGTTAAAAAATCTTGCAAAACTTTTTAACCGCGATGACATTGATGTGGCAAGGGAAGGAATTCTAAATAATATTGAATTGCGTTATCAGAATGAACCTGCGCGACATAAGCTTCTGGATATGATTGGTGATTTGGCCCTAGTTGGTGTTCCTCTAAAGGGTCATATTATGGCTGCAAGACCAGGACATGCAGCAAATATCGCTTTTGCCAAGAAGATTAAATCTCAGATTAAAAAGGAAAGATCAAAAAAGAGTGTACAAGTTTATGATCCCAGTGTTCCGCCCTTGTATGATGTGGTTCAGATCATGAATATTTTACCTCACAGACAACCCTTTCTTTTCATTGATAAGATTCTCGAACTTTCGAAAACACATGTGGTAGGGGTTAAAAATGTAACCATGAATGAAGAATTCTTCAAAGGGCATTTTCCCGGAGCACCGGTACTTCCAGGTGTGATTCAGATTGAGGCAATGGCCCAAACCGGAGGAATTTTAGTTCTTAGTACTGTTCCTGATCCACGAAATTACCTTACCTACTTTCTTAAAATTGATAAGGTGAGGTTTCGTGCACAAGTTTTACCGGGAGACACCATTGTTTTTCGCTGTGATTTAATGGAACCAATCAGAAGAGGTATATGCCAAATGAAAGGTGTTGGAATGGTTGGTGAAAAGATTGTAGTGGAGGCAGAAATGATGGCACAAATAATTAGAGTAAAAGAAAGCGAAGCAAGCATATGATCCAGCCCTTAGCATATATTCACCCACAGGCCAAGATTGCCGAGACCGTTGTAATTGAACCATTTGTTACTATTTATAAGGATGTAGTAATTGGTGAAGGTACTTGGATTGGTTCGAATGTTACCATTATGGATGGTGCCCGTATTGGTAAAAACTGTCGTATTTTTCCTGGCGCTGTTGTTTCTGCTCCGCCTCAGGATATGAAATATAAAGGGGAACCTTCAACAGTAACCATTGGAGACAATACGATTATACGTGAATGTGTAACCCTAAATCGTGGTACCGCTCTCGACAAGAATACAACAACCATTGGTTCTAACTGTCTTTTAATGGCTTATGTTCACATTGCACACGATTGCGTGATCGGAAACAATGTGATTATTGCCAACTCAGTACAATTGGCTGGGCATATTGAAGTACAGGATTATGCCTTTATTGGTGGAGCTTCAGCTGTTCATCAGTTTGTTTCAATTGGGGCACACTCGATTATTTCTGGTGGTTCTCTTGTGCGTAAAGATGTTCCTCCTTACACCAAAGCCGGCCGTGAGCCACTTTCTTATGTTGGAATTAATTCCGTTGGTTTACGCCGAAGAGGATTTACTTCCGAGCAAATAAATGAGATTCAGGATATTTATAGAACCATATTCTTGAGAAAATACAATATTTCAAGAGCTTTGGATATTATTGAAACTGAGCGTGAAGCTACTGAGATCAGGGATGAGATTATTGATTTTATTAGGAACTCAAACCGTGGTGTAATGAAGGGTTTTGGTAATTCTTAAATCCTGAATCCCTGAGGGATTTAAATTATGATGAAAGTAAACCTTGAACACATCGGACGTCGTTTTAACCGCGAATGGATTTTCAGGGATGTAAATTATGTTTTTGAGACTGGCGGTTCCTATGCCATTTTGGGTGCTAATGGTGCTGGTAAATCTACAATCTTACAAGTTATTTCAGGTAGTTTAAGCAGCTCAGAAGGGATAATTTCTTACTCTAAAGAAGGTGTTTTTCTGAATCCAGAGCATGTTTTTGAACATCTTTCTATTGTCGCACCTTATCTGGAGCTAATCGAAGAATTTACACTAAGGGAGCTAATTGATTTTCATTTTCAGTTCAAGAAATATCGGCCAGGACTTGATCGTTCACAGTTAATTGAACTCATGGATTTGAAACGTTCGGAGCATAAAGCCATTAAACATTTTTCTTCAGGTATGAAACAGCGCGTCAAACTTGCATTAGCTTTTTGTTCTGAAACGGAAATGATCCTTCTAGATGAACCTGTTTCAAATCTGGATCAGCAGGGATTAGAATGGTATCTGTCGCTCGTTAAAGAATTTTCGACAGACCGGATTCTGATTATTTGTTCCAATCAAATACAGGAGTATAGCTTTTGTAAAAATCACTTGAACGTAGTGGATTATAAATAAAATACCGCCACTACCAATTAGGCAATTATTGGAAAATTAATAAAATGCCCCTATCTTTGAGATTAGAAATCAGTAAAAATTTATGGCAAAGGCTTCAGAAATTAAATCAGGAAATATATTACGTTATAATGGCGAATTGGTAACTGTGGATGAAATAATTCACCGTACACCAGGAAAGGGAGGAGCTTTTTATATTGGTAAACTGCGTAATATAAAAACAGGTAAAATTGTTGAAGCGAGAATGGGAACTGATGAACAAGTAGAGATATGCAGGGTTGAAACCAGTGATTATCAGTATCTATATGAAGAAGGCGATTATTTTGTGGTGATGGATAATACTTCTTATGAACAGTTTAGCATTGAAAAAACCTTGTTTGGAAATGCAGCCAAGTTCCTGAAAGAAGGAATGAATGTGATTGTTTCTTTTGAAAGTGAGGAACCAATAATGGCACAGGCTCCGACCAGTGTTGAGCTTGAAATTACTTATACCGAGCCGGCAGTGAAAGGAGATACCTCCACAAATGCTTTAAAAAGTGCTACAGTTGAAACCGGAATTGAAATTCGTGTTCCTCTTTTTGTAAATCAGGGTGATAAGGTCAGGGTAGATACCCGCACCGGAGAATACATTGAAAGAGTAAAATAAGGTAACTTCGATTTAACATCTTGCTGGGCTACGGTTAGTCCGAAGTTTTTCTCTTCTTTTAGAAAGCAGGGTCTGTTTTTCTTCGCTTATTCCAGACCCGTGTTCTGCCCTATTTTTTTGTGAGAAATTTAATGGTTATCATGAAATTCTTATCGCAAAAAAGATAGAGCTGCCACTCGGGTTTGTTTAACATGGGCTATGGTCTATTAACGGAAGCCTGTCCCAATGAAAAACAGCTTCGAGTAAAATAAACCTTACGAAGGAGTTAGCTTCCGGCAATATAGAACTCAGGTTAATCTCAACAGATTTCTCCACGCATCCAAATGTTTGAAAATGGAATAATACTACCCGCGTGTTCGAAATGACGGTAATTCACTGTCAACTGTCAACTATTTCTCTGCGGTTGGTGTTTTCACCAACCATTTGATAGATGGTTCTTGGTACGGTGAGAACACCGACCAAAGGGGGATTTCTTGCCGGAAATACTCCGTAG
>JAURKO010000097.1 GCA_030831705.1 Daejeonella sp. | reverse complement strand
TCCCTTTGGTTGGTGTTTTCACCAACCATTTGATAGATGGTTCTTGGTACGGTAGAACACCGACCAAAGGGGGATTTCTTGCCGGAAATACTCCGTAGGAAAGGACTGAACTAAGCTATAAAACGCAGGTATTGGTTTCAAAAATCAAATAATACGAACCTAGAGCATTATGAGAAGAATTAAAATGTTACGTTCTTCCGTTCCTAATATCGAACTTAGGATATGTTATTAAAACATTCACCCGTTCGTTTGGAAATAAAAGCTGCTTCCGGGCGGGTATTATGATCCTTTATTTTATTAAACGAAACAGGTATTGTTCAATTTTATTTGTCAAAAAAAGTACATAACAACAATGTTTAATCGTTAGTTCAATATGAAAAAAATACTGTTCATTAGTTTTATTGTATTCATCTCTTCCGGCTGTGGAGTATCCAGAAAAATAAGTCTTCTGGAACAATGTCGATATGATCTAAAATCTGCTGATAGTGTTTATTTTGCAGGTAGAGATGTTTCCAGGCAAATTAAAACAAGGACTTTTGACCTCGGAAGTATCCCTGAACTCGCCATCGGACTTATAAGAAAAGATATCCCACTTAGCGCGAGGTTAAATATTGGAATAAACAATCCTGGATCAAAGGCTATTGAAATAAATCAGTTCGACTATATTATTTTATTTAAAGGTCAGGAATTAGTCAATGGGACTACGGAGAGGCGGATCAATGTGAACCCTGATGAAACCACTGTTGTACCAATAATGATCAGGACAAATATTTATTCTATTTTATCAGACAAAAATACAAGGCAAGAGATCTTTTCATACCTAAGGGGAACAGAAAGCGCAAAAAGCAGTCTGATCAGCATAAAAATTCGTCCAAGTATCAGAGTTGGGAATAAGCTGATTAAATACCCCGGATATATCACCATTGATAAGGAATTGAACAATAATATGTTTAATTAGATCGAGACAATAGACTATTTTCTGATTTTTAAACAAGCTTGAAATTTTGATAAATGGGCTTGCTCAATATTTAAACCCGATTGCAGTGGATAGCAGCCTGTGATTAAGGCCTGTGGTGAATGAAAAGCGGGGACTTTATTTAAAAAAATCACAAAAGAAACTTTCCAAGAGAAAAAATAGTGATAATGCCACAGAAATAATTCTTAAACTATAACATAAATCATATTAACGAGCCATTCAGGTCGTCAATTTACCCACCAATCCAAACCCTCATGAATTTTATTCTGTGCCCTTTCAGCCTTATTTTTATTATCTTTCGACCCTGAAATAGAAATTTATTAAACTGATGAAATCATTTAAGATCCTGTTTATTTTGTTATTTATAAGTCAGGTTACTTTTGCCCAAGGCATTGTCAATCTGATTAACCGTGCTGATTCGTTTTTCGACTCCATGGATAAGGGTAATTTTGAAGAAGCGCATGGCTTTTTTGATGAAAGTGTAAAAGGCCAGATCACTCCGGACGAGTTAAAACTTTTCTGGCTCAGACTGGGAAACAGTATGGGGGCCTACCAATCTGTAGATGGTGCCAAAAACTCTATAAAAGGCGATTATTTTCAGGTAATTCTAACTTGCGGATTCTCTAAAGGAACTCAGACATTCACTTTTGTGTTTAATAAGGCTGAAAAACTTTTAGGGTTTTTTGTTACCCCTGTTGCAGCAGAGGCTGAATATGCTGCTCCTACATACGCAGATACCACTTTATACAAAGAGACAGAAATCAATATAAAATTTGAAGAAGGCCAAATGGCCGGTGTATTTACGAGTCCGAAAAATGTAAGCAGTTTCCCGGTGGTAATTATGATCCATGGTTCCGGACCTTCTGATATGGATGAAACTGTTGGTCCAAATAAACCTTTTAAAGATCTTGCGGCAGGCTTAGCGGCTAAAGGCATTGGAAGCATACGCTATGTAAAACGCAGTATGGTTTATCCAAGATTATTTAACAAAGCTTTTACAGTTAAACAGGAAGTAATTGATGACGCACTGAGTGCAATTAACTTGGCAAACACATTACCCGGTGTAAATAAGAGTCAAATTTATCTTTTTGGGCATAGCTTGGGAGGAATGCTCGCCCCAAGAATTGCAACCCTTGCTCCATCTTTAAGTGGGATTATCCTGGCCGCAGCTCCGGCAAGAAAATTATCAGATCTAATTTCGGAACAAAACACTTTCATCTACAAATCCTCCGGAGATACAAGTACGGCAGGGAAAAAGCAATTTATAGAGTCATCCATTGAGATTGATAAGACAAGACTTTTAAAACTGGGTGATATTGCACCTGACTCAGTAATACTTGGGGCGCCGGCTACATACTGGATTGATTTGAATAATCATGATCAGTTGGCCACTTCGAAAAAAATTAAAAATAGGATACTGATACTTCAGGGAGGTAATGATTTTCAAGTTTCTGTACAGGATTTTAATATCTGGCGAACCACATTGGCATCAAACAAAAATGCCTCTTTTAAACTTTATCCGGATATTAATCACCTCCTATCAACTCAAAAAGAAAAAGGGACTGGTGCGCAGTACCGGATACCCGCAAACGTTAGTGCAGACCTGATCAATGATATTTCTGTATGGATAAAAGGAAAATAATGCTGAATAAATTTGATAAAAAAGCTCCTGCAGATATTGCAGGAGCTTTTTTGTTTTAATAAATTTCTTCAACTATTCCACCGACTGGTTATGGCAAGTGTTAATCTAGGTGACTGAATATTTACAAACTAAGTTTTGCCTGAGGTTGAGAATACCGGTCCTGCAAACTCAGATTGACGGTATCCAATATTTTGGTAATCAAATATGTCTTTCTTCAAGGAGTAATTCCAATAATTCTGGTATCAGATTTATCCTAACAAATAATAAAATTGCCCCATGGAACGATGGTCAGGTTATCACAACTTTGAAAAGTATCTATATCATTGGATTCGAGGAATAACTCTAATTTTCCAGGGAAAATGTCTATTATCATTTTCTACTCTTTCAATGTCGTCAACCAAGTCGTGTAGTACAATCTGAGAAATCGTATCAGCCTTAATTACATTTAAGGCCTTCAAATTTTATTTGAAAATTTATCATCATAAAAAGATTACCTCAAATCAAACTGATTTCTGCCTTGAATTGATATCTTAATCCTGAGCTTTAATGTTGGGCAAAAACACGGTAATCAATCCAATTAAAGGCAAAAAAGCACAAATTTCATACACATATTCAATGCTGGTTTGATCGGCTATTCCTCCCAAAACTGCTGATCCAACTCCTGCCATCCCGAAAGCAAATCCAAAAAATAGTCCGGAAACCATTCCAACTTTTCCGGGAAAAAGTTCGTGTGCATAAACCAAAATTGCAGAAAAGGCTGAGGCAAGAATCACTCCGATTGGGATTGTAAGTATTACAGTCCACATCAGATTTGCATGAGGCAATAAAAGTGAAAATGGTGCTACACCAAGAATTGAGCCCCATATCACATACTTTCTGCCAAATTTATCGCCTAATGGTCCGCCAATAATCGTCCCTGCAGCAATTGAGAAAAGGAATACAAAGAGATATACTTGAGAGTCCTGAACAGATACACCAAATTTATGGATCACATAAAAGGTGTAGTATGTAGTCATACTGGTGAGGTAGATATATTTGGAAAAAATAAGGACCAGAAGAATAAGGACAGAAAAAAATATGGTATTTTTTGGCAATAATTGGGTATGAGCGAGTTCAATTCCCGGTCGCTTTGCTTTTATTCTGATCTTACGTTTATACCATCCGCCAATGTTGATTAATAGAATAATAGCGAGTAATGCAAGAGCAGAAAACCAAATAATATTTGATTGTCCGTATGGAACAATAATTAAAGCGGCAAGTAACGGACCAATAGAACTTCCAAAATTACCTCCCAGCTGAAAAATAGATTGGGCCATTCCCCGCCGACCACCAGAGGCCAAATGTGCCAACCTGGAAGCCTCCGGATGAAAGATAGATGACCCTATTCCTACCATTGCAACTGAAAGAATAAGTATATTAAAACTAGGTGCGCGGGATAAAAATATTAGTCCGACGAGAGTGAATCCCATCCCTATTGCCAGAGAATATGGTTGAGGTTTACGATCAGTATATAAACCAACAAATGGTTGAAGCAGTGAAGCTGATAGTTGAAAGGTTAAGGTAATTAAACCCACCTGTGCAAAGGTCAGGTTAAAAGATTCTTTTACTACCGGATATATTGCAGGTATTATTGACTGTAAAGCATCGTTCAATAAATGGGAAATACTGATCGCAATTAGAATCGGATAAACGGTCTTTCCGGAAATACTATTTTTACCTTTTAGAGCTAAGCTTTGCGGCTGCTCAATGACCTGTTTACTCATTGAAAGAATTGCTTAATGCAAATATCTATTCTTAAAGTTAAAAAGCGACAATCAGCCTCAAAAAAGAGGATAGATAAATTCAAGTTGTTGATTCGAAATTCGCAAAATAACTATATGGATAATGCTTGACCCGCACTACAACGGTGCCCCCACCTGAATATCACACCTGTGCCCAGGCTGACCATGAGCAGGATTAACCTTTAAACCGGCTGGTGCAGGTGATGTACTTACGGGTGCAGATTGAATATTCTGAGGATTGGCAGCAGGAACCGGGGTACCATCCGAATTTACCAGCGGAGCACCAACTGCAAGATCACATCGATGCCCAGGTTGACCATGAGCAGGATTAAGGCTTAGATTTTCTCCACCAGCCTGAGCAGGCAATGCAGGGGTTCCCTGAGTTGAAATTTCCGGTTTGGCTGTATCGTTTCGCTTATCCATCATCACAGCAATGACAGTAGCGCCAGCAAGTATTATTCCACCAATTATTACAATAGTCTTCATATTTACTTAATTATCCGTAAATAAATTGTCAAAGATTTTACGGAAATGCGTGAAATACAAAATTACTAATAATTTAAACAATATGTGTTTATCGTCTATTAAAATCCATTTATTAGCTTAGCAGAATAAAGATCCACATGTGAGATATTTTGTACACATCGCTTATAAGGGAACCAATTATTTCGGCTGGCAAAGACAGCCAGATAAGTTGAGTATTCAGGAAGTTCTGGAGAATAGCCTAAGCCGCATCTTTAAACAACCCATTACAATTCACGGTTGCGGCCGTACTGATGCAGGTGTTCATGCCAGCCAATACTTTTTCCACATGCACATTGAAAAAAGCTGGAACTTCGATTTGTTTTTCAGGCTCAACCGCATCCTTCCGGATGACATAGCGCTATTTGATATTATACCGATGGAAACTCAAGCCCATGCACGTTTTGATGCTATTCAAAGGGTTTATGACTTTTTTATCCATACCTACAAAGATCCATTTCTAAGCGAAAGCAGTTCGCTATACCTTCGAAAAAGTTTCAATCTTGAGGAAATGAAAAAAGCAGTGTCACTGCTTCCGAAATATGAAGATTACCGTGCATTTTGCAAATCACCTGATAAGAACGAAAGTACCATCTGTCATGTTTCTGCTGCCAGTCTGTACGTAAATAGTGACGGAGATAGAATTCGATTCAGGATTTCTTCCAATCGCTTTCTAGGCAGAATGATCAGAATTATAGCTCGTAAACTAATTGAAATAGGAGATGGAAACCTAAGTGTTAATGAATTTGAAAGCCATCTAATCTCCAAACATATTCCCTCAAAAATACTGCCTGCACATCCTCAGGGGCTTTTTCTTTCAAAGGTTACCTATCCTTATCTTAATCTGGAACCAAAGGCGAAGTTTTGGGGTTCGGTGGGGGATTCCTATTGGCAGGAAGTGTGAGAAAGCTTAAAGCAGAAAGCTAAAAGCGAAGGGGATGTGGGCTTATTTGCATAATTTAATGTGATTTCGATATATAAAAAACTAAGGCTCAATATCTAACCACATAGATTGACTTATAGTATACTTTAAAGGAAACATAGATTGTAAATCACATAGATTGAAGCGAAGCTTCAAGGCTATCTGTGTCTAAAATTTGTGTTAGATTTATAAAATGCTATGTTACCCTGCCGGCAGGCAGTTATGAGGTTTTTTAAATATTATGTCGAGTTCACGTTAAATTAGATATGATACTCCTTGTTTGTCTTGATGTTTAAATCAGAGATAATGACTATTAATTATTTTCACTTGCTCGTCAAAAAATCAGATATTTAGTATTACCAAAACCATAAATACAATCCGATGCATAGAAGAGATTTTGTAAAACTAGGCAGTATCATTGCCGCAACAGCCGTACAATCTGATGTATATGGTGGAGAAATCCCACAAAAAACAAGAGCGATTTCAGGCAAAACTGTAGATTTTATAAATGACGGCGTGCCTTTAAGTCCGAAGGAATATGGTGAGCTTTTAATGAAACTAGCTGACGAGGGAAAAATCAAAACCGACTTTTATTCAAATGGCGGCGTGGTAGAAGAACTTGAAAACAGATTTGCGAAACTGATGGGTAAAGAATCATCAGTTTTCATGCCAACAGGAACTCTGGCCAACCATATGGCACTACGACGATTGGCCGGGAATAACCGCAGAGTAATCTTACAGGAACAAAGCCATATTTATCAGGATACTGGCGACGGCTGTCAGACTTTGAGTGCATTGAACCTCATTCCACTCGGACTCAATACCACCGAAATGACCCTATCAGAGATCGAAGAAGTAGTCAGTAAAACAGCAAAAGGAAGAGTTTCCTTAAAAGTTGGGGTAATTTCTATCGAAAGTCCGGTGCGCAGGCAACAAGATACCTTGTTTGCCTTCGAAAACATGAAAGCCATTACAAATTATGCTAAAGCCAACGATATTAAAACCCATTTAGACGGAGCAAGGCTGTTTGTACAAGCAGCCCATACCGGTATTGATCCCGCAACATACGGTGCAATGTTCGATACCTCATTTACCTCCATTTGCAAATGCTTCAATGCAGCAAGCGGAGCAGTTCTGGCGGGTTCAAAAGAATTTACCCACGACTTATTCCATGAACGCAGAATGTTTGGTGCCGGAATTCCGGCAGTTTGGCCTTTTGCCGCAGTTGCACTTCATTATGTAGATTCATGGATTGAGGAATATAAAAGCGCCTGGCAAAAAGCAGAGTATTTGTTTTCAGAGATCCAGAAAGATGAGCGCTGTAAAATTAATAAATACACTAATGGTTCACATATCGTGCACCTTGCTCTTAAAAGCATCGATATGAAACGTTTTTCGGATGCGCTTGCCAAACGAAATATCCGTCTATCTGCCCCTGATTCAACTGGCTTTAATTTAAAAGTGAACATCTCCATGAACAGAATGACCGAACAGGAAATTGCAGGTAGTTTTAAGGAGGCTATGAAGGAAGTGGGATGAGAAACATACCATAATACTCCCGAAAGGTTGCGCTTGAGGTGATTTTATTATATTATATGCACGATGTAGTGCATTTTGACAAACCGAAATAATCACGAGAAAATTTGGAAAATGTTATCTTTTGAGATAACTTTGCGACTTGAATAGAAAGATAATCTTCTTCGAAAACCACTTTATTGAATTTTACCAAAACCAAGACAACAAGGTTAAAGGTAAAATTCAATATGTTTTTGAGTTGATTAAGCAGGTTGATCGAGTTCCTGAAAAGTTTTTAAAACATTTGATAGGAACAAACGGGCTTTATGAAATCCGGATTGAGCATCAATCAAACATTTACCGAATTTTCTGCTGTTTTGATAAAGGAAAACTTGTGGTTTTATTCAACGGATTCCAAAAAAAGACGCAAAAAACACCAAAAAATGAAATTGACAAAGCGAAAAATCTAATGCAAGACTATTTCAATAACAAAAAATAACGAATATGGAAAAGTATAAGAACATAAAAACATTTGACGAACTGATAGAACATGAACACGGCAAAATCGGCACAGAAAGCCGAAAAAAATATGAAGAAGGTGCACAAATGTTCATTATTAGCGAAATGTTAAAGACTGCGCGTAAGGAAGCAAAATTGACACAGGAAGAGTTAGCAGACAAAACGGGTACCAAAAAAAGTTACATTTCCAAACTTGAAAATGGAAAAGGAAACATCCAACTTTCAACCTTAATCCGAATTTTCGAGCAGGGCTTAAACCGCAGAATTGGACTGACTTTCCTTTAAACCGAATAAAAAACGATAGAACAACATTGCGTATAACAAATAGCTGGGTCGGTACTGTTTCAACAGTCAGTATTTTAAATAAATTCAGTGCCAGACTAAAAGTGATGTGCTTTATAATCCGCTAATTCTAATCCACCCAAAACAATAGGTGCAGATTACGGTAAATCTTCCGCAGGGAAAACCATCAGCTGACTCAACACTTCATTCTCACCCAGAATAATATAGTTTCCTTTCTGGGAAGTAGCCATCGACGCAATCTGGTATCCCCGCCAGTTAATCCCCTGTTCCAGTCCGGGGGTAACCATTTTGAACTCTGGATTACCCAGATCTCGAAAGCCCTTTTGAGGATGATAACTAAAGAGGTGTGCATAACCCGGAGAAGCCCCTGCCACACCATACAGCATTCCATTTTTTCCGGGGGTCATCGCCATAATACGGGGCATCATAATGGGTTTGCCCAGGTTCACAATGGTTTGTTTATCCGGATCAAGCCTAAACAATTGACCATCGGCCGAATTACTGCCATAAATAGTACCATCAGACATTTTGACCCATGAATCAATACGACCCATTGCTTCCCGACCCCAAACAAAAGGCAGTTCATCTTTCAAAACTGAAAACGATTGGTTTGCCGGATCAAAGCAAAATAGTTTATTGATTGATCTGCTTCCATAAATACGGCCCCGCTGGTCGATAAGCAATGCACGACCCAGATAGTCCTCAGGCTCCAATGCAAATGAGTGATAGGTTTCTCGATCCTTTTCAGATGGGGCTGTTTGATCGAAAATCAGGGTCTTACCTGTTTTCAAATTAAAAGTGAAGAATTTGCCCGAAGGATGTACAACTCCGTAAAATTCATTTTTTTCTGGATTAAAAGTCATCGCAAAAATCCCCTGGCCGGTTACAGGTTCTCCGAGATCTTTCAGCAAAATCTGGCCTTGAGGGCTTATCTGTAATTCAATTATATGACCCCCCAACCCGGTTCCGGCCTGAGGCATAGTACCGGCATAAAAAAGGTTTCCTGATTTTGCTGCGGTAAACCCGGTAATAATACTCAACTGACCTTTTACAACATCGTCTAATTGCTTAATCGCAGTTAGTTTGCGCTGCGAAAGAGAACTGGTGAACAATAGCGGCGTCAACCCTTTTTGTGCACTTGTACCACCTAAAACAAAATCACCAGAAACAGTAAGAGAGCTCATTGCATTTCGATACATTGGCATCCGCAATTCATCTGTATTTTCAAGTGAAGATTCTACTGCAAAACTGCCTTTGGGATTAAAGAATGTAAATTGAGCGCTCGCAATAAGAGGAACGAAAATTAATGCAATAAGAGAATATATAATTCGATAGTACATATTAGTTCACCTCCTTTTCAGGGTTAAATTTTATTAAAAAAGGAACACTGCCATTTTCGGACCTATCTGGTCTTTTACGTCCAGCAAAATACATGGTGCCATCCTTATCTCGAATATCAGAGCCTGTCACTTCTGTTAAACGGCCGATCGGAAATTCTAAAAGAATGTTCGGCTTACGCTGTTCAGGATCGAATTCAATAAGCACTGTTTTATCTTTTCGCACATAATTGCCATGTCCACCAATTACATAATAGAGTTTACCATTCAATCCTACATTTAAATTAGGAACATATGGTTTCCAGTCTTCGCCCTGATTTGTTTCGAATACACCGCCTAAATCTTCCCACTTGCCAATCCCTGTTTCCTCCGGATAAAATGCTACCAGCTTAGCACCATAGGTCACCAGGTAGATCACTTTTTTGTCGGGATTTTTTGCATAAGCGGTAATACCTGTTATAATCTTTGCACCGGGTGTACCAGGAAAGGCAGGTAAACTTTGTTTTGCAAAAACCAGTTTGCCGGTAGATTTCTCATATTTCACCAGGCGTTGCCTCCAGTCTACGTAATAACAATTGCCCCACCAATCGGTAAACAAAACACGTGGTACATGTGCACTGCCCAGCCGACCAGCATCATGCAATAGGTTTTTTTTGGGATCGAACACAAGAAAGTGCGCCTGTGGATAACTGATGGCATATACTAGACCCGATTGAAGGTCTACTTCTACATCCTTGATGCTTTCATACTGCATCCCCATTCCTAAATTGGTAAGTTGTTTTGTTGATGGATTCCATTTCATAAAAAAACCACCGGCATAACCATGAGGATGGTCCATCAAATACTCCTGTCTCGACTCGCCCCCGTCGGTGGAGAAATAAATTTCACCCTTGGGACCGGCCACAATTTTAGAATGCATTTTTCCCTGCCATTGGAAGGGTCTCAGATATCCCAGATCTTTCAGGAAACCATTTAACTGCATTTGATTTCGGGTGGGGTCATATTCATAAAAACCTACCTTATCAGCATGATTAGTGACACCGATATAAACATTGTTATTGGCAGGATTATACCCAATTGAACCCCAGGTAGAATGGGCTTCAGGAAAATCAGGATAGTTGATAAAGCGGATGTTACTTTCTGAAATGGATTTTTTCAGCGAAGTGTCTTGAAAAGCTAACAAACTAGTTGCCTGAGCTATAAACAGTATTATGAAACAAACAATACGCATTCGTTTAGTTGTTAATAATGAAACAATCTCAAGATAAAAAATTATTAGTTAAACCCAAACTAGCTGTTCGAAATGTTTCCGCAGGTCATGTCGAATAATAGACAAAGCGGGTTTATAACCCGCTTTGAGTAAATTTCCTAATTACACTCCATGTAAAACAATACATGTCATTATCAACCTCAGGTATATCCAAAAAAGAATTAATTTTATTTCTATGTTATCAGTCTTAAAAGTTCAAGCTTTGCAAAAAATTTACTCCCAATGAAAACAACGGCTTCCTACATCCTGATTTTAATCCTTGGGCTTGCTACAGGTATTTACATCTGCCAGAATGAAACGATTTGGAATGTACTGAAAAAACCATTTACAAATAACTTTACTCCCTTTGATGATAGCCGTGAAAGTACGTGGGATTCTGATTTTAAACTTGTTGATATACAATCAACTCTGGATAATTCTCAACAAAAAGCCTATTTTTTTAAATCTAAATCTGCAATACCGGGCCCATTAGTGGTGAGTCTGCATAGCTGGAGTGGCACTTACGAACAGAAAGATGAACTTGCTGCTCTTTCTAAAGCAAAAGACCTTAATTACATCCATCCTGATTTCAGGGGAGTGAACTGGACGAAAGATGCCTGTTGCAGTGATCTTGCAATTCAAGATATCGATGATGCAATCGATTATGCAATCAAGAATTCTAAAGTAGACCTATCCAGAATCTATGTTATTGGTTCAAGCGGTGGTGGATATGCTACGCTGGCAACTTTCATGAAATCAAAACATACTATCAGACGATTTTCTGCATGGGTTCCAATTTCTGATCTGACTGCCTGGTATGCCCAAAGTAAAATCATGGGTACAAAATATGCAGAGAATATTTTGGATTGCACGAGCTCTAAAGACAGCCTCAATCTTGAAATTGCGATCAAGAAATCTCCAATTTATTGGAAAACTCCAGTAGAAAAATTAAACACAACAGAATTGCAAATTTTTGCCGGTGTTTACGATGGAATTCAGGGCAGTGTACCCATCACGCATTCAATTAATTTTTATAATAAAATATTAAAAGACAAGCTAGTTAATGATAGTACACTTTTTGTAAGTGATTCTGAAAAACTATACTTGCTGGAATTTAGAAAAGCGTTGGGCGATTTGGGTAGTATCGCCGATAGAAAAGTATTTCTTAAAAAGCAATCCGGGAATATAGGACTTACAATTTTTGAAGGTAATCATGAAATGCTTACAGAATATGCTTTTAACGAACTCATCAAAAAATAAACTGACGCTTTCAAGAATCATTTCCAGCAGTTGATTTTACATTTTTACACATTAACTCTTAATAATACAATATCTTAGTTATTTAAAAACGACCAAAATAAAATTATGAAGAAAATATCCATTCTTTTCACTGCACTATTCAGCACTCTATTTGTTTTAAATAGTGATGCTCAGTTACTTATGCCACAATCGAGCAGCTCCCAAAGCCTTATCCAGGAATTTGGGCTTGGAAAAGTAGGTGTAAAATATTCACGCCCAAATCTCAAAGGGAGAAGTATCTCTGGTGATCTGGCACCTTTCGGTGAAGTCTGGCGTACAGGAGCAAATGATGCCACGGTAATTAGCTTTACAGATGCGGTTACTCTTGAAGGAAACGCAGTTGCACCGGGGGAGTATGCTTTATTCACGATTCCAGGAAAAGAGGAGTGGACTATTATTCTGAACAAAGAAACTAAACAATGGGGCTCATATAATTACAAACAGTCGGAAGATGTTTTGCGATTTAAAGCTAAAACTGCCGTTTTGAAAGACAAAGTGGAAACTTTCACTATCGCTTTTAGCGATGTGACGACCTCAACAGCAAAACTTGAATTATTATGGGGCAGCACCAAAGTTTCTATAAATATGACAACAGATGTTGATTCAAAGGTGATGGCAAGTATTGATGAGGCGATGAAAGGTGAAAAAAAGCCGCATTATCCTGCTGCTGTCTATTATTATGAAAATGGAAAAGATCTGAACAAGGCTTTGGAATGGATCAGTCTTGCAGAGGCTTCAGACCAAAAAGCACCCTGGTATAAATATCAAAAAGCCCGCATCCAATTAAAAATGGGCGATAAGGCGGGGGCTGCTCAAACTGCTAAAGCAGGGATCGAGGCTGCCAAGGCTATTAATAATGTAGAATATATTCGATTAAACGAAAAAATTCTGGCTAATGCAGGTGGCCGCTAATTTTTTGATCTAATTTTAGAAATAAATTGGATCCTGGCTCAACGGAATTGTCTGACCATTAATTACCTTATTATTTAACTTTTCGTTATTTCTAACTTAGGTTAATTCCGCTATAAATATTACCGTAAGACTACTGGAGTTTAGTAACCAAAGTATAGTTTTTGTCTTCTTTTTAAAAGCTTAAACAGCTAATTCAATTTATCTTACTTTCTGCTTACAATCGGCAGATAATTAGAACAATAATTGATTAAATTTGCAAAATCATCGTATGTACTACAATAGTAATTTATTTATCATTTAATTTTGATTGATGCACTTTACCAAAAATGTAGCCCTGATAAGCATCCTACTTTTACTCTGTTGTTTCAATTCAAAAGCTCAGGAAAATTACACCATAAATGGAGTTGTAAAAGATTCCCTTTCAGGTGAAACCCTGATCGGAGTAACCCTGAAATTTACAGCTACAACTCAAACTGGTACCAGTACTAATGCTTATGGTTTTTATTCCTATAAATTAAACCCAGGAGAATATAACTTGAGTGTAAGCTATGTTGGATATAGGTCTTTAAATAGAAAAATCAGTATCAATTCGGATATCCGGCTTGACTTTAATTTGATGCCGGAGAATATTCTTGAAGAGGTTGTAATAAGTTCTGAAAAAAGAAATGATAATGTTGTAAACGCACAAATGGGTGTTGCTAAGATCAATCTTAGTGAAATAAGAAATGTTCCCGTTCTCTTTGGAGAACGCGATGTCTTAAAAACCCTGCAGTTACTTCCTGGTATAAAATCTGCAGGTGAAGGTAATAGCGGATTTTATGTTAGAGGAGGTTCAACAGATCAAAATCTTATACTACTTGATGAAGCCCCTGTATACAATGCTTCACACCTTTTGGGTTTCTTTTCAACATTCAATTCAGATGCTATTAAAGATGTCAGCGTTTTCAAAGGTGGAATGCCTGCACAATACGGAGGAAGGCTTTCATCTGTACTAGATATTAGGATGAATGATGGAAACAAAAAAGAGTTCACAGCCGAAGGTGGTATAGGTCTTATTTCTTCCCGATTGAAAGTTGAAGGCCCTTTAATTAAAGACAAAAGTTCATTCATGATTAGCGGCCGACGAACTTATGCTGATGCTTTTTTAGCCCTTTCAAAAGATAGTGCTATCAATAAAAATACCCTTTATTTTTATGATCTAAATGCTAAGGTCAACTATCAGATAGATGATAAAAATACCCTTTATCTTTCCGGATATTTTGGTCGTGATGAGCTGGGTCTCAGTGAAACTTTTGGATTCGACTGGGGGAATGCTACTTCAACGTTGCGTTGGAATCATTTATTCAGTAATCGCTTATTTTCAAACACCTCCCTGATTTACAGCAATTATAATTACGTAATACAGAATTTTTTAGAAGAGAACAACTTCAAAGTTAATTCCTCCATCAGGGATTTGAATTTAAAACAAGACTTTCAACTGGCCTTGAATAATAGCCACAATATTCGCTTTGGTCTAGATTTGATTCACCATACTATTGCTCCGGGTAGTATTACAGCAAGTGCCACCTCAAGTGTAAATGAAGTAACCATTCAGAAACGTAAAGGAAGTGAAATAGCAGCCTATATCTCAGATGAATGGGAACTTAACGATAAGTTAAATCTGGTTTATGGCTTAAGAGCAAGCTCATTTTATCTTTTTGGACCCGGAAATTTTCCTACTTTCGATGTAGACGGAAATACAATTTCATCCAGGGATTATTCATCGGGTCAACTGGTAAAATCATATTTTAATCTTGAACCCCGAATTTCGGCAAGCTATCAGCTTAATGATATCTCTTCATTAAAATCATCTTATACCCGCAATACTCAGAATCTGCATCTGATGTCGAATTCTACAGCCGGCTCCCCAACTGATTTGTACATCATGAACAGTAATAATGTTAAACCCGAAATTGCTGATCAAATTGCATTGGGATACTTCAGAAACTTCAATGATGATAATTATGAATTTTCTACAGAGCTATATTTTAAGGAGATGCAAAATCAAATTGACTATAGAAGCGGTACCGATCTTAGAGGTAATAGGAATGTTGAGGCTGATCTATTGTTTGGTGATGGAAGAGCTTATGGTAT
>JAURKO010000096.1 GCA_030831705.1 Daejeonella sp. | reverse complement strand
CCAGCGGTACATCATCAACAATTACTGCATCAGAAGTCCCCTGAGAATTCGCTGATACTGAATATTGAATTTGTTGTCTTTTTTGAGCAAAACCGGAATAACCCAGAGCTAAGAAAAAAATGCAGAATAGAATTCTCATGTTAAGTTGTCTGTTTGCTAATGTCCGATGTCTGAAATATCCTGCTAAAAAGTAATTACCCTTAGTTTTAGTTCATTGTTCCAATAAGTCATTAGTCAACGATACAGAATTTAGTTGATACCTGATAATCAATACTCCCCTAATTATTAATTGGAGCCCAATATGCACAATATCCTTCTGGGCGAACAGGACCTTTAAATAACATACAACCCCCACATGGTTTATCTTTTGCAGGAGGAAGATAAAGTGCACAATTACTGCAATGACTATCAGGTATTGGTGTTTTGTTTACATATGCAAGCTTTTTACGTTTTGCAATCTCATCGGCACTAACTCCTTTCAAATCATCACATGGATTATTTTGTGCAGACTGTGGGTTATTGGTCTGCTGTTTTAAATCCCCTTCCTTTGCTATTCCACTCTCAGCACTGCCGGCAATCAACACCCCTGTACCTAATGAAACTGTACCGGCAAGAATATACTTACCAATGAACTTTCTTCTTGAATATTTTTGGTTTTCCATCTTTCTAATTTGAAACAGTAAAATACTATTTCAGAATATTTCTATTCTGTTCTGAGAGTTAGAAATCCTTGCCTCACTTCCTCAACTGAGCTCGTATTTAGTTTAGCAGCAAGTTCCTTTGTTGACTCACTTTTATTTAATCCTGCTTTAAGCCCTTTAAGAGCTGCTTGCTGTACATTAGCTGCCGACAGCAAATCAGTTGATAATGTTTTTAAATAGGCTGAAAATTGTTCTTTATTATATCTGGCTCCTATAATGTTGGATAAATCCTGTATGAAACTTAGTTTCCAACTTTCACCTTTAATGAAAAATGTTTTATCTTTTATTAATGAGTTTAAAATTTCCACTGAAGAACCAGCCTCCGAGCTTAGAACAGCACTCCTGAACCAATCATTCTGCCCATATTTACTGATTACTTCAGCCAAAGCGGCAACCACACTTTTTCCCTCGAATTGTCCCAGACTAAGTGCGGCCTGCAAAGAAACACGTTTAGATGGGTCATTTAACATTGGGATTAATAGCTTTACCATTTTAGGATATCTTTCTGCAAGCATGATGCCATTTTCACGCACTCCAGATTCAGAATCGAGCAAAGATTGTTTAACTATTTTTTCATCAAGAGCATTTAAACCTTCAAGTACATAGAGAGCATGTAATCTTGTTCTCGGATCAGGGCTAGTTGAAAACAGTGATGTAACTGCAGGGACAACAGTTTTATCCTGACGTTCAAGCAGTAAACGTTGTGCAGTGCTACGATACCAACCATTTTTATGCGACAGATAATCGACCAATTGAAGTCCGGTAGCCTGCTTCAGTTCTACCTTAACTCCCTGATAGCTTGCATTTTCAGGTAGTAGCCTATAAATTCTACCCATATCACTGCCTGCCATGAAATCCATTTCAGCTTTGAGATCATCAGGAATTGAAACTGGAGTTTCAATATGTTGCCTGTAATAATCTAAAATATATAAATAACCATCAGGTCCAACTGAAAATGTTACCGGGCGGAACCAGGTATCAGTTGAGTAAATAAATTCCCTGTTTTTTTCTGAATCAGTACGTTTTGCAAGCATCACTGGATTAGTTTCACTTTGACTCAAAACATCCCTATGGATCAAACTTCCTGAAACGTCTGCCGTAAAAACATTACCATAAAATTCCTTTGGGAGAGCATCTCCATTATAGATTGTTCCTCCAGATGCTCCAGAAAAGCGACCTTTTTCCCATTCTATCCGATTAAGATTTGCCTCTTTAAACACTCTATTTCTACGGGCACTTCTTTCAGATCTCCAGTAGGCTGGTGAAATTTCCTGAAACATAATCTCCTCATGATCTGTGATAGTTACATTGAATTTGCTGCTAGGCATGAATGCATGCCTATGCGTATATCTCCAAGGAATAACTGCTTGTTGTAAATGAATTGAGTTCTCTGAAAAAAAGCGATGACCCCAGTCGTTAATTGTTTGTCCAAATTGTCCGGGACCAGTCTCGAGTTCAAAAACATCACGGTCTAATCTGAAACGGAAATCTGCGCCCTTTACTTCGACCGGCCTTGCATCTGGTGTCTTACTGAAAACTACTTTACCACTCTGACCACGATTATTTGCGTAAATCCAATTATCGATACCCAATTTCAGACTGGTAACCTGAGCCTCAGAATTATTTTGAAAAAAACCCGAAAACAGAACCTCCCTGATATCTGATTTTCCATCACCATTGGTATCTTTAAGGTAGATAATATTTGGAGCGGCTGTGACAATAAGTCCGCCCTTCCATGGTAACATACTGGTAGCTTCAGTTACATTTTCGGCAAATATGATCGACTGATCTATTTTACCATCGCTATCTGTATCTTTCAGGATACGAATACGGCCATGACCTTTTCCAGGCTCTACTTCGTAAGGATAATCCGGCATTTCAATCACATAGGCATTTCCCTCCTCATCAAATTCAAGCGATACAGGATCAAAAACATGAGGTTCGGATGCAAACAATGAAACTTTGAAGCCTGGTGCAACATTGAGTTTCTTCATTGACTCTTCCGGACTTAACGGACCAGGATAGCGCTGAGCTATACTCTCTCCAGCCAGGAAAATAAATGGAAGTAAAAATATGACTAAACGGCCTTTAAAATTAGTTTTCATTGTTTGTTTTAACTTGTATAATCAGATGTAATTAAATCTTCTTGGAAATTAGATGGTTCAAAGTCATTTATTTTTTATTTGCCAAACACTATTCTGACAATTAAAAAGAATAATGACATATTGTAACAAGAGTACGTATTAATTCAAAAAATACACCCTGATTTCAATAAAATTACAATAAGGTAACCTATTCAAAAATTAGAATAAAATCTGAATATCCAAATTATTTCTATTGCCATCTGGTGGAAAAGAGTATTAATGTAAAAAACAGACAATCTGTTTTCAATTAAGAGTTAAAAATTGATTATCGGATTTACTGAACACTTTAAACCAGACAAGTTTTGAAAATTTATACTAGTTTATAGTAGATTAAAAATGCCATTAAAATTGATCTCATGATGCTCTAGGTTAGTATTAATTGATTTTTGAAACCAATACCTGCGTTTTATAGCTTAGTTCAGTCCTTTCCTCCGGAGTATTTCCGACAAGAAATCCCCCTTTGGTCGGTGTT
>JAURKO010000095.1 GCA_030831705.1 Daejeonella sp. | reverse complement strand
CTTTATTTTAGACATAGATGGCCTTGAAGCTTTGCTTCAATCTATGTGATTTACAATCTATGTTTCCTTTAAAGCATAATATTAGTCAATCTATGTGGTTAGATATTTATATATCGAATGCACGTTAAAATAGCATCCCCGAAAAACTCATTAAACCCGCCCTGGATACACATTTAATGCCTGCTCCAGGCAGGTCATCGCGGCTTCTAAATCTTCCTTATTCAAAACGTATGCCAAACGTACTTCGTTATTTCCTGCCCCTGATGTACTGTAAAATCCGGTTGCCGGTGCCATCATTACTGTTGCATTTTTATACTCAAACTCTTCCAGTATCCACTGGCAAAATTTATCAGCATTATCGATCGGGAATTTTGCAACAACATAAAACGCACCACCAGGATTCGGGCAAAATACTCCTTCTATCTTGTTAAGCCGGTCTACAAGCGTATTTCTGCGGATGGTATATTCCTTGTTTACCTGTTCGAAATAACTATCAGGTGTGTCAACCGCTGCTGTTGCTGCAATCTGTTCAACCATACCCGGACTCAATCGTGCCTGCGCGAATTTTAATCCTGCAGCAATTACGTCCTTATTTTTTGTAATCAAACATCCCAGACGGGCACCACAGGCACTGTATCGTTTGGAAACAGTATCCATTATAATTACATGCTGGTCAAGTCCTTCGAGGTGCATTGGAGAAATAAATTCTTTGCCATCATAGCAGAACTCTCGATAGGCTTCATCAGAGAAAAGAAATAGATCATATTTTAGACATAATTCTCTGAGAGCTTCTAATTCTTGTTTTGAATACAGGTACCCGGTTGGATTATTCGGATTACAAATGATAATAGCCTTTGTCTTAGGACTAATTAGTTTCTCAAATTCATTGATTGGAGGCAGGGCAAATCCATTTTCTATGTAAGACAAAATAGGCTTAACAACTACATTGCTCATACAGGCAAATCCATTATAGTTGGCATAAAATGGTTCAGGTATAATAATCTCATCCCCTTCATTTACGCAAGCCTGCATTGCGATTGTTATGGCTTCAGATCCACCTACAGTCACCAGAATCTGAGACGGATCAATGTTATACCCAAGTTTATTATAATACTCAGTCAGCTTGGTACGATAAACCAATGTTCCTTCTGAAGGGGTATAGGCCCAGACCTTAAAATCTATATTTTTTATGGCATTGAGCATTCCCTCTGGAGTTTCTATATCAGGCTGTCCAATATTTAAATGATAAACCTTTTTCCCTTCACGTTTTGCCTGATCTGCAAAAGGAGTCAATTTACGAATTGGGGAGGCGGGCATTTGCCGGCCTTTACTTGAAATTTGTGGCATGACACAAAACTAAAAATCATCTTTGAAAGGAAGAGGCTTTTTAATTTTTTAATTTATAACAAATTCTCAAATTGAACTTCTGAATTAAACGCTGATACATAATAAATCATTTAATTCGCTTGCTTGCAATTGATTTAACCCATGCTGCTTTTATATGTCAGACCTATGGTAAAGCTTCGTAAATTATATAGGCAATGATTCATTTCGCAGCTGCAAGTTCAAGTAATTTGTGCATTTTTTTCAAGTAGCATTCAGTTAGGTGTTTGAAAAGATCATAAAGTATTTTTTTTAAAATCATTTCATTCATCGATAAGCTGTAACATTAATCATACGGATGTTAAAATTTGGCTAATTCCGTAAAAAACGAATTTTTATTTTGCATCAGTGCTATCAATTCCAGCACTCTTTTCTTATTTTTGACCATTAAGAAATTCTATGATAGAAACTCCGTTAAACGTAAATGACTTACAGGAACAAGTGGAGCTTAGCTTTGAATCGTTCAGAAGCATAATCATCAACGATTATAAAATCGCTTTTGAAAGTAGGCAAGCAAGTCTTTTGGGTCGTAAGGAAGTTTTGACGGGCAAAGCTAAGTTCGGAATCTTTGGAGATGGCAAAGAAGTAGCTCAATTAGCTATGGCTAAGGTGTTTTTAGCTGGCGACTGGCGTTCGGGTTATTACCGGGATCAGACCTTTATGCTGGCTGCAGGTATGTTAACAATGCCTGAATTCTTTGCACAATTATATGCTAATACAGATTCTGATGCTGACCCTGGTTCGGGAGGCAGACAGATGAATTGCCATTTCGCCAGCCGACTATTAAATGAAGATGGCAGCTGGATGGATTCGACTACTACCAAGAATTCATCTGCAGATATTTCTCCTACCGGCGGACAAATGGGGCGTCTCGTTGGTTTAGCCCTAGCTTCCAAATTATATAAAAACAATCAGGATCTCTCTTATCTCAAGAATTTCTCAGTAAATGGAAATGAAGTAGCTTTTGGAACTATTGGAAATGCTTCAACTTCTGAAGGTATTTTCTTTGAAGCGATAAATGCAGCTGGTGTACTTCAGGTGCCAATGGCAATATCAATATGGGATGATGCATATGGAATTTCGGTTCCTGCAGAATATCAGACTACTAAACAAGATATTTCTGAAATCCTCAAAGGATTTCAGCGTGACGATAAGGGTGAAGGATATGAGATTTTTAAAGTTAGAGGCTGGGATTACCCTGGTTTATGTGAGACCTATGAAAGAGCAATAAAAGTTTGTCGTGAGCAGCATATTCCGGTAATGATTCATGTTACTGAAATGACTCAGCCACAGGGGCACTCCACATCAGGTTCTCATGAACGATATAAAAATAAACAAAGAATAGCTTGGGAGAACGAATTCGATTGTATGTTACAGATGCGGAAGTGGATGATCGAATCAGCTATTTCTACTGAAGATGAGTTGAATGAAATTGAGGCCAATGCTAAAATTTATATCCGTAATTGTCAGAAAAAGGCCTGGGCAGATTTCAATGCAGGGATAACATCAGAGCTGGATACTGCCATCAAACTGGTTGAAAATACTCAAAAGCCTGAACTTATTCAGTTAGCAAATCAGCTCAAAGTGAGTATAGATCCATCCCGCAAGGATGTGATAGCCATGGTTAGAAATGCTATTAGACTCTTGCGTAATGACCATTCAGAGTCTAAACAGTTAATACTGGACTGGTATAGTCAGCAACATGACCAAATTTTCGACCGCTATAATTCTAAATTATTTACTGGATCATCTGATTCACCCTTAAACTTAAGTTCAGTTGAACCTGAATATTCAGATTCTTCAAAAATGGTGGATGGAAGGGAAATTTTAAACGCATGTTTTGATGCAAATTTCACGCGTGATCCCCGTATTCTTGCTTTTGGGGAGGATGTTGGCGCAATTGGGGATGTAAATCAAGGATTCGCCGGTTTGCAAGCCAAATTTGGAAAAAAGAGAATCACAGATACCGGTATTCGGGAGATGACCATTGTAGGGCAGGGAATAGGTTTGGCAATGAGGGGTTTAAGACCTATTGCTGAGATACAATATCTCGACTATTTACTCTTCGCACTGAATATTTTGAGTGATGATCTGGCAACATTAAGTTATCGTACTAAGGGAAGGCAAAAAGCTCCTCTTATTGTTAGAACGCGAGGACATCGATTAGAGGGAATATGGCATTCAGGTTCTCCAATGGGTGTAATCATTAATTCTTTAAGAGGGGTACACGTTTGTGTTCCCAGAAATATGACTCAGGCTGCAGGTTTGTATAATACCCTTCTACTTGGGGATGAGCCAGCCTTGATTATAGAATGCCTTAACGGTTATCGCCTAAAAGAAAAAATGCCTGAAAATGTTGGTGAGTTCAGAGTGAAACTTGGACAGGCCGAAATCCTTCGCGAGGGGATGGATGTCACGGTGATTTCATATGGCTCAACATTAAGGATTGTTGAAGAGGCTGCTGAGCAACTGGAAGTTTTAGGAATTGATATTGAAATTATAGATCCGCAGACATTTTTGCCATTTGATCTGGATAACCTCTGTGTAAAATCTTTGAAAAAGACCAATAAATTACTTGTAGTTGGTGAAGATGTCCCGGGAGGTTCATCAGCTTTTATTCTACAGCAAGTTCTTGAACATCAAAATGGGTACCAGTTTTTGGATGGTCAGCCGCATACACTTACTGCAAAACCTCACCGTACTCCTTATGGATCTGACGGAGATTATTTCACTAAACCTTCTGTGGATGATGTGGTTGAAAGTGTTTATGCGATGATGAATGACAGTTTTCCGAAGAAGTTTCCGAAGTTATTTTAATTTATCCAAGCAGCATCCCGTCATTTTGAACACAACGGTAGTATTATCTTATTAAACTTGTAATTAGTGTTGTGTAGAAATCTGTTGAGTATGTCTATGCCAGAGAAGAACAGATTTCTCTTCGTTCCGCCTTCGAAATGACGTACAGAACAACCCCGTCAATGATGGAAGCCTTAAAGCCTGACCACCTTATTTCTCAATAAATGATCAGCGAGAACTAATGCTGCCATTGCCTCAACAATTGCAACTGCACGCGGCACTACACATGGATCATGTCTGCCTTTTCCCTGAACATTTGCTGCATTACCCGAAGAATCAAGGCTCGCCTGGTTTTGCATAATAGTTGCAACAGGTTTAAATGCTACCCTGAAAGTTATATCCATTCCGTTGGATATTCCACCCTGAATACCCCCTGAATAGTTGGTAAGAGTACGGAATTTGCCAATTTCCTGGCCATTTTCTGGAGAAACAAATAGATCATTATGCTCAGAACCCCTCATTTCAGAACCTGAAAATCCAGAGCCATAATCAAAACCATGCACGGCATTTATGCTAAGCATCGCTTTCCCTAAATCTGCATGAAGTTTATCAAAAACAGGTTCACCTAAGCCAACAGGGCAGTTTCTGATCAGACAGGAGATTTTACCCCCTATCGTATCACCTTCTTTTCTGATCCCATCAATGAGCTCAATCATTTGATTTGCAGTAGCCGGATCTGCACAACGGACAATATTATTCTCCCTGATCTCAAGTAATTCGGGTATTGAATTTACTGAAAGAAGGGGAGCCTCAATGGTGCCTGCTGCAGAAACATGCGCAAATATTTCTATTCCGGATTCCTGAAGTAATAGTTTAGCAATTGCTCCAGCTGCAACTCTTGCCGCAGTTTCCCTTGCAGATGATCTGCCTCCACCACGATGATCACGATGGCTATATTTGGCATCGTAAGTGTAATCTGCATGCGATGGGCGATAGGCATCTTTGATATGTGAATAATCTTTTGAGCGCTGATCTTCATTTGGAATAATCATTGCAATAGGAGTGCCGGTAGTTTTACCTTCAAATACTCCCGACAAGATTTGCACTGTATCGCTTTCTTTACGCTGGGTTGTAATCTTAGATTGTCCCGGTTTACGTTTATCGAGCTCAGACTGAATGAAATCCATGTCCAACACCAGATTAGAAGGACAGCCATCTATGATCACACCAATAGCTTCACCATGTGATTCTCCGAAAGTTGTGATACGGAACAGTTGACCAAATGAATTACCTGCCATATTTGAGTTGTAAGTTTTAAGTTGTAGGTTATAAGTTGTAAGTAATAAGTTGTAAGTTATAAGTATTGATTATTAAGTATCAAGTAATGGGAATTATCTTTAAAGATGAAAATTTGTTCTCTAATTCTGATTTCTTATTTATCAATTGTCAACTGTCAACTGTCAATTGTCAACTGTCAACTGTCAATTGTCAACTAATATTAAATCCTGCTATTCCCAAGTGTTTCCAAAAATCCGGATAGGATTTTTCGACCACCAAATGATCTTCAATTTCAAGTTCTGGCATGACCAAGGCAAGTGGAGCAAAAGCCATTGCCATTCTATGGTCATCGTAGGTTGCAATCTTGACTTTTTTATTCAGATCAAGTCCTGAACAGTCTAGCTTGTACGTCTGTTTCTTTTCAATTAATTTCACTCCTATCTTTAATAACTCAGTCTGAAGTGCATTTACCCGGTCGGTTTCCTTAATTTTCAAAGTCTCTAGTCCGGTGAATGTAGCCTCATGCCCCAGTGCTGCACAGCAAACAATTACTGTCTGTGCCAGGTCCGGACATTCCTTAAAATCAAAAATCTTTCGCTCTATTTTTTTAGCTTCTTTAAATATGTAGACGCCACCATCTTTAAATTGTGAGCTTATACCAAAATTTGCCATAATCTCAGTGATGATACTATCTCCTTGCAGACTATATCCGTTCAATCCCGGGAGGAAAAGTTGGGCATCCTCAGACAATGCCGCAATTGCATACCAATAAGAAGCCGCACTCCAGTCGGGCTCCACATTTATTACAACTTTATTGAACGACTGGTTTTCAATAGTGATCACATTACCTTTCCAGTTATGTTTGATACCTGCCTGTTCCATCATGGCTAAAGTCATCTCAACATATGGCTTTGAAGTTAGTTCTCCCTCAATCACAAGATTCAAGCCTTGTTCAAGTTTTGGTGCAATAAGCAATAAGGCAGAAATATACTGACTGCTGATATTGCCTTTTATTCTTACTTCTTTAGTTTTCTGACTTAAAGGTCCTTTAATTTTTAAAGGTGGAAATCCTTCTTTTTCAAGATATTGAATATCAGCTCCCAAGGTTCTTAATGCGTCAACCAGAATCCCAATTGGTCGTTGTTTCATTCGTGCAGATCCAGTCAGCGTGTGTTCAGAATCTTTCACCGAATAAAAGGCCGTTAAAAATCGCATGGCAGTTCCGGCCGGACCAATATCCACTAATTCTGGACTTTTGCCGCTAAGGATACTGTTTAAAGTAACTGTATCAGCTGCATCAGAAATATTATCTACCCGGACTGCGCCATCACTCAAAGCCTGCATGATCAAAGCGCGGTTACATTCGCTTTTTGAGCCTGTAAGTGGTATGGTACAATTCAGTTTTTTAGAAGCTACTGATATTTTTATGCTTGCTGAACTCATTATTATTCCACGTTCGCTTTATCATTCATTATTTCAGTCTGCTTACGGATTGATTCGCTATGGATCAATTCTAGAAGTTTACCTGTAAAATTGAGATCCAGTTTTAAAGCTTTTGCAAATGCACTGCGCTTATTCATAATCTGATCCCATCTGTTTACTTGTAGGATGGTTACTCCATTATCGCGTTTGAATTCTCCGATTTTTTGAACTACCTGCATTCTTTCGGCTATCTTCTGAATGATCTGATCATCAATCTTGTCAATACTAGTTCGAAGATCCGCCAGTTTATCTGTAAACTCTTTGTCTTTGCTTTCTGGCTTACGTAGGGTAAGCAATTCAATTAAATCTGACAATGCTGCAGGAGTTAGCTGTTGTTTTGCATCAGTCCATGCCACAGAAGGATCAAGGTGAGATTCAATCATCAATCCCTGCATGTCTAAATCAAGGGCTTTTTGAGCAACGTATTGAATTAATTCACGATTTCCGCAAATATGACTAGGGTCGTTAATAATTGGAAGTTCTGGGCATAATGTTTTTAGCTGAATGGCTAATTCCCACATGGGTTCATTTCTGAATGCCGTTTTTTCAAATGAAGAGAATCCTCTGTGGATAGCAGCAAGTTTGGTAATACCTGCATTATTGATCCGCTCTAATGCACCCACCCATAACTGAAGATCAGGATTGACAGGGTTTTTTACCATCACAGGGATATCAACACCTTTCAGTGCATCCGCAATTTCCTGTACGGTAAATGGATTTACTGTAGATCGGGCACCTACCCATAGGATATCAACACCAGCAGCCAAGGCTTCTTCAACGTGTTTCGCATTAGCAACTTCTACTGCAGTTGGAAGTCCGGTTTCTTCTTTAGCCCTTTTCAACCAGGTTAAGCCGATACTTCCTATACCTTCAAATTCTCCGGGACGTGTACGCGGTTTCCAGATTCCAGCTCTTAGAACAGAGACTTTTCCTGTTTTTGCTAGTAAATGCGCAGTAGCAATTAACTGATCTTCGGTTTCGGCACTGCATGGGCCTGCAATTAGTAGAGGCTCATTTTTTGTTTTTACCCAGGTGTTTAAGGGCTGTAAATTTAAATTTAATTTCATCGTTTTTAATTTTTGGACCGGAAAGTGATTCCAGGATTTATTATTATATCGTTTTTAATCTTTTTTTAAACTTTATCATTTTTTAAATACTCACCCATAATATTGAAGTTAATGGTATGTTTCAGAACCTGCCGGATAGCAGAATCATAATCTGCCTGGTTTTTCCATTCAATGTCGACATAGAAGTTGTATTCATTTCGTTTTCCAAGGACTGGCATAGATTGGATCTTGCTCAGATTAATTTTATGATTTGCAAAGATATTAAGTACATCTGCAAGAGATCCAACTGAGTTTCCAACCTGGAAGCTTAAGGAAGCTTTATTTACTTCAATATTTTCAAGAGCTTTATTTGCTAGAATCAAAAACCTGGTAAAGTTTTTCTTGTTCGATTCAATTCTTCTCTCCATAACTTCCAGGTCATAAAGTTTAGCAGCAAGTAAATTTGCAATAGCTACTGTATCTGTGAGGTTTTCTTCTCTGATTTTTTTAGCACATGCAGCTGTATCACTGCTTTCAACTACATTTAAATGAGGAAATTCCTCGAAAAAGTCACTGCACTGACGAATTGCTATGGGATGCGATTGTACAAATTTGACATCTTCGAATTTTACCCCGGGAAGTGCCAGCAAGTGAAGTTGTATTGCAAGATAAACCTCACCTACAATGGAGAAATTATATTCCCGCAACAAGGTGTAATTAGGAAGAAGGCTACCGGCAATTGAATTTTCAATGGCCATGACCACATAGTCGGCCTGTTTATTTTTAAGAACCTCACAGGTTTTTTTGAATGATTCACATTCAACGGTCTCAATATCAGTCCCGAAGAATTTAAATGCCGCCTCTTCATGAAATGAAGCCCGGATTCCCTGAATAGCTACTCGTTTTTTTTGCATTTAATTTAAAATAAAAAAAGTCCCTGCTTGTGGGCAGGGACTTTTTGCTAATTTCTATATAAAGATTTATTGCATATTTTCCCCGCTCCTACCTTGGTAGTAAAAATAAGCGAAGTAATATGTGGTTAACTTTTTCATTCTTTTGATTTCCAAATGTAGTATAAAATTTATTTCTGTCAATAGTAAAAATAAATTATTTTACGAATAAGCCATTTTTTTGCATTTTTTATAATTTTCGGCGAGTAATTTTATTAAATCGGTAATAAACTTAATTGGATAAAAAGTCTTACTGGGTACTATTTAAAATATATAATTGTCTATTGCTTTAGAAAGCAGGGCCTGTGCTTCTTCGGTCCTTTCTTCCTGTGTTCTGCCGTAGTTTTTGCAACATTTTTAAATGATATCATGAAAAATTCATTACTGCAAAAAGCTACAGCTGCCACCCAGGTTTATTTCAAATGGCAGGTGGTCTTTTTTGCAGGACTGCCCATCCCGATGAAATACAGCACCGGGTGAAATAAACCTTGCCGAAGGAGGTATCTTCCGGCTATTCATCAATTGAATCAGAACGCTATTTCCTGCCGGAAATACCACAGAGGAAAGGGCTGCACTAAGCTATAGTACACAGGTTTTGCTTTTCAAAAGCAAATAATTATGGCTCTAAAGTCTCATCTAATCAATAAAAAAGGCATGGATTAAACATTCTTTTATCCAACTCAGGTTAATTCAACACTTAACGGAACTATAAATTTAAATGAGCGGCAGGTAAGAGTTTCGCTTAACCCTTAATAAACGGCTAATTTTGTTGATTAAAATCTAAATACAAGTCGTGTAATAATCCAGACTCTCAACTATTTCTTCTTCCGTGCAATAGATATCGTAAGAGCATTTGCCAATTTGGCTTAATAAGGAAAAGCTAATTTGACCGGCATTGTTCTTTTTATCATTCTTCATGATGTCAATTAAATCGGGATAGTTGGATTTATTCAATTTGTAAGCAGGGTAAGTAGTCCTGATTGTATCCACGATTACAGAAAGTTCTTCCTCTTTAAGTCCGTTTCTTTTTTGTGATAGGTAAGCTTCACAAATGAATCCAATTGCAATCGCTTCTCCGTGCAGCAATGGAACCTTGTCATGTTTTAGGGAATAACTTTCTACCGCATGGCCAATTGTATGTCCGTAATTCAGGATTTTTCTCAAGCCTTTTTCAAAAGGATCGTTTATAACTACTTCATTTTTAATTTCAATAGAACGGTAAATGATTTCATCGTTCAAATCTTTTGGAACGATCCCTTTCAATTTTTTGAATAATGAGACATCGTAAATTAGACCGTGCTTAATAACTTCTGCATATCCTGAACGAAGTTCTCTATCACTTAAAGTTTTAAGAAATGGGGTGTGGATATAAACCGCCTTTGGCTGTGTGAATGTGCCGATAATGTTTTTGACATTTTCCATATCGATACCGGTTTTGCCACCAACCGATGCATCAACCTGGGATAAAAGAGTAGTTGGTACTTGAACAAAATCTATTCCCCGTTTGAAAGTGGAAGCGGCAAATCCACCCATGTCAGTAATCACGCCTCCACCGAGGTTGATGATGATGCTATTTCTGTCGGCACCAAAATCGAGCAGCATTCTCCAGATCCCAATACAGAAATCAATGTTTTTATTTTCTTCGCCCGGAGTCACTTCAATCAGATCAAATTCAATGGATCCCAAAGCCTTTTGTAGTGTTGGCAAACATTGAATTTCAGTATTGCTATCGACCAAAACAAAAACTTTGCTGTATTTTTTTTGAGTTAAAAAAGCAGATAATTCCTGAAGACTGTTTTCGAAAAACACAGAATAATTTATACTCTCAATCGGTTTCATACAACTTTTATTTTTTGTCCTTTGAACTCAACGATATCGCTACGTCTTACCTTGAGGCGTTTACGTAAATCTACCGCTCCATTATATTTCACTAAACCTGCTTCCACAACAATTTGGGCTTCTCCACCGCTTTGGACAATATTTGTAGCCTTAAGTAATTGGATTAAGGGAATGAATTCTCCTTCTAATTTAAATTCGAGCATACAGCAAACTTACAAATTTTAGCTTTTGTATGTTAATATCTCAATATTTCTACCTTTGTACAATAAACCAATTGTTTTGAAAAGCCGCCCGGCAAAAAGCCATAATTTATCATTTGATAATACTGAGATTGCTTTTCGTGGAAAATCGAATGCAGATCTCAATCGTGCATTTTGGTTATTTAAATTTATCAGTATAAATTTTCTAACCAGAATTGGTCCGCCAATAGCCAATATAGCCCTCAAGTTGGGTTTACCAGTAAAATCACTTATTAAATCTACAATCTTTCGTCAATTTTGTGGTGGCGAAAGTATTGAAGAGTGTGAACAAACCATTGTACAGCTTTCTGCAGCTGGGGTGGGTTCTATTCTTGATTATTCGGTTGAAGGTGAAGATGACGAGGAGGTATTTGATCAGACCTGTGAGGAAATTATGAAAACTATTCGCCATGCAAAAGGTGATAATCGTATTCCGTTCACAGTGTTTAAAGTTACAGGATTAGGCAGATTTGCTTTGCTTCATAAAATAAATGAACTGAAGTCGCTTGAAGCAATTGATAAATATGAATATCTACGTTTGAGCAGTAGAGTTGATCAGATTTGCGGACTCGCGCATGAACTGAATGTCAGGGTGATGATTGATGCAGAAGAAAGCTGGATTCAGAATTCGATTGATTCGCTGGCTCTTGAAATGATGCGAAGGTATAACCAAGAGCAGGCAATAGTTTTTAATACTTATCAGCTATACAGAACTGATAAATTGACATCCTTAGAGGCAGATATTAAATCAGCCATTTTGGACAATTTTATTCTTGGAGCCAAACTGGTGAGAGGGGCTTATATGGAAAAAGAACGTGATCGCGCTCTTGAAATGGCTTATGTTTCGCCCATACATATTGACAAAGAATCAACAGACAGAGATTATAACAATGCATTAAGGCTATGCATCAGCAAGATTGAATCTGTTTCTATAATTGCGGGAACTCATAATGAATTTAGTTGCAAATCATTAACTCAATTGCTAGATGAACTGGGCATATCTTCTAAGCATGAGCATGTTTATTTCTCTCAATTACTTGGAATGAGTGATAATTTAAGTTTCAATTTGGCTGAAGCGGAATATAATGTTGCTAAATATGTTCCTTATGGTCCTGTAAAATCGGTTATGCCTTATCTCTTCAGAAGGGCAGAGGAAAATACGTCTGTAGCAGGGCAGATGGGCAGAGAACTTCGATTGATTTCTGGGGAGATGAAGCGTAGGAAACTTGATTAATTGACAGTTGACAATTGACAGTTGATAATGTGAATCAAGACAAAAAATGCTGATCTTAAATCATCTCCAACCTGTCTTGATTCTTGGCTCTTGGTTCCTTGTTCAAAGATGCTCTTGGTTCCTAGTTCAAAACATTTGTTTGCTTAATATTCCTGAACTGTACAAATAACTTTCAAGTGTTTCATTCTGAGTCAAAAGGTGTGTTTTAAGTCCGAGGGCATCAGCTGTTTTTAAATGCTGCGGACTGTCATCTATAAAAAGTGTTTCATAGGGTAGGAGATTGTTTTCACGCATGACAAATTCAAAAATCTCAGGATTTGGTTTTCTCATGCTCATGAGATGGGAGTAATAATCTTTTTCAAAAAATAATGCATTAGAATCCAATTGATGCTCTCTTTTCAGGTAGTCAATAATCCAGTTGTAGTGGATTTCATTATTATTACTGAGTAGGAAGGTTCTGTACTTCTCTTTTACCTTCAAAAGGAGATCATGATTGGGTTCAGGTACTCCAATTAGCAGGGAGTTCCAGGCTTTGTCAATCTCTGTATCACTCAGACTTTCAATTCCAGTAACTTTTCTGATTCCATCTCTGAAATCTGAAGAGGAAATTAGGCCTTGCTCAAACTGATCAAATAGTGAATTGTGGCTTTTGTGTGAGAAAAAATTTTCTACGTTTTTTACACCAAGTGCTGTGAAACTTTGCTGTGCACGATTGAAGTCTATAGTAAAAATGACATTGCCATAATCGAAAATTATATTTCTAATCTTCTTCATCTATTCATGAGTTAAGTTTATTTCTTGCCTTTGAAAGATCAAAGAACCGTTTTTTGAATGATAATAGCTATTTATTGAATTTTTTCCAAATGACTATCCTAATTATTTCTATAATTTATAGCCTAAATTACGCGCTGTATTTGTTACTGGATTTTTACAGATTTGAGATTTTATTTCGCTGGTTTTGATTTATGATGTTGGATATTGCAATCTAGGAGCTAAGGTATGCATCAGAACTTATTTAATTTGAGTTCGATATAAGGAAGGGTAGAAGGTGCCATTTTAATTCTTCTCATAATGCTCAGAAGTCGTTTTATTTGATTCTTGAAACCAATACCTGCGTTTTATAGCTTATTTCAGTCCTTTCCTCCGGAGTATTTCCGGCAAAAAATCATTGTCATTCCAGCGAAAGCTGGAACCCCCTTTGGTCGGTGTT
>JAURKO010000094.1 GCA_030831705.1 Daejeonella sp. | reverse complement strand
CAATTATCAATTAATGAAAAATTGACAAGAATTGCAGCCTTTCGGTATTTGGCATAATTCGTGTTAAGCAAGCAATACAAACATTCAATCAATTTAATTTATTATATCAGTATGGCATTAAATCTTAAACCTAGCGCAGACCGGGTAGTTATAGAAGCTGCACCGGCTGAAGAAAAAACAGCATCCGGACTTTATATTCCTGATACCGCAAAAGAGAAACCTCAAAAAGGCACTGTTGTTGCTGTTGGACCTGGCAAATATGCAGAACAAACCGGCAGTTTAATCCCTATGGCTTATAAAGTAGGTGATGTTGTATTGTACGGTAAATACGCCGGAACAGAAATTTCTCACGAAGGTAAAGAATATCTGATCATGCGTGAGTCGGATATTTTTGCAACATTATAACGAAGTAAGGCATCAGAAGTCTGTAGTCTGAAGTCAGATCTCAGATCCCAGACCTCGAATCCAAATCTAATTAAAAACCGAAAGCTTGATACAAAAATCAATTGGAATTAAGCCCAACATCTAAAATCTTTAAACAATGTCAAAACAAGTTAAATACAATGTTGAAGCACGCGATGCTCTGAAAAGAGGCGTGGACATCCTTGCCAATGCGGTAAAGGTAACTCTTGGACCAAAAGGCCGGAACGTAATTATCGATAAAAAATTTGGATCACCTGCAATCACCAAAGACGGTGTAACAGTTGCCAAAGAAATTGAATTAAAAGATGCACTTGAAAACATGGGTGCACAAATGGTAAAAGAAGTTGCTTCTAAAACAGCCGATCAAGCTGGAGATGGAACAACTACTGCTACTGTCTTAGCACAAGCTATCGTCACTGCTGGAATTAAAAACGTTGCAGCCGGTGCTAATCCTATGGATTTAAAACGTGGTATTGACAAAGCGGTATCAGCTGTTGTTGCGAATTTGAAAAAGCAATCACAGTCTGTAGGTGAAGACAATAAAAAAATTAAGCAGGTTGCCTCAATCTCAGCAAACAATGATGAAGTGATTGGTACTTTGATTGCTGACGCAATGGCGAAAGTTGGAAAAGATGGTGTTATCACTGTTGAAGAAGCAAAAGGTACTGAAACTGAAATGAAAACAGTTGAAGGTATGCAATTTGATCGTGGATACTTATCGCCATATTTCGTAACCAATGCTGATAAAATGGAAGTTGAACTGGATAGTCCTTATATCCTTATCTACGACAAGAAGATTTCTTCAATGAAAGAACTGCTTCCAGTTTTAGAAAAACAAGTTCAAACAGGAAAACCATTATTGATCATTGCTGAAGACCTTGACGGTGAAGCTTTAGCTACCCTTGTAGTTAACAAAATTCGTGGTTCATTGAAAGTAGCAGCTGTTAAAGCTCCTGGTTTTGGTGATCGTCGTAAAGCAATGCTTGAGGACATCGCTATCCTGACCGGTGGTACAGTTATATCTGAAGAAAGAGGTTATAAATTAGAGAATGCTGACCTTACTTACCTTGGACAGGCAGAAAAAGTGGTTATTGATAAAGATAACACAATCGTAATTAATGGAGCTGGAAAATCTGCTGACATCAAAGCACGGGTTAGCCAGATTAAAGCTCAGGTTGAAACAACCACTTCTGATTATGACAAAGAAAAATTACAGGAACGTTTAGCAAAACTTTCAGGTGGTGTGGCGGTACTTTATGTTGGTGCAGCTACTGAAGTTGAAATGAAAGAGAAAAAGGATAGAGTTGATGATGCTTTGCATGCAACGCGTGCAGCGGTTGAAGAAGGTATTGTTGCAGGTGGTGGTGTTGCTTTCATCCGTGCTGTTGATTCTTTGAAAGATCTTAAAGGAGATAATGAAGATGAGAATACGGGTATAGCAATCATCAGACGTGCCATCGAAGAACCATTACGTCAGATCTGCCAAAACGCAGGTATTGAAGGTTCTATCGTAGTTCAAAAAGTGAAAGAAGGTAAAGCTGATTTCGGATACAATGCACGTACTGATGTTTATGAAAACCTGATCGGTGCTGGTGTTATTGATCCAACTAAGGTTGGTCGTATTGCATTGGAAAATGCAGCTTCAATTGCAGCCATGCTGTTAACTACAGAGGTTGTTTTAGCTGATGATCCTGAAGAAGAAAAAGGTGGTGGACACATGCCTCCAATGGGCGGTGGTGGAATGGGTGGAATGATGTAATATCATTCTTATTCCAAAACAAAAAAGCTCCGGATTTTATCCGGAGCTTTTTTGCTTTAAAAATCTATCTGTTGCCAGTTATCTGTTACCAGTTGTCTGTTATCAGGAATTATTGATTAATGGAAAATTTATTACTCTGGGCTGAATTTTCAACCCGATAACTGTCGGATCTCAACTCTCCACTCTCAATTCTCCACCCGATAGCTATCGGGTCTCAATTATCAAAGATTTCCATCTCAAATAGCTCGCCAATATGCCTCTTCAATTTCTGCTTAACCTGTTCAATATCGGGTTTAAACCCTAATTCCCTCTCCATTGACGTAACGTCCTTATCATCGATTCCACAAGGAACAATATTCTTAAAATAAGATAGATCTGTATTCACATTAAATGCAAGTCCGTGCATGGTTACCCAACGACTACACCTAACACCCAACGCGCATATCTTTCTTGCATGCTCATTATTCGCATCAAGCCACACTCCGGTATAACCTTCATATCTTCCACTTTTTATTCCATAATCAGCCAGGGTAAGTATTACTGCTTCTTCAAGAGTACGCAGATAACGGTGTATATCCGTAAAGAAATTATCCAGATCAAGTATTGGATAGGCTACAATCTGCCCCGGACCGTGATAAGTAATGTCACCGCCCCTATTAATTTTATAATAAGTAGCATTCTTATCGGCTAATCCAGATTCATCAAGAAGTAAATTTTCGAATTTGCCGCTCTTACCAAGTGTATAAACATGTGGATGCTCAACAAAAAACAGATGGTTTTTAACAGGCCAAGTTGTATTATTATTTCTATTCTGAGTTTTGGCCATCACTGTATCTGCAAAAATTTGGTCCTGCCTGTCCCATGCCTGCTGATAATCAAGTAAACCCCAATCCTGATATTTAACCTGCTTATTCTTCATAATCATCTGCCACAAATCCAATCATATACCCATCAAACTTCTCATAATGTACTCGAAACTTCCTTTGACGGAAACCAGAATTCAGCAAGGCTACAAAAGAGCCGCCACCCGGATATTTGAATGGCTCAAGTTTTATATGCTCTAAAAAACTGATGTTCTTCTTTCCATGAAGCTTGTAGATTGCCTCTTTGGCACACCATGTAACGTAGAGCTGATCAATACGATCATTTTCCTGAATAAAATCAAGCTCCACTTTACTTAGAAATTTGTGTGCAATCCGCTCAATTTTATCTTTTATTAATTCAATATCTATACCTACGGCCTTATTTTTACTCACCATTACGGCCGCGTAATCATAAGAATGGCTTAGCGAAATATGGTGTGGAAAATTACTTAAATATGGCTTCCCGCTTGAATCTACCTTGCAATCTATATAATTATCTGTGTCCATCATCCTGCGAAGCAAAACACGGGTACTAAGCCAATGCATATTCCGCTTGCCATTAATCAGAGTATCAAGATAAGACAATTCATGCTCCTTCAACTGCAGTTGTGCGAGTAATTCATCAGCACTTTCTTCAATCTTCCAAATTGCAAAAGATGTATTCCGGTCAATTTCCCGGTGATATGCAAGAGCCATTCTTAAATATAAAATTCGTGCAAAATTATCTCAAATTAATCATAATTTAGAGCAAATCTTATGCTTATTTATGATACTTTCTGATAAACTAATTCTGGAAGAAATTGAAAGAGGAAATATAATTATTGAACCCTTCCAAAAAGAGTGCTTAGGCACTAATTCTTATGATGTTCATTTGGGAAAATACCTGGCAACATACCGGAACAGGGTTCTGGATGCTAAACTTCATAATGAGATTGACCATTTTGAAATTCCTAAGGACGGTTTTGTACTTCAACCCAATACGCTTTACCTGGGTGTTACGCTTGAATATACCGAGACTCACAAACATGTGCCATTTTTAGAAGGAAAATCAAGTACAGGTAGGTTAGGAATTGATATCCATGCAACTGCCGGGAAAGGTGATGTAGGATTCTGTAATACCTGGACCCTTGAGATTTCGTGCACGCAGCCTGTAAAAATATATGCAGGCATGCCTATCGGACAATTGATTTATTTTGTAGTTGATGGAGATGTGGCAACGATGTATAATACAAAACTTAATGCGAAATACAACAATAAGACTACAAAACCCGTTGAAAGCATGATGTGGAAGAATTCCTTCTAAACATTATCAGTAGATTAAATCGTATATTATACAGAATATAAGCCTCAATTTTAAAAACTGAGGCTTAATTTTTAGTCGCATCAATCAATAGGATTGAAACCGGCATGTATTTTACTGGCATTAGACTTTTTATTCTGTAGCAAACTTTATGAAAAAGTATTTCATTATCATTCTCACTACGCTAATCTCAGTACTGATGCTGGGTTTTATCATTGATGATGTACCATTGAAGAAAATTCTAAGACAAGTAGAAAAGTATAAGCTTCAATATCCACAGGAAAAAGTTCATTTACATTTTGACAAACCATATTATGCAATAGGTGATAATATATGGTTTAAAGCCTATGTTGTCGACGCAGAAAAAAATGAGTTATCTGCATTGAGTAAGATGCTTTATGTTGAACTAATTAATGACAAAGATTCAATTAAAAAGTCCCTGAAAATTCCTTTGAATTTGGGATTAACCTGGGGCGACTTCAGCTTAACAGATTCGCTTAGAGAGGGTAATTATCGAATCAGGGCTTATACCAACTGGATGCGAAATTTTGGAGAGGAATACTTCTTTGATAAAACGATAACGATTGGTAATTCCATTTCTAATACAGTATTAACTCAGGTTGATTATTCCTACAGTAAAGAAGCACGCGGGCAAAAGGTAGTCGCTAAAATAAATTATAGCGACATGTCTGGGCAGCCCTTTGCCAATAAGGAGGTAAGTTATTATGTTGACCTAGATTCAAGAAGCATTTTAAAAGGCAAGGGTGTTACTGATACAATGGGCAACCTTCAAGTCAGTTTTTTAAATAATCAGCCCTTTGTTTTAAAGTCTGGAAGAATCAGTACCAATATCCGCCTGGATGAAAAGAACAGTGTTTTTAAAAATTTTCCAGTAAAGTCAACGTCTAATGAATCTGCAGTGCAATTCTTCCCTGAAAGTGGTGATTTGGTCAATGGTATTAGTTCAAGAATAGGATTTAAAGCAATGAGTGCTGATGGCCTTGGAATTAATGTTAGTGGATATATCAGTAATCAGAACAATATTAAATTGGCTGAATTTAAATCAGAACATGCAGGAATGGGTCATTTTAGATTAATTCCTGAAATTAACGACACCTATACCGCCCATATTACTTTTGAAGATGGCTCAGAAAAGACCTATCCACTTCCAAAAGTGAAATCTAGCGGGTATGTTTTATCGATCAGCAATACAGATAAAGATTTGATCAATATCAAAATCTCAACCACTGAAAATACGAAACCGGATGAAGAAATTACCTTAATTGCACAAACAAACGGACAAGTTCATTTTGTTTCTAAAAACAAGCTGTCTTCCCGAACTTTCAGCGCAAGCATTCCTAAGAAACGTTTCCCGACAGGCTTACTTCAGCTCACTCTGTTTTCTCCGGAAAATGAACCTGTAGCAGAAAGGCTTGTATTTATCAATCATTCCGACTTTTTAAAGATTGATTTAAGTACCGACAAACCTGAGTACAAAAAAAGGGAAAAGGTTAAATTGATATTGGACGCAAAAGATCCAGAAGGTAAAGCCACGTTAGGGAGTTTTTCTGTTGCAATTCTTGATGAATCAAAAGTACCCTTCAATGAGGCTGATGAAACTACAATTATGTCAAACCTTTTGCTAAGCTCAGATTTGAAAGGTTTTATTGAACAACCCAATTATTATTTTGATGAGATTAATGAAGATAAGATAAGGCAGCTCGACATACTCCTACTCACTCAGGGCTGGCGGCGATTTGAGTGGAACAATATTTTATCCGATGTATATCCTACTTTGCTGTATGAACCTGAAACCAACCTTCAGATTAGCGGCAAGGTAATCACATTGACCGGTCGGCCGGTTGTTGGCGGCAAGGTTACCTTAATGTCTACGTCCGGGGATGTATTTATGTTAGATACATTGACAAACTCAAATGGCGAATTCAGATTTGATAACCTGTATTTTAATGATAGCACGAAATTCGTTATACAGGCAAGAAATGAAAAGGATCGCAAAAATGTAGAGATATTACTCGACAGAGTTCCTCCACAATTGGTTACTAAAAATAAAAATGCAGCCATGCTTCAGGTAAATATTAATCGATCCATGCTTGCTTACCTAAAGAATAGCCGGAACCAATTTGACGAACTAAGAAGGTATGGAGTAATTGGAAGAAATATTCTTTTGGATGAAGTAAAAATAGTTGAACGGAAGGCAGATGTTAAATACTCATCCAATTTGAATGGTCAGGGAAGAGCTGATGCAGTAATAAAGGCTGATCAGCTTATGAATTGCTTTGATATTGCCATGTGCTTACAAGGAAGAGTGGCAGGCTTAATTATCAGAAATGGTATACCCTACCTCATGAGAAATATGTCTATACCGATGCAGGTGGTAGTGGACGGCGTCTTTTTAGGGCCTGAATTTTTATCATCTGTAAATGTCATGGATGTGGCATCTATTGAAATACTTAGAAGTGTAGGAAACACTGCAATATATGGTTCAATGGGTGCAGGCGGAGTTATTATTATTACAACTAAACGTGGCGAGGTTGATAATAATTACAGATCATACTCACCAGGAATAATGAGTCATAAGCCTCAGGGCTTATTTAAAGGCAGGGTGTTTTATGCTCCTGATTATGATGACCCTAAAACCAATGCAAAGATACCCGATCTACGGACTACTATTTACTGGAATCCAAACGTAGTCAGTGACAGTACTGGTAGAGCAAGTGTTGAATTCTTTAATTCTGATGGGCCGGGAAATTATAAAGCAATTGTCGAGGGTATAAATATCAATGGATCTATCGGAAGAAAGATTTTCAGATACAGCGTCAAATAAAAAGATGAATACAATAAAAGTAAATATCAAAGATAAAATAGCTGTCTTATCACTGGATCGCGGTCGTTCAAATGCTATAAATTCAGAAATGGTATCTGAATTGCATCAAATGATACGAAATATTGAGAATGATGATACCATTGCCGGACTTATCCTTACAGGAAAAGATGGGTTTTTTTCAGCAGGTCTGGATCTAATCGAACTTTATGATTATGATGAAGATCAAATCAAAGAATTTTGGATTGAATTCCTAAGTCTGGTAACCTCTATGGTTTCATTTAAGAAACCTATGATCGCTGCAATCAGTGGACACAGTCCGGCAGGAGGCTGTGTTCTTGCTTTATCTTGCGACTATCGAATAATGGCGGAGGGTAAATTCATCATAGGATTGAATGAAGTACCTGTTGGTATCATTGTCCCCGAAAGCATTTTTCATCTATATGCATTCTGGCTTGGAAATGCCAAAGCCCATCGTGCATTACTAGAAGGAAAATTGATGCATACTCAGGAGGCATTAAGTGTAGGACTGATTGATGAGGTAGTGAGTCCAGAAAGTATTTTGCATGCCGCTGAACGTAAGATGCTGACTTATATAAAGCTTGAACGTAAAACCTGGCAACTAAGTAAAATGAATATTCGTGAAGAACTCCTCAAAAAGGTAAGTGCTGATCAAACAGAAATGCTCGGGCATATGCTAGAGCAATGGTGGTCACCTTCTACTCGTTCCATTTTAAAAACAATCATTCAAAATCTGCAACAAAAATCTTCCTGATATGTATAATGAACCAATGTTACGTGATGATGCCCTAATTGGAAAAACAATTATTGTTACAGGTGGAGGAACTGGTTTAGGCAGGGCAATGAGCACCTATTTTCTTAAACTTGGCGCCAATGTGGTTATTACAAGTCGCAAAATGGATGTACTTGAAAAAACTGCAAGAGAAATGCAGGAAGAAGCCTCTACTAACGGCAAAGAACTAAAATCCAAAGTACTTGCAGTCCAGTGTGATGTACGTAAACCAGAAGAGGTTGATGAGGTTTTAAAAAAAACCATTGAAAACTTCGGAAGAGTAGATGGTCTACTGAATAATGCAGCCGGAAATTTTATTTCTCCAACAGAGAGACTTTCTCCAAATGCATTTTCTACAATAATCGATATTGTTTTAAAAGGAACGGCAAATTGCACAATGGCCATTGGAAAACACTGGATTAAAGAGAAGCAGGCAGGAACAATATTAAACATTGTCACAACCTATGCATTTACAGGCTCCGGCTATGTAGTTCCTTCTGCATGTGCAAAAGGCGGAGTTTTAGCCATGACTCGTTCACTGGCTGCAGAATGGGGAAAATATGGCATTCGAAATAATGCAATTGCACCAGGACCTTTTCCTACAAAAGGTGCCTGGGATAGACTACTGCCCGGCGATATGGCAAAGAAATTTGATGTTAAAAACAGGGTACCACTAAAACGCGTTGGAGATCACCAAGAACTGGCAAATCTAGCTGCATTCTTGATGTCAGATTTTTCAGGATACATTAATGGAGAGGTAATTACCATCGATGGAGGAGAATGGCTTCAAGGAGCAGGACAATTCAACGGACTTGAAGCAGTAACCCCCGAAATGTGGGATATGCTTGAAATGATGACCCGGTCAGCTAAAGGAAGTTAGTCTTAATTGGTCTTATTATGCAAAAACGTATAAATATTTCATCGGGAACTCCCTGGGAAGATAAAGTGGGATATTGTAGAGCAGTACGAATCGGAAACATCATTGAAGTTTCAGGAACGACCTCATTTGATGGAGATTCCCTGATTGGAAAAGATGACCTGTATTCGCAGACGAAATTTATTATTCTTAAAATAGAAAAGGCCTTGCAGGATACCGGCGCTGAATTATCTGATGTAATTCGCACCCGCATGTATGTAACTGATATTAGTAAATGGGAGGATGCTGCAAAAGCACATGCTGAATTCTTTGGTACTATAAAACCGGTCACTACCCTGGTTGAGGTTAGCAGCCTTATTGACCAGGATATGCTGATTGAAATAGAAGCCTCTGCAGTGATTCAATAACATTCTCCATTTAAAATAATCATACCGTAATCGATATCCATTCTGTATTTTTGTAAGATGGGAACACAGGTAGAGGAAGAAACACTAACGCTTGAAGAAGTTTTGGCAGCGTTAAAGGTTAGCCATCGTCTGATCTTATGGAATGATGATACCAATACTTTTGAACACGTCATTCATTGTCTGATGAAATACCTTGACTACAGTGAAAAGCAAGCTGAAAGAATTGCATGGACTGTTCATAATGACGGGAAATGCACCATCCTCGAAGGTTCATTTACTGAAGTAGAAGTTTACCGTAAAATACTTCAGCAGGAAGGACTGACTGTAAGTATAGAATAGGACCATAGCCAAGTTGTTTTCGTCATTACTCACCGGACTGTATAAAGATTTCGTTTTTAAATTGGAACATCTTTACATCCTGAATTTCATTCTCAGAGCATAAAGTAATCTTCAGATATAACACCCGATGTTTACCCATATCGCAATTTATTGAGGAGCAATTAATTGCTTAATTTCAATAGACTTGATTCGATCCTGAAACATCAATGTTTCCATTTAGTATGCAAAATAAATATGCTTTACCCTTAATAACACTATTCAATCTGAACTATTGAGGATAATGCTTATCCTTATTTTTTCTTAAATTGTCTGATAAGTTGACACTATTTAATTATATAATTGAATCAAAGACATGTTTTTCTATTTATCCAAGTTCCTTACCTTCCTTATCTCACCAACCATCGTAATCATCATTGTTGTGATTATGGCATTAGTTGTAAGAAAACATGCTTTAAGAAAAAAATTGCTCGTCTTTTCACTAGGCCTGCTTTTATTTTTTAGTAATCCATTGATAATTAATCAATTACTTAAAAATTGGGAACCACAAAGCACCATTGATAAAAAGAGAATTTATGATACAGGTGTAATACTCAGTGGGTTTATGAGCAGAGATGAGGAAAATGGAAGCCTGAATTTTGGAGAAGCAACAGACCGGCTCACAGAAGGCTTGATATTATACAGAACAGGGAGGATTAAAACCATAATTATTAGCGGTGGAAGTGGAAGGCTAATAGATGATACACGTGAATCAGTCCTTGCAAAAGCATTTATAGTAAACAACTGCGGCATACCTGATTCAGTGGTTTATATTGACACCGTTTCCAGAAACACCTATGAAAATGCTGTAGAATCAAAAAAACTTATGCATGCCGCAGGTCTTAAATCTGCAATCATTATCACCTCCGCCTGGCATATGAGAAGGGCTGAGGGTTGCTTCAAGAAATTGGGTATGGATGTTGACATTCATCCCACAGACGGACTTTACAACATTCAAAAGTTTTACATAACTGATTTAATTATTCCCGATACCAGAAACATTGTAAAATGGGAAAACCTGATGCATGAAATTGTGGGGGTTATCATCTATAAACTGTATGGATACAGTTAATATGAGTTCGCTGAAAAATATTACTTGGGAAGCTTTTTCTTCATTTGAACCAATCCTTCATTATTTACACTAAAAACCTCCTGTTCATCGCTACTTATAAAAACCATAAACTGATGTGTAGTGGCTTCCATCCATAATCTGTTTTTCTTATCCCCAATCTGTAAGTCAAGTTCGCTAATCCCCAGCTGTCTCAGGTCTGTTGCATAGGAGCCATTTTTCTGATAAAAATCCTGTTGAAGATAATAAACATACCAAAGATGCTTTTTTTGCTCCTCACTGTAAGGGATATTAAATGAATTTTTCGAGTCTCCTGAGCCTTTTTTACTAAAATGAAGATAAGCCCAGCGCTCAGGATAATGCATATTAATCAGCCCTTGTGAAGACCAAACCCAGTTGTATTCAGGTAAATTCTTGCCATCATCCCCTTTTAATTTTACATATCTTCCATCCTTAATTTCAGTTTTCCATTGCACTCTTGAAAAATTGATTCTCCAGAAATCACCATCAGCAGGAACTTTGGAAGAATTTCCAATTGTTAGAGCCCAAAAAGGAATAAACATCTCAACCGTCCAACCCTTATCAATATCTGATGGATTATTGATTGTTCCCTGAACATCTACCGCCCATTTCATACCGGGTGCATTATATGAAATCATTGCTCCGCTACCATTACGGTATGGCTTAGGCATAAACAAATCAAACATGGTATTTAAAGCGTTAACCTCAAATTCGTAATAGCGGTGAGTATCATTATCGGGATCAATAAATACTTCAAAGTCATTGTCATAAAAAACGATATCATCATAGTTCTTTAAATAAGCCCATACATTTGGATCAATCAATTCGGCCGCGATGTAAAGACCCTTATCATCCCAGGTCATTTTAGCGCGGGTGTTCCAGGTTGGGATTGGCATACGTTCAGCTTCAATGTCCTTAAAATTTTCTGTCCATTCCACATTTTTCCAAACTACATCATCAAGTTTACCATCAACTTTTGGAGACTCGGAGTTAAAGAAAACTGTATATTTTTTAGGGGTAGATAACAATTCCTCCTTGCCTGCAAACCTGCTCTGTGCACTACTTCTTGAAATGACTGATATAATCAGAAAACTAAAAACCAGTAGGGATATTTTATTTTTAGAATAAAAAGTGTGAACAGTCATCTTGAGAATTTTTTTAGTTTTAAAACTATAAGCTAATTTGAACATTCACAATTTATAAGCAAAATGATTTTTAAATCATTCCAACAAAAAAGAAACTTCAAAAGATAAAAACAAATTAGCTCAATATTTGTCTTTGTATTAAATTAATATTCAATTATATACAATTTACTGGTTTCTGGTTTTTTAATATCTTAGTATTTTCAAACCAAACTAAAAACAATCATTTATTCATGAGAAAATCAATCAAGCTCTTAGTCCTAGTTTTATTATTATT
>JAURKO010000093.1 GCA_030831705.1 Daejeonella sp. | reverse complement strand
TTGTTCAGTTCAGTAAAGAGTTCCAGTGGATTAATTTCAACATCTTCAGAATAAAATTCCTGGCAGAAATTCATCTCATAAATATCTCCTCTTTGAATGTGTTTCTGAATTTCACGGACAGTTTGAATGTACTCGTTTCGATTGAACCTTCCTCGTAATTTGGGTGCAGATACCTGTTCTTTCGATTGATTCAGAACAGTTTGATTTATTGAATGCCAAACCTCATCTGCATCATCGCTGAAAATACTTATTTCATTATTTCTTATTAAAATACTGTGTTTAGGAAGAAAAAAATAAATTTTTGCAAATTCAAGGTTATCAGGGTTTTCTGAATTAAGATTTTCAACTTCATTCTTCAGATCATATGAGAAATATCCTGGAATGTAACCTTGGTTTGAATTCAAAAAGTGCTCTAGCGCAACAAATGAACTTTTATCTGAATCGGTTAGTTCAGCTACTTTACCTGCTCCGATATATACTCCAAATGCAGAGTAGGGATCCGAAAAATTATTGGAATCAAAAAAACAGGCTGTGTTGAATGAATCAGCCCAAAGTAAAGCCTTTGACTTAAAAGTATCTGTATCATCAGTGTAAAAAACCTTTAACATAGATAATTAAATCAAATAAATGTCCCGAAGATGTTCTGATTTCCGGATTAACAAAGAGTCAGCGTTTGTACACGATCTGGTCCAACAGATAGATATTTAATCGGTACTCCCAGGTGCTTTTCGAGGTAGCTTATATAATTTTTTAATTTTTCGGGAATTTCATCAATTTCCCTGATGGCTGTCAAATCTTCCTTCCATCCTGGAATTGCTTCAAATATAGGTTCAGCTTTGATAGCATTGATATCGTATGGCATATAATCAACCACCTCGCCATTGTATTTATAATGTGTACAAGCATAAATTGTTTCAAATCCACTCAATACATCAGCTTTTGTCATCACCATCTCGGAAACTCCATTTAGCATAATTGCATATTTTAATGCGGGAAGATCAATCCATCCACAACGGCGTGGCCGTCCGGTTGTAGCACCGAATTCATGTCCGATTTTCCGAAGTTCTTCACCGGTTTCATTATCTAATTCAGTTGGAAATGGTCCACTTCCTACACGGGTACAGTAGGCTTTAAAGATCCCTATAACATGACCAATATTTTTAGGTGCAACACCTAGTCCGGTACATGCACCCGCTGTGGTAGTATTCGATGAGGTTACAAAAGGATATGATCCAAAGTCTATATCAAGCATTGTGCCTTGTGCACCTTCTGCCAAAACTTTTTTGCCATCTCTGAGGTACTGATTTACAAAATGTTCACTATCAACCTGTGGTATTGATTTTAATAATTCAACTGCTTCAAAGAATGCTGCTTCTTTTTCTGAATAATCGGGTATTTCACCATAATGAGATAAAATTGAGCGGTGCTTATTGACCAAACGTATATATCGTTCGCGAAAATCAGTTAGCATAGTATCACCAACACGTAAACCATTTCTGCCGGTTTTATCCATATAGGTGGGTCCAATTCCTTTTAAAGTTGAACCAATTTTACCTTCTCCCATCTTACTTTCTGATGCGGCGTCCAAAAGCTGATGAGTAGGAAGAATAAGATGAGCTTTACGGGCAATAACCATTTTTTTTCTTGCAACCGGGTCAAACCCATTTTTTTTGAGGTTATCAAGCTCTCTTTTCAGGATAATTGGATCGATTACTACACCATTTCCAATGAGGTTCATGGCATTATCATTGAATATTCCAGAAGGAATGGTGTTGAGTACATATTTCTGCTTATCAAACTCCAGGGTATGCCCGGCATTTGGACCGCCCTGAAAACGGGCAATCAAGTCATATTCCGGACTCAATACATCAACAATTTTTCCTTTTCCTTCGTCGCCCCATTGGAGGCCTAGCAATACGTCAACAGTCATGATTTAAAATAGGGGTAGTATTAAAATGTATAGTTTAATTTTTATTAACATAGGAATCGCAACTTCCTTCCTTCAGGCGTGTACAATTTCCATATAAATTAAGTGAATGGTGTTTGATATCAAATTTAAGTATATCACCCATCATGCTCTGAATTTGTTGTATTCTGGGATCACAAAATTCAACTACTTTCCCACAATCAATGCAAATAATATGATCATGTTGTTTGTAGCCGTAGGATTTTTCAAATTGAGCCATGTTTTTACCAAATTGATGTTTGGTAACGAGATCGCATGAAACTAAAAGCTCAAGCGTATTATAAACAGTAGCTCGACTAACCCGATATTTCTTATTTTTCATATGGATGTACAAAGATTCCACATCAAAATGATCGTTACGTGAGTAGATTTCCTCTAGGATAGCGTAGCGCTCAGGAGTCTTTCTAAGGCTTTTGTTCTCCAAATAAGCCTCAAAAATCTTTATAACAAGTGCAATTGTATCTTTTCCGGACATAATGTGATTAAATAACACCCAAATTTATCCAAAAAATAAGAATATTTAATATTTAATTCAGGAAGCATTTACTGCATCTTCATCCTGTGAGTCAAATCGGGTTACTGAGCTTACTCCAACCACTTCCCTAAGTTTAATAATTAGGTTATCCAGGTGCTTTGTATTGTTTACGTATACCATGATTGAACCTTCAAAAATACCATCCTCGGTATCTACGGTGATAGAACGCATATTAACTTTAAAATCACTTGATATGACTGTTGTAATTTTGTTTATGAGGCCCACATCGTCAATTCCAGTAATGTGTAGGCCGGTTAAAAATGCCAGTTCTTTTTGGGAATTCCATTTAGCTTTAACAATTCTGTAGCCATAGTTTGCCATTAGTTTAGCGGCATTAGGGCAGTTAGTACGGTGAATTTTTATTCCATCACCTACGGTTATGAACCCAAAAACATCATCTCCGGGAATTGGGTTGCAGCAGGTTGAAAGTTTATAATCCAGTTTCTGTAAATCTTCTCCGATGAGTAAGGTATCATTGTCATCACCTTTAACTTTCTTATTTAATTGTTCATTTGGAATAAACTCTAGCTTTTCAGGCTTGTTTTCAATGATTTTTTCGGATGCAACGAATTCTTTCAATTGTTTTACATCGATTTTCCCCTGAGCAACATTAAAAAAAAGATCGAGGGTTGATGGGAGCTTAAAGAAGTAGGCCAGTTTATAAAGATTATCTGAATTATAGGTGACCTTGAGTGATTTGAGTTTCCGCTCAAGGATTTCCTTGCCATTTTCAGCAATTTTACGTTTTTCCTCTTTTAACGAGGATTTGATTTTTGATTTTGCCTTTGCTGTAACTACAAAATTTAGCCAGTCTTCTTTTGGCGACTGTTTGCTAGATGTTATTATTTCTACCTGATCGCCATTTTGTAATTTATAAGAGAGAGGTACCAGCTTGTAGTTCACTTTTGCACCAATACAACTTGCACCAATATCTGTATGGATCTCAAATGCAAAATCTAATGCTGTGGCATTTACAGGCAATTGTATTAGTGATCCTTTTGGTGTGAAAATAAAAATTTCATCAGAGAATAGATTCATCTTGAAATCATCCAGAAAATCAAAAGCATTTGCTTCCGGATTACTCAATAGTTCCCTTACCTTTTGAATCCATTGATCAAGACCGCTATCAGTATTTGGTTCTTCTTTATATTTCCAGTGCGCAGCAAAGCCTTTTTCTGCAATTTCGTTCATTCGTGTTGTACGGATCTGAACTTCAACCCATTGACCTCTCGGCCCCATTACGGTAGTATGAAGGGATTCATAGCCATTTGCGCGTGGTGAAGAAATCCAGTCCCTTAATCTGTCCGGATTCGGATGGTATAAATCAGTAACGATGGAATAGGCTTTCCAGCAATCGGATTTTTCATTTTCCGGTTTGCTACTCAGAATAATTCTGATTGCAAAAAGATCGTAAACCTCATCAAAAGGAATATTTTTCTTCCGCATTTTGGACCAAATCGAATGGATAGATTTAGGTCTGCCATGCACATCAGAATCTAATCCCTGTTCAATTAATATATCTTTTATAGGAGCGATAAAGTCCTTTATAAAATTTTCTCTTTCTGCTTTTTTCTCATTTAGCTGTTGGGCGATGAACTTATAAGTTACTGGTTCCATGTATTTCATGGATAGATCTTCAAGTTCTGATTTTAAAGTATAAAGCCCTAGACGGTGTGCTAAAGGCGCGTAGAGATAGACTGTTTCTGAAGAGATTTTTAACTGCTTGTCCCTTGGCATGTATTCCATGGTCCGCATATTATGCAGCCGATCAGCTAGTTTTATCAAAATAACCCTAACATCGTCGGCCAGGGTTAGAAGCATTTTTCTAAAGTTTTCTGCTTGCAGCGAGCTGTTATAGTCGAAAACGCCTGAAATTTTAGTTAAGCCATCTATGATTTTTGTTACTTTCTTGCCGAATTCACGCTCAATATCATCCAGTGTAATGTCGGTATCTTCAACAACATCATGAAGAAGGGCACAGACTATAGAGGTTGTTCCAAGACCAATTTCTTCTGCCGCTATTTGAGCAACTGCAATTGGATGGTAAATATAAGGCTCGCCGGATTTACGGCGCATATTCTGATGGCTTTGGAGAGCCATATCGAAAGCAAGGCGAATCATTCTCTTGTCACCTTTTTGCATAGTCGATCTGCAGGCACGCAGCAATGCTCTGTACCTTTTTAGTATTTCTTTCTTTTCAGCCTCCAGATCAATTGCAATTTCTTTCATATGTCATGCGATAGCTATATTTTACATCCTTAGGTAAATTTGACGGGTTACATTACGTAACTTTAAGTATTAATAATTAGAAAATATAGCTGTAAATTTGCAGAGTATAAAATTATGAATTTTTTAAAGCTATCGGTAATTTTTTGTGTGGTTTTGATGTCAAATATGACATATGCCCAGTATAAAAATGATCCGACTATAAAAGGTCCAAAAGATACTATCCGTGTTTCTGTCACTAACGTAAATGACGAATTGATCCCCTGGATTGTTATACCTGAAGTGGCTATTGTTGACACCCGTCTTTTTAAATCCCCTGAAGAAAAAGCTAAATTTAACCGTTTGAGATACAATGTATTAAAGGTTTTACCTTATGCGTTGTATGCAAGGCGTAAATATCAGGAATTGCAAATGAATTTGGCTAACGTGAAGACCAAAAAGGAAGAGAGATTAATGATCAAGTCATTTGAAGGCGAAATTAAAAATATGTTCAACAGAGAGGTTAAAAATCTAACTATCACACAGGGTGGAATACTGATTAAATTAATTGATAGGGAAACTGGCAATAGCAGTTATGATTTGTTAAAAGATATGAAGGGAGGAATTACAGCCTTCTTTTATCAGTCAATCGCACGGATTTTTGGAAATAATCTAAAAAGTACTTACGATCCTCAGGAAGATAGAGACATCGAAGCCATTATACAGTCTGCAGGATATTACTCATACAGCTATCTATGAACAATAAGTCGGTTTACCAATTCAGTGTTCAAAAGCTGAATGGGGAGCATATGAGTTTAGGTATTTATGAAGGCAAAGTTCTGCTGATCGTAAACATTGCTTCCGAATGTGGGTTTACACCACAACTTAAAGAGCTTGAACTTCTTCGTAAGGATTATCTGGGAGAGGACTTCGAAATTTTAGCTTTTCCTTCTAATGATTTCGGGGGTCAAGAGCCGCTTGAAGGCTTTGCTTTAGGCGATTTTTGTGAAAAAAATTATGGTGTAGGCTTCCCGGTTTTTGAAAAGATTCGCGTGAGAGGTCAATACGCTCATCCCCTTTATAAATTTCTTTCGGACAAGAAGTTAAATGGAGCTATTGGTGCTGCGCCAAGATGGAATTTCCAAAAGTATCTTCTCAACGCCAGGGGTGAGGTAGTAGATTTTTTTTACCCCTTTACAAAGCCGAATTCTTCGAGAATTAAAAAGAGAATCAACAAATTACTGATTACTGATAAACTATGAATTTAGACCTTCTGATATTTGCAGCTCATCCCGATGACGCCGAGCTTGGTTGTTCTGGGACCATATTAAGATATATTGCAGCAGGTAAAAAGGTTGGTATTGTAGATCTTACTCGAGGTGAATTGGGTACCAGAGGTACAGCCGAAACAAGGGATATAGAAACAGCAGAATCAAACCGTATTCTGGGTTTGCATGTCAGGGAGAATTTAGGAATGAGAGATGGTTTTTTTCAGAATGATGAAGAACATCAGCTTAAGATCATTCAGATGATCAGAAAATATACTCCAGAAATTGTATTCAGCAATGCTTTGCATGACCGTCACCCTGACCATGGTAAAGCAGCTGATCTGGTTAATGATGCTGTATTCCTATCAGGACTTCCAAAAATCAAAACTGAGATTGATGGTTTAGAACAGAATGCTTTCAGACCTCGTTTATTGTTACACTACATACAAGACAGGTATATTGAACCAGATATTCTGGTTGATGTAACTGAATTTTGGGATAAAAAAATGCAGTGTATCCGTGCCTTTAAAACGCAATTCTTTAATCCGGATAGTGATGAAAAGGAAACTTACATATCTACTCCATATTTTCTGAAAGTAATAGAAGCGAGATCGCGCGAACTAGGTAAGGCCATTGGTGCTGAACATGCAGAAGGATTTATAAGCAGAAAGCTATTGGGAATAGATAATTTATTTGATTTGAGGTGAAATTGGATTTAGTTTTAGTAAGATTGTCTTATACAATTTCTAAGATCTTTATTTTATAGGGCCGGCACAATACTCTCCAATATTTCAAGTCCTGCATCAATATGTTTCTCTTCAATTATCAAAGCAGGCCTGAACCTGATTGATTTTTCACCGCAACCCAGAAACATAACATTTTTAGTCATTCCAGTTGCGATAAATTTGTCACGCATACCCTTGTTCTGAAAATCAAATGCTGTTAATAATCCCCGCCCTCGAACGTTCGTTATTTTATCTTGTTTTTCCGAGATTTTAAGCAAGCGATCCTGTAGGTAATTTCCGGAATTAGCGGCTTTATTCAATAATTTATCCTCTTCAATAATTTCAAGTATACGGGTTGATCTAACCATGTCAACAAGATTACCACCCCAGGTTGAATTGATCCTTGAGGGAACTTTAAAGACATTAGTTTCTATTTTATCAACTTTATTTCCAACCAGAATCCCGCAAACCTGCATTTTCTTGCCAAATGCTACAATATCCGGACGAGCATTTGGGCCAAAATGTTCATGTGCCCAAAATTTACCGGTAAGTCCCACACCTGTTTGAACCTCATCATAAATTAAAAAGCAATCATTGTCATCTGCAATCAGTCTTAATTGTTCAAGAAACTCCTGCCGAACATGATTGTCGCCACCCTCTGACTGGATAGGTTCGATGATAATTGCGCAAATATCATCTTTATTATCAGCGAATGCCTGCTTTATCTGAGCGATTGATAGTGCTTCCCGTTTCTTTAAGTCTTCATATCCTTCATCTGAGTACGGGAATTTGATACTTGGAAACGTTACTCTTGGCCAGTCAAAATGTGCAAACCATTTAGTTTTATCAGGAATAGTATTAGTTAAACTCATGGTATAACCAGTCCTCCCATGAAACGCCTTTTCGAAATGTAGCACTTTATGTCCGCGCTCTTTGGTATAACCTTTCTGGAAATTTTTCTGAACTTTCCAGTCCATAGCAACTTTAAGCCCATTTTCAATAGCCAGTGCACCACCTGAAATGAAAAAAGCATGCGGCAGGTAATCCGGAATACCAACTCTCGAGAAAGTTTTAACGAACTGGGCATACTGGGTTGTATAAATATCTGAGTTTGAAGGATTGGTTAATGCAGCCAGCATCAGGTTTTTTTTGAACCCCTCATCATTCACCATTTTGGGGTGATTGTAGCCAAGCGGGACTGATGCAAAACAGGTAAAAAAATCCAGTAATGTACGATCATGTTTAGAATCATAAATATAGACACCGTTACTTTTTTCCATGTCGAAGGTCAGATCATAGCCATCGGCAAGGATATGTTTACGGAGTGTTTCCTGAACTTTTTCTGGTGAAACTGATAGCTTATACATATTGGTTAGGATATACTCAAAACTACTAAAATGTGCTCAAATGAGCAAATTTCGATGTTTTGACAAGTTTTTTTTGAAAAATGGGTTTAAAACGTTTAAAGCTATTTTTTCAAGAGCTGATTTTTACTACAGCTGATTTGTTTTTCTAAATTTGATGTTAATGAGGGATAGTTCTGCCTGAAATTTGTGTATCAGAGTTTAAATCTGTCGGCCATGCCCAGAATTCCGGTAGTTCCGCCAGTATGTACCATTAGTATCCGTGTTCCTCTTGCGAAATAATCTTTTGAGATCAGATCATAGATTGCAAAGAGCAATTTGCCGGTATAGACTGGGTCGATTAGAATACCTGTGGAGTTTGTAAAATCTTTAATAAATCTCAGAAGCTCATCGTTTGTTTTTGCGTAACCTCCGAAATGATATGCTGAATGAAATTCAAAAAATGATCCCTTTACTAAATTTTCTATGTCTTGTTTTAAGAAATCGGCACCTTTCAGAACTGGTACAACATGCATTTTAGAATTTAGTGATTTGCTGCTTATACCTGAAAGAATTCCAGCAGCTGTTGTGCCGGTTCCTGCTGCACAAAAAATGTGGTCAAATACCTCCGGAAGCTCTTCAATTAATTCTGAGCAACCTTTAGCACCTAAACTGCCAGATCCGCCTTCATCAATAAAATAGGCATTTGGATTATTGTTAAAATGTTTTTTAAACAAGCCATTTTTATCAAGATAACTTTCACGGTCTTCAAAAATTAATTGCATCCCGAAAAGTTTAGAAAGGAAAATCGTCGGACTATCTACAGGTTCACCACGTACAATTCCAGTGCTGCTGAAGCCAAATTTAGCTGCTGCACAAGCCGTGGCAAGCAGATGATTGGAATGTGCTCCACCAAATGTGACTAGATGCTGTTTTTGAAGTGCTACAGCCTCCTGAAGTATATACTTAAGTTTCCTCCATTTATTACCCGAGATAAAAGGATGAATCATATCATCCCTTTTTATGAATAACTCAATTTCCTTTAATTTGAAGAGTGGGTTAAAGATTTCTTCAAGCGGACTGTTAATTGGAAGATCGATCATCATGGAGTTAATGGATTTATTTTCCTAAACCAAATCCTATACCACCGTTAAATGAATTGTATTCAGCCATACTGTATGAACCATAAATTCTTAAAAATGCAAGATTTAATTGAAAACCAATATTTGTTCTGAATCCATTGATGTCAGTTTGTTGAATATTGATAGGGTCGGTAAACACCGAATATGTTCGCTGTCCGGATGGGGTCACTCCATTGATTATTGGGTAATTACCTTTCATGCCTAAATTGGTTTTAGCTGCATTATAACCCAAACTGATAAAAGGTGTGAAGACCAGAATTCTTTTTGAAACTATAAATTCAGTGTTAATTCCCGAAAAATTTGCTTCTACTCTTTGATTTGTAAAATTATTAGCCTGATTTGGGGATGCTGGCAAAGCAGTTGCAGGTGCAGGCACATTGAGGGGTAAATCATAAGTAAATCTGGTATATCCCGCAGCTAAAGCAATATCCAATGGGAGAATTTTATCGGTCATTCCCGAAATCAGTGGGATTAACTCAACTTTGATGCCTCCACCAAACATTCCGATTGATCCGAAATCGCTGCCAAACTTTACTGTAGGCATTGCCCTTACACTTAACTCAATTCCTCTGGATAAACCTATTGCTCCCTGTAACTGCGGTGTAGGTATTAATCCTAAACCAGTGCCTCCCGGTAATGTAAATGTTTCAAGGGCTTGGTTATTACTGTCATAGACAGTCATTTGTGTATTATTGTCTTTTGAACCTGAGAGGGTAGACGACATAGTTTGTGCCGGATTAGTAGGCCTCAAATTGGTTGAAAGTCCAATTTGAGATAGATCGAAGGTCTCATCCGGTTGCGGAACTACAGCTCCTGTTATTCCAAATCTAAGATCAAACCTTAGAAGATTTTTCGAATGCGCAGAATTATTCCAACCAGAGTTTAATCCCGTTCCTAAGCCTTTAAAAAATGGTTTTAGGTAGGCTTGGGCTAGTTTAGTGGCATCTGCCGGACTTGATTTGAATAGTGCGGATACATCACTTTGAGAATAGACAAAGCCTGGTAACACAAGAAGAAACCCAAGAATGACCAATCGGAATTGTAAATGAGATTTCATATACTGCATGTTTTGATTTTCAGAATAAAGTTAAATTCTTTTAACTAGAACTTATCTTAATTAAACCCTAATTCAAAATTTTAAAAGAAATTAAACATTAGGGAATATCAACTCAGGTTTATGCAACAATTTCCCTTCAAAGATTTAGTTTTGTATTATGTTAGATGATAATCAGGAATTAGAGGAACAGGATCTTTTTGAACACCTGCGAATCGTTGTAGATAAAGGTCAGTCATTATTGAGACTGGATAAATTCCTGATTATCCGCACCGAAAATACCTCAAGAAACCGGATCCAGAATGCAATTGATGCAGGCAATGTTCTGGTAAATGAAAAAGCTGTAAAGGCAAGTTATAAAGTAAAGCCACTCGATATTATTTCGATGGTTTTACCGCATCCGCCGCGCGATACTGAAGTTTATCCTGAAGATATCCCAATTGACATAATTTATGAAGACGATGATGTAATTCTGGTCAATAAGGCTCCCGGAATGGTTGTTCATCCGGGTTTCAATAATTATACAGGAACTTTGGTGAACGCACTTGTATTTCATGCACAGCAATTACCACAAATGCCCGGAAATGAGGGGAGACCCGGTTTAGTACATCGTATTGATAAAGATACTTCCGGACTATTATTGGTAAGTAAAAATGAATGGGCGATTACTTTTCTTGCCAAGCAGTTTTTTGATCATAGCATCACCCGAAAATATCTTGCTCTTGTTTGGGGAGATTTGAAAGAGGATGGAACGGTTAAAGGATATATTGGCCGAAGTGTTAAAGACCGTAAGGTGATGGCTGTCTATGATGATGAAGATAAGGGTAAATGGTCAGTGACACATTATAAAATTTTGGAACGCTTGAACTATGTCACTCTGATAGAATGTGAATTGGAGACCGGCCGTACCCATCAGATCAGAGCGCATATGAAGCATATTGGTCATCCTTTGTTTAACGACAGCAGCTATGGCGGTGATCGAATTTTAAAAGGCACTATTTTTAACAAATACCGTCAGTTTGTAGAAAACTGCTTTGAATTAATGCCGAGACAGGCATTACATGCAAAATCTTTGGGTTTTATCCATCCCGGTACCCGGAAGTTTATTCATTTCGAAACGGAATTGCCAGCTGACTTTACAGCAGTGCTTGATAAGTGGCGTAATTACATTAAGGAATAATTATGAGCGTAACGTATCTTAACTTTAATGGAAGTATTCTTCCTTCTGATCATCCGATATTTGAAGCACATAATCGTGGTTTTCGTTATGGTGATGGACTTTTTGAGTCAATGCGTTTTTTAAAAGGTAAATTAAAGTTTCCTGAAATGCATATCGATCGCATTCAGAAAGGTATGAAACTGCTCAAGTTTGATAATTATTCTTTAATCGATACTTGGTTTATCAGGGAGAAGACAGAAGAACTGATAAGAAGAAATAAAGTTGGAGCCGATGCTAGAATCAGACTAACAATTTTTCGGGACTCAGGAGGCTTTTATACCCCTGATTCTAATAAATTCGCTTATCTACTTGAGCTGCATAAACTTGATGATAGTCAGTATGTTTTAAATAAAAAGGGTCTTATTATCGATGTTTATGATGAGGTTCCCAAACCTGTAAATATTTTGTCTAATTCCAAGACTAGTAATGCATTGATTTATGTTTTGGCTGGGATTTATAAGAATCAGAATGCGCTTGATGAAGTTCTGATTCTGAATCAGAATGGTTTTCTGTGTGAATCTGTGAGTAGTAACGTATTTGTTGTTTACGATCGTAAATTATACACACCTGCACTAAATGAAGGTTGTATTGCAGGAGTGATGCGCCAGGTTGTTATGCGGCTTGCAAAAGAAAATAATATTGAACTGGTGGAGGCGCAAATCAACCCGGATATCTTGAATGAAGCAGACGAAGTGTTTTTAACTAATGCCGCTAAGGGTATACAATGGGTTATGGGATACAATCATAAAAGATATTTTAATGAGGTTTCCAGATTCTTAAACGACAAGCTAAATTTGCTTTAGAGCTTTTTAGAAAAGGTAAATTAAGCCTGGTTCAGGTGAGGGGGTGAATAATGTGATTGCTAGACAACAAATTAAGCTCTGATTTAGGGATTATTTTTTTGGAGAGCAATACCTGTGTTTTATGGGTCATTTCAGCCCTTTCCTTCGGAGTATTTCCGACAAGAAATCTTCTTCAAAGTCTAATTACGAATGGCCGGAAGATACTTCCTATGGCAAGGTTTATTTTAACAGGTGCAGTAATTCTTTGCGATGGGATGTCTGGTAAAAGGACTACAATGATGTGATGGTGGGGGCGTTTCGCGCTTTCCAAGAATAATTTAGAAGCATATGCGACACGCATGCGCCAACAGGGTTTTTTATCGAACTCAGGTCAAATTATAGTCTTATACCTCTCAAAAACTCATCTATTTTCATTCGTTTTTTGCCCTCTAATTGTAATTCAAGGACCGAAATTAAGCCATTTTGGCAAGCAAATTTAAGATAGGTTTTATGATCAGTAAGAACTGTCCCAGGCTTATCATTCACCTGGATTTCTTCAAATTCTGCACTGAATATCTTTAATGTTTTTTCCTGAAAGGTACTAAATGCAGTAGGATAGGGGCTTAAACCTCGAATCAGATTAAATACCTCTCTGACAGGGCGATCCCAGTTGATCTCACAGTCTCCCCTGAAAATCTTAGGAGCTTTTTTAAGCTCACTCTCCTGAAGTGTATCCTGAGGGATCTCTGTATACTTTCCGGTTTCAATTGCTTTTAGTGTTTCTACGAGTAAACCGGCACCAAGAACCATGAGCTTATCATGAAGTTCTCCGGCTGTATCATTATCATCAATGTCAATTTCTTCAGCAAATAAAAGATCCCCTGTATCGATTTCTTGTTTCAGAAAAAATGTACTTACCCCGCTTCGCTTTTCTCCATTAATAATTGCCCAGTTTATTGGAGCAGCTCCACGATATTGCGGAAGGAGAGATGCATGCAGGTTGATTGTGCCTTTTGGCGGCATGTTCCAAACCAGTTCAGGTAACATCCTGAAAGCTACAACTACTTGAATATCCGCTTTTAATGATCTTAACTCATTAATAAAATCCGGATCTTTCAATTTTATGGGCTGAAAAATAGTTAAGTCCTTTTCAATTGCAAATTTCTTAACAGCAGATTCACTGAGCTTTTGCCCCCTACCCGCAGGTTTGTCAGGGGCAGTAATTACTCCTACAATATCAAAATCAGCATCCAGAAGCGCACTAAGTGAAGCAACTGCAAAATCTGGGGTACCCATGAAAACGATTTTCATATTTATTTAGTTAGTTGACATCCGATAGCTCTCGGGTTGATAGTTGACAATTGAGAGTAGAGAGTAGAGAGTTGAGAATGAGAAATAGTATTCATTTGACATTTAGTAGAATTTACTGGCAACAGACAACAGACAACAGACAACAATTAATCTATTCATACAACAAGTACTTCTTTCTCATAACCTTATACTGAGAA
>JAURKO010000017.1 GCA_030831705.1 Daejeonella sp. | reverse complement strand
TTCAATGCGGGCATTAACAGATGGAAAATCTTTCAATGCTTCACAAACAGCTTTGGTAAAGAATGACATAAAACCTAAACCTACACCATGCTTCTCTTTGAATTTATCTTTGTACTTGGCTCGCAATTCCATAATTGGCTGCATATCTACTTCATTAAAAGTAGTGAGCATTGCAGTTTCATTTTTTACTGCAACCAATCGCCTTGCAACGGTTTTGCGTAAAGAAGACATTTTTTCACGTCTTTCATCTCTAGCACCTGCAATAGCTTTTGCAGCAGCAGGAGCTGCTTTTGAAGCAGCACTTTCAGACTTGGCAGGCGGAGCGGCATTCAGTGCATCTTCCTTGGTGAGCCTTCCACCAACGCCAGTTCCATTCACAACCGCCGAATCAATTCCTTTTTCGGCTAAAATTTTAGCTGCCGCAGGTGATGGTGCTCCTGCAGCATACGTTTTTCCTTTGGTTTCTTCAACTTTCGTTGCCGGACTCTGGACTTCAACTTTAGGAGCGGCTTCTGCTGCTGGTTTTGAGGCCGCCGGACTTCCGCCTTCCTCAATACTGCAGACCGGTGCACCAATCTCAAGGGTATCTCCTTCCTTGGCGATAGTTTTTAAAGTTCCTGCCTTTTCTGCTGTAAGTTCAAATGTTGCTTTATCAGATTCTAACTCTGCAATGATTTCATCCATTTCAACATAATCTCCATCCTTTTTTATCCATTGGGATAATGTAACTTCGGAAATAGATTCGCCTACCGGCGGAACTTTGATCACTAAACTCATAATCGTTTTTCTTAATTCAATTAATCAATATCTACAAATATTTTGCTGTCTTTTGTACCTTTTTTTTCACCTCAGCACCTGCAGATTTCACTTCAAATGCTTTGGCAATAACATGTAATTGTTGTACAGCATGCAGTTTGGCATAACCAGTTGCTGTACTGCTGCTTTCATTGCGTGATACCAAGTCAAAATCAATGGATGACTTACGGAATTTTCTTGAAATATAAGGCCAAGGACCCATATTCTCAGGTTCTTCCTGTACCCAAACATGCTCAACTGCGTTCTTGTATTTAACTCTGATAGCTTCAATCTGATCATAAGGTAAAGGATACAATTGCTCCAGACGAACAATGGCAGTATCTTTTATTTTATCTGTCTGTTGTTTTTCAAGAAGATCATAATAAATCTTGCCACTGCAGAAAAGTACACGCTTTACATCAGTTACCTTTACATGAGCATCATCTATCAGCTCATTGAAACCTCCATTTGAAAATTCTTCAAGTTTACTTACACATTTCGGACTCCTAAGCAGGCTCTTTGGTGTAAACACAACCAACGGCTTGCGGAAATTCCGTTTCAATTGTCTACGTAAAACATGGAAGAAATTAGCAGGTGTAGTACAGTTAACTACTTGTATATTCTCATCAGCACAGGCTTCAAGGAAACGTTCAATTCTTGCGGAAGAATGTTCAGGACCCTGGCCCTCAAAACCATGAGGAAGTAGCATTACCAGACCATTTGAACGCTGCCATTTAGTTTCGGCACTGGTTATAAACTGATCGATTACGATCTGGGCACCGTTTACAAAATCTCCAAACTGTGCTTCCCAGATGGTCAGAGCCATTGGATTTGCCAAAGCATAACCATATTCGAAGCCTAAAACACCATATTCAGATAGGTGTGAATTATAAATTTCAAATTTAGCAGCTCCATTATCCAGCATGGTTAAAGGAACAAATTCTTCTGCAGAATCTTCAAGTGTAATTACTGCATGCCTATGAGAAAACGTACCGCGCTCCACATCTTGACCACTCACACGCACTCTAAAACCATCCCTTAACAACGTTCCATAGGCAATTAATTCACCCATTGCCCAGTCGAATACTTTAGTCTCCGACATTTTTCTACGCTCCTCGAAAAGCTTCTCAATTTTCTTGAAAAATTTCTTATCTCCGGGTAAAGTACTTATTTCTTTTGCGATGGAAAGAATATGCTTCGCAGGAACAGCAGTTTTAACAGGGTTATAGATGTCTCCAGGTTTTGCTAAAGCTAAGCCACTCCAGGAGCCCCCAAATATTTCATGAACTGCCGAATAGCTTTGATCTTCTTTAGCTTCATTCAGTCTTTCTTGAAGCAATGCACGGAATTTTTTTTCCATCTCATTTGCCAGACTGGCATCCACACTTCCCTGATCTAGTAATTTCTGATTATATATTTCCCTTGGATTAGGGTGCTTTTCTATTGCTTTATACAAAAGTGGCTGTGTGAACTTAGGTTCATCAGCTTCATTGTGACCATATCGGCGATAACAGAGAATATCTATAAACACATCGTTATGGTATTTCTGTCGATATTCAACTGCCATGTTAATGGCATAAACAATGGCTTCTACATCGTCTCCATTCACATGGAATACAGGTGATAAGGTAACCTTTGCCAGATCCGTGCAATAAGTTGAAGATCGTGCATCTTTATAATTAGTAGTAAAACCTACCTGGTTATTAATTACAAGATGAATACTTCCACCAGTCTTATAACCATCAAGTTTTGCCATCTGAAGCACCTCATACGTTATCCCTTGTCCGGCAAGTGATGCGTCACCATGAATCAGAATCGGAGCAATACGCTTGTAATCGCCATCATATTTAAAATCAATCTTAGAACGAGTCATTCCCTGCACAACCGAATCTACAGTCTCCAGATGCGACGGATTGGGACATAAGCTTAAGTGAACTTTCTTTCCTGAGCCGGTAACAACATCTGTTGAATAACCCATATGGTACTTTACATCGCCACCATAAGGGGTGTTAGCATCAAAACCTTTTCCTTCAAATTCGGAAAATATATCTTTATAGGTTTTCTGCATAATGTTGGCCAGCACGTTTAATCGTCCGCGATGCGCCATGCCTATTACGAATTCACTGATTCCGAGTTCAGCTCCTTTACCAATCACAAAGTCTAAAGCAGGAATAACCGTTTCTGCACCTTCGAGAGAGAAACGCTTTTGACCTAAGAATTTAGTTCCCAAAAAGTTCTCAAAAACGACAGCCTCATTCAACTTTTTGAGAATTCCCTTTTTTGTTTCAAGGCTGAAATTTGGCGTATTTCGCTCAGATTCCATCCGCTGTTCAAACCACTTTAGCTTTTCAGGATTTCTCAGGTATTTATATTCCACTCCTATAGACTGGCAATAGGTTTGTTCTAATAGAGCAATAATATCTTTTAATGTGGCAGGGCCGATACCAACTTCTACTCCTGCATTAAACACCGTTTCAAGATCACCGCTGTCCAGATTAAAGGTTGAAAGTTCTTTACCCGGAAAATATGATCTGCGTTCCTGAACAGGATTGGTTTTAGTAAATAGATGTCCACGTGATCTGTAGCCATTGATAAGATTTAATACTTTAATTTCCTTTAAAAAATGATCAGGAGTTTCAGCACTTACTATCCCTGCCTCAGAACCGCGACCAAAGTCGAATCCTTCAAAGAATTTCTGCCAGCCAAAGTCAACTGAAGCCGGATCTTCTTTATATAACTGGTATAGCGAATCGATGTAAGCAGAATTAGCGTTATTTAGATAAGATAAATTATTCATTGGATATTATCGTTCTTTGATTCCCGCATCTTAGGGATTGCATGAGCTTAAGTTCATTTGAATGTGTAAGTGACGCTGATACAGGTTTCAATTAAAAACAAAGTTTATGTAGTACAAAAATAAGATTTTAAGCATGGAATTACGCAAAAGAATATACTAATTTGAAATTAAGAGCATATCAGGTTTCGTGTAGATCCGACGGGTGAAAATTAATAAAAAAAATGGAGGAAAACTGCCTAAAAATGCTTTAAATGATATTATTTATAAACTATTTTTAGGATTTTTTCGAAGGCATTAATTCCGGTGTGTAAGGAGGGGCTTTCAGATAGCTGATTAACTGATAGTCAGATTGTTCTGCAGAGGAGAGGTTCCATGGCTGATGCACACATGATCCGGGAACTTTTCCAAGTTCCGGAATCCATACCCTCACATAGTCGCCATGTGGATCGTAATCCATGGCCTGTTTAAGTACATTGAAATACCTAAATTCTTTTGGATCATTACCAACTCCGGCAATATAGGCCCAGTTGCCCCAGTTGTTAGCAGGACAATAATCAATGAGCTTCTCTTCAAAATATGCAGCACCCCACATCCAGTTAACTTTGAGATCCTTAACTAAAAAGCTTGCCACATTCTGCCTTCCTCGATTACTCATAAATCCAGTTTTATTGAGCTCCCGCATGTTGGCATCAATAAATGGAATACCAGTTTCTCCATTTTTCCAGAGATTAAATAATTCAACCTGATTTTCACATTCCTCAGGGGCAAGTCCCTTTAATCCTGTTTTTTTAAAAAACTTATTGCCGTGCTTCTTGAACATAAAACGGAAATAATCACGCCATAATAATTCAAGATAAAGACTATAAGTAGAATCCCCAGAGCCGTGAACCTGCTCATACTTCTTTATTTCCCAATAAACCTCTCTTGGCGAAAGGCAACCAAGTGCAATCCACGCTGAAAATTTAGAAGAATAATCTGAACCCAGCAGACCATTACGGGTTTGTTTATAGCTTTGAACTGCGTTCGTTCCCCAGAAATAATCCTGCATCCGTTTCAAAGCCTCTGTTTCCCCTCCCTCAAATTGCATCACAGAACGGGAATCCACAGGTTCATTTTCATCAAAACCAAGCACATGGAGAGATGGTAGCATGCTAGCTTCGAGATTATCAGGAAAACTCATCGTGAGAGGGGTTTCGTGACAAGGTCTAACAGAGCCATCGCGCTCCACTTTTTTGCGAAAACTGGTAAAGATATCAGGGATGTTATTAATGGGAAAGGGAAGGTCTTCTTTATGGTAAAGCGTGTGCCCAATAAAATGTTTCAAATTGATCTTAAGCTTCCAAAGGGCACTCTCAACCGCTGCAGAAACGATGGTCTCCTCTGATGCTACCTCACGATGGTGGTAGACTTCTTTGACCCGGTATTTAGCTACAAGTTCAGGCAGAATAACTTCGGGCTGCCCAAGCTTTATAAGCAAGTCGCCTCCTGCATCCTTAAAAAATTTACGAAGATTAGCTACACTCTCTAATAAGAATCGGGTACGAATCAGACCGGTTTTACGGGTCTGAAAATTGGTAATTTCAAACTGACGAGGATCAAAACAATATACAGGAATAATCCTGTCGCCTTTTCGAATTGCCTCAATTAAAATTTCATTATCATGAATCCTTAAATCTTTTCTAAACCAAACTAAAATGGTTTTATCGCTCATAGTTTTTAAAGCCTTTCCCGGAATACTCAGACTTAACCAGGTAATTAATATCAATTTATTGTAGCGGCAAATTACGCAGTTAGAAATGACTTTATTGATCATTTTCTTGTAAGTTTTTTATTAGAAGAGAATTTTAGTAGTGAACAACCATGTTTCTCTATTTCAAAACATAATTTAAAAGCAGATAGCAATCTGAGAATTGCCAAAAACTATCGATTTAAGTTTCATTATCAGAGTTTGGCGGTAATATCCATCAACTATTATTGGTATATTTAGTTATAGAGCCTCCAATTATGAAAACAGTTAGAAACATAGTACAGCCCCGTGTTTTGCCCTATTTTTTTGCGGGGAATTTAATTTTATCATGAAATTCCGTATCGCAAAAAAGATAGAGCTGCCACCGGGTTTGTTTAACAGGTCCTAGGCATATCGCCTTGCAATGACATTCATATACTTTTTTTGCGGCATTGGACAGGGCGGTAAATTTAACTTTGCCATACCACTGACTTAGATAGCCCTGTACGCAGCCGTTGATGGATGAACAATCCTATACCTCTAACGTTAATCTTAGTAATCTTTGAATCTTGATAAGGAGAAATTAATTCTAAATGAAG
>JAURKO010000016.1 GCA_030831705.1 Daejeonella sp. | reverse complement strand
GATGCTCAAAAATACTGCGATCTTGTAACACGCTGCATAAATCCCCACCTCCTGTTCGGCAATATCAGCAGGTAAAAGTTGTCCCAGAAAAATCTTGTCTATATTTTCATTGATGATGAAGGATATATTGGCAATCAGAACAGGCAAGCTATAAACCAGCATTTCTTTCAGCAAGGAAGCATCATAACTAAATGTCAATTTTAACAACTCCGGAGTAAGCAATAGCAGAGTAACCAAACTAGCAATCAGATTAGAAACAAATACATAACCTACCCAGCCTTCTCTATACCAGCCGGTTAGATATTCAGCTCCAAACCATCCCTCCTTGATAATTAAAGGAAAAACAAGTATGAAAAGCAGGTTTAAGCCAATGAATGTTAAAATATTAATGAATTTAATGATACTATAGCGTACCGACCGGCCATCAGCTCTGACTTTCGCAAATGGAATAACTGCCAGTGCATCGGCTGCTAGAATATATATAAAATACTTGATGTAACGGGCATAATCAGGATCATTAACATTACCCCGCTGTATCCATGTAGCGATATCATCTACAAAAAGAAAGCTAAAAAGCAGAAATGTCAGTACAATGAGTGATACTGTAAAAAAAGTATTATTGTATACTTTCTGCTTATCGTTCTCATATTTATTAAGATACCTGAAATAGGTAGTTTCCATTCCGAATGCCAGTAAAGCATTAAGCATAGATGCCCAGCTATACATCACAGAAAAAATACCGTAAACTTTCGGAGAGTAAAGCCCTACATAAATAGGTGTAAGAAAAAAGTTTAAAAACCGTGCTGCGACCGTACTTATCCCGTAAATGGCAGTCTGACCGGCAAATTTTTTAATTGCTGACAATGAGAGATAGGATTAGATCATGTAAATTATCTTTTTACTACTTCAAAATTAACATAGTTTTTGAATTCAGCTTCGCTGAAGGACACATTTTCAACTTCTGCCCTATCAGAGCCTTTATGGCAAAATTCAAGGAAAAGTTCTATTGAGAAATCGTCGCCTTCAGCTTCAATAAACACAGTTCCATCTTCCCGGTTACGAGCCGTACCCTTTATTCCAAGCTGGTCAGCAACAGCCTTACTGGTTGATCTAAAAAATACACCCTGCACTTTTCCGCTGATAATAATATCTAAATGCTTCATTGAATTGTTCTAAAAACTTAATTTAATCTGAACTTGACCTAACACTTTAAAAACCACATAGAAACATAGCATTTTATAGCATCTAGCCTAAATTTTAGGTAAAGATAGCATTGACGCTTCGCTCCTATCTATATGTTGTCTAATCTATGTTTCTTTTAAAGCACTATAAATTCAGCTATGTGGTTAAATATTATTCTTTAGATTGTTTAATATCGAACTCACGTTAATTTGCCAATGCGTTCCTTTTCTGTTATAAACTCCGCCCATACCTCTTTTAGAATCTGAGCAGCGGGCTTTATTTCACTAATGTAAGATGCAACCTGACCAATTTCAAGCTCCCCCTCAATCATATCTCCTTCAAACATTCCCTTCTTTGCGCGACCCCGACCTAATAATTCCATCAATGCAGCCCGATTAGCCCCTTCAGCCTCTGCCTTTTCAACCGCTCTGTAAAAATCATTTTTGAGCAAACGTACCGGCATCAAAGATTTCATGCTCAGTTTAGTATCGCCCTCAGCTGCCTGTATAATGGCCTCTTTAAAGTTTTCATGTGCAGAAGATTCAGCTGAAGCTGCAAATAAAGAACCAATTTGAACGCCCTCAGCTCCAAGCGCAAATGCAGCAAGCATTGCCTTTCCGCTGCCAATTCCCCCTGCCGCAATAACAGGTACTGAGACTGCATCACAGATTTCCGGGATTAGGCATAAAGTAGTTGTTTCCTCCCGTCCATTATGCCCTCCAGCTTCAAAACCTTCTGCTACTACAGCATCAACCCCACTTTGCTCAGCTTTTTCGGCAAACTTTCTGTTTGCAATCACATGAACCACACAAATATTATTTTCTTTCAAAAAAGGTGTCCATATTGCCGGATTACCTGCAGAGCTGAAAACGATTTGAACATTTTCTTCCACGATTATCTCCATGATCTTTTCTATATCCGGGTATAGCAGCGGTACATTCACACCAAATGGTTTGGAAGTGGCAGTCCTGCATTTTTGAATATGCTCCCTCAATACTTCCGGATACATAGATCCGGCACCGATTAAGCCTAAACCCCCAGCATTTGATACCGCCGAAGCAAGTCGCCAGCCACTGCACCAAACCATCCCTGCCTGAATAATGGGGTATTCAATGTTGAAGAGTTTTTTAATGCTGTTCATTTCAATCAGAACTGGAAAAAAATTGTTTCAAATAAGTCTTTTCAGTGATGAACTTAAGGTTAATTCTGCCCCCTTAACATTTTCGATCAGGTTTAATCCTGGAGTTTTCCCCTTTTCAATCGAGCCAAAACGCTTATCGATTCCTAAAAACTCAGCTCCATTGCGAGTAGCCCAGCGGATCGTTTGAGCAAATGACAATTCGGGAAAATAGGCTTTGATTACTTTGAGTTCAGATAAAATACAAAGTTTATCATTTGAGGCCAGACTATCTGTACCAAGAGTGATTTTAAAATCATCCGCAAGAAACTGATCCATATCTGGTAGTCTGCCTTCAATATAAAGGTTGGCATTTGGACAAAAACACCAGTAAATATCTTTTCCACAAGCGGATACAACTGCTAAATCCTGTAAACTTGTGTAAATATTGTGAACAAGCAACGTTTTTTGCTTTGCTGAAAATAAAGGTAAAATACTCCGGATGGAACTCTGATACCTTATTTTGAAGAAGTCAAGACGAAGATTTAGCATCTTGTAAAAATCTAGAAAATCCCCGCTCTTATTCAAAAATAAATCAGTTTCCGCCTTGCTTTCCTGATTGTGCATACTGCATAGGTTTTGATGAGTTTCTGAATATTCACGAAGCAGACTAAAAAGTTTTTCAGAAACAGAATAGGGCGCATGCGGTACAATGGATGCAGGCAAGGGAGAAAAACTGGATTTCAACTCAAGTGCATTATTAAAAACTATTTCTGCTTTTGCCGGATCAAAACCTAGCAATTCAACGAACGTGTGATAAAATATTTTACTTTCCTTTTTGATTGATTTGGAAAGATGATTATTGGAAATATCTCCCACAGCCACAATTCCATTGTCAAACATATGCTGATCATTTATTTCCATGGCTGCCAATACCTCATTTTCATCTGTGGTTCTTTGGGATATGACAGCTTTGAGAAAGGGTACAAGGCCGGTATTTTTTGGAATTTTACCTTGCAAATGTGAAAGCTCCAGATGACAATGGGCATTTATGAAGCCTGGAACGATGATTCCATTTAATCGTTCTATCGGTTCATTAATAGATTTTGCAGTTTCTGCTGTATATACCGCATCGATTTCTCCATCCTGATGCAGAGCAACTAGTCCGTCTTTAATCGGGTCACCGCTAACCGGGAAGATATAATCTGCGCTGAGGTATCTGAGCATATGACAAAGTTACGTGTTTTGAGTTTATTAAACATTCATTTCTCAGGCCTGACTCCCAATATGACTCTTTTTGTCATTGCGAGCCCGCCTGACCGGACGTGCAGGGAGGTACGACGAAGCAATCCAAATAAATGATCACTATTAGTGACGAGATTGCCGCGCTCGTAATGACAAAGCGAAGTGTACACAATAACAAAACGATGCTCTCGCAGAGACGCTAAGACGCGAAAGGTTTCATCCCAAACAAATGATTTTTTAGCCAGCATCCATTGGCGTCTTAGCGTCTTGGCGAGAAAAAAAACTGGCATACCAATCACAAAATGAAGCAACCAACGTCAATTGCGAGCCCACCTGACCGGACGTGCAGGGAGGTACGACGAAGTAATCTCACAACTAACCACCAACCAACCACCTAACCACTAATCTAAATTTCCGTACTTTTGCCAAATAATGCCATTATCAGATAAAAAAGACATTCGAAGCCTATCCATGGAGCAACTAAAGCAGGAGTTTACTGCTATGGCTGAACCTTCATTCCGTGCGAAGCAGGTTTATGAATGGCTTTGGGAGAAATCATGCACTGATTTTGATGAAATGAGCAATCTTTCGAAAGCTCTCAGAGAGAAATTAAAGGAGAGTTTTACAATCAATAATGTAGAGGTTCATCATTCGCAGTATAGCAATGACAAAACTATAAAAAGCACATTCAAACTGTTCGATAGTAATATCATTGAGGGAGTTCTAATACCAGCTACCGACCGCATGACTGCCTGCGTGAGTTCACAAGTAGGATGTAGCCTCACCTGTAAGTTTTGCGCAACAGGTTATATGGATAGAAAACGCAACCTGAATGCTGATGAGATTTATGATCAGGTAGTGCTGATTGATAAGCAAGCAAAGGAAAATTACAATGTACCGCTGACTAATATCGTGTACATGGGAATGGGTGAGCCCTTGCTGAATTACGCTAATGTTATGAAATCCATTGAGCGCATCACGGCTCCCGACGGACTTAACATGGCAGCTAAGCGGATTACCGTTTCCACTGCCGGAATTGCAAAGATGATTAAGAAACTGGGTGATGATGCTGTACGATTTAATCTTGCCCTTTCATTGCATGCGGCAAATGATGAAAAACGTAATACTATTATGCCAATTAATGAGCAGAATTCACTCAAAGCATTGGCAGAGGCACTAAAATACTATTTCGCAAAAACCAAAAACCCGGTTACCTACGAATACATTGTTTTCAATGATTTCAATGATAATATTTCTGATGCCGAAGAACTCGTAAAATTCTGCAGACATATTCCATGTAAAGTAAATATCATCGAATATAATCCTATCTCCTTTGCCAATTTTGAAAATGCCGGTGAAGATAAGATCGAAATATTTGCATCATATCTACGTAAAAATGGGGTTAATACCAATATCCGCAGAAGCAGAGGGAAAGATATTGATGCGGCATGTGGACAACTGGCGGTGAAAAGCTGAGGATCAATTAGCAAATTAGAGAATAAGCAAATTAGCAAATGGGATGATTTGTCCATTTGCTAATTTGTCGATGATTTAAGACCCGATAGCAATCGGGACACATTCCGAGTTCGCGACTGACGAATTTATCTTGCTTGACACCTAGGTAAATTCGCAACCCGATGACAATCGGGTCTGACTGGTCCGAATGCGAAATCACCTGACCGTTTCCTAAATCATTACTTACAGCAATTCTCCTCCAATCCTAAAGCCCTGTACCTTAATCCCATGAAAAGGTTCCTGGATTATTTCAATGATTTGTTTTGCCTGTTCTTTCCGGAACTTTGCGCAGCATGCGGACAAAACTTGTTCAAAAACGAAAAAGTAATCTGCACCAATTGTATCTACCACCTTCCCCGGACTAACTTTCACCTTGATCCTCAAAACAAGATGGCCAAGCAATTATGGGGAAGATTTATGTTTCAACAGGCTATTGCTTTTGTTTATTTTCAAAAAGGAAGCCGGGTTCAAAACCTGATGCATGAATTGAAATATAATAAAAAACCAAATGTTGGAATACGTATAGGAGAGTTGTATGCCTTGCAACTTAACAACACAGAAATTTGGGATCAACCGGATTTGATTATTCCAATTCCCTTACATCCAAAAAGATTTAAAAAAAGAGGTTATAACCAAAGTGAGCAAGTATCCAAAGGGATGTCAGCTATACTAAATCTCCCAATAAATACTCATAATCTGATTCGGGAAGAAAATACCCAATCTCAAACAAAAAAATCAAGGTTTGCCAGATATGAAAATCTGAAAGATGCATTTATCGTTAAAAATGCGTCTGAACTATCACATAAACATATTCTACTTGTTGACGATGTAATGACTACCGGAGCTACCATGGAGGCCTGCAGCATAGAATTACTAAAAATAGAGGGGGTAAAAGTCAGTGTTTGTACGCTGGCATATACTGAATGACGGGCTCACGGGTTCCGTCATTTCGAACACAGCT
>JAURKO010000092.1 GCA_030831705.1 Daejeonella sp. | reverse complement strand
TTCCGTTAATAGAACCATAGGTTTCATTAAATAAACCCGAGTGGCAGCTCTATCTTTTTTGCGATACAGAATGTCATGATATCTGTTAAATTTCCCACAAAAAAATAGGGCAGAACACGGGGCTGGTATAAGCGAAAAGAAACAGACTCTGCTTTCTAAAAGAATAGAAAAACTTAAGTCTAAACTTAGCAATGCATGTTTTTATATCTAACGAATGTTAGATTATTTACATTATTTCTCCTGACTTTATTGTCAAACCATGCTTGTTTCTATAGATAGATTTGGTTCTCAGGATAATGCGATTTGTTAACCAGTAATATTGGATAGAAGTGATTTGTTTTCTATCCCTCCAATAAAAACACATAAAGTTCTTTTGGACCATGTGCTCCCAGAACCAAAGTTTTTTCAATATCAGCGGTCCGGCTCGGACCAGTAACATTAGAAATCATACTAGGTAGGCTTTCAGGGTACTTTTCTTTAAGCATTTTAAATCCATCTTTAAGATCTAGTACCAGTTGAGAAGTGTAGGCAATTACAATATGAACATGCGGGTAGATACTTAATCTTCTTCCTGCAGCATTTCCGTTAGAAACCATGACACTTCCATTTCTGGCAATGAGTGATTCACATTCCGTAATCCCTACATCAGCGTTTAAAAAATCAGTATCAGTACTGTAGAATGGGAACTCATAATTGCTTAAAAGTTTTTGCAGTTTTGGTTCCCAGCAGTAGATCTTCCGCCATTTTTTGTCTTCTGCGAGGTGCAAAAGGTTTTCAAAAAGCTCAATTTCGTTTTCACAGAACACAAAATTTCCTGAAACTGCGCTAAGTTGTTCAGCAAAAAGGGCATCTAGGTGTCCATTAAACTCTTCATAAATAGCGGCTTCTTCTAAATTAGGAAAAGGATTATCACGTTTTTCAAGAAGTGCCTTTCGGATCTTCTTGAGTATCTTTTCTTTAGAAGTTGTTTCTTTCATCAACAACAGGTTTTAAAAAAGAAGAATAGGATATTAGATTTCACTCTTCTAGAACAAAGCTTCATGAATTTGATAATTTAATCTTGTGACGACCTGTTTTCAGGAAGATCTATGTTGTGATCTGCCATACCTTCATGATCAAGACTTTCTTTTGGCTGTTCAGCTGGAGCTTCAACGGTAGTTCCATTCACGAACTCATCATAAGTGGTTCGGTTATCAAACGGACGTTTCCCCAAGATTTCTTCAAGATCCGACTGGAACAGAATTTCTTTTTCTAGTAATTTTTGAGCCAGCTTCTCTAGTCCCTCACGTTTATCGGTTAATAATTGTTTGGTTCTCTGATATGCTCTGTCAATCTGATTTCTTACCTCGATATCGATAATTTCAGAAGTCTTTTCTGAATAGGGTTTGTTGAATTGGTATTCGCCCTGAGTATCGTTAAAAGATACATTGCCAACCTTGTCATTCATACCATAAATAGTTACCATGGCATAAGATAGTTTGGTGATACGTTCCAGGTCGTTTTGTGCACCAGTTGATATTTTATTAAACACAATATCCTCAGCAACACGTCCACCCAGTGTCATACACATTCCATCTAATAATTGTTCTGTAGTATACAAAAATTGCTCCTTCGGAAGATACTGTGCATATCCAAGGGCTGCAACACCTCTGGGCACGATTGATACCTTAACCAATGGATCGGCATGTTCAAGGAACCATCCTGCAATAGCATGTCCGGCTTCATGATAGGCAACAATACGTTTCTCTTCTGGAGAGATTATTTTATTCTTTTTCTCTAGTCCGCCGATTACACGATCTACTGCGTCCTGAAAATCCTGCATATCTACCGCTTCTTTGTTCCTTCTCGCTGCGATCAATGCTGCCTCATTACACACGTTTGCTATCTCTGCTCCTGCAAACCCAGGGGTCTGTGCTGATAATTTCTTGGCATCAACACCTTTAGCAAGTTTCAATGGTTTCAGGTGTACTTTGAAGATTTGCTCACGCCCAACCAAATCTGGTTTATCAATAGAGATCTGACGGTCAAAACGTCCGGGACGTAATAATGCGGTATCTAATACATCAGGTCTGTTAGTTGCAGCAAGAATAATAATTCCGCTATCCGTTCCGAAACCATCCATCTCAACCAATAACTGATTCAGGGTGTTTTCACGTTCATCATTTCCACCAACAATATTGTTTTTTCCTCGGGCACGACCAATAGCGTCGATTTCGTCAATAAAGATGATACAAGGAGCCTTCTCTTTTGCCTGTTTGAACAAATCACGCACTCTTGAAGCACCAACTCCGACAAACATTTCAACAAAATCTGAACCTGAAAGTGAGAAAAATGGAACCTGAGCTTCCCCTGCAACCGCCTTAGCCATCAGGGTTTTACCCGTACCCGGTGCACCGATCAGTAATGCTCCTTTGGGAATTTTACCTCCAAGATTTGTATATTTCTTTGGATTTTTAAGGAAATCAACGATTTCCATCACCTCCTGTTTAGCTTCTTCTAATCCTGCAACATCATTAAAAGTAATGGTTACCTGAGATTCTTTATCAAAAAGTGTTGCCTTAGATTTGCCGATGTTAAAAATCTGACCACCTGCACCACCACCTGCACCGCCACCCATTCTTTTCATAATGAATATCCAAAATCCCACCAATAGAAGTACAGGCAGAATAAATGACATGAACCAACCTGCCCACGGACTTTCTCTTGATTCTGAAATGATAGGTGTACGCTGATTTATTGGAAGATCCTTCTCAGCTGCTACTATCTTAGACTCAAAACTTTCATAAGTAGCTTGAGTGAAAATATATTGCGGTCCGTTTGTAGTCGCATTGAAGCTACTCTTATTACGGACTTCATCATATTTTTTCTGATCTAAACGATCTTTTTTGATATAAACATCAACATTATAAAGATCACCATTTTTGTATGCGACCAACTTTTCAACATCACCTGGTTTGAGCATTTCATTCTCAAATTTCTGGTAATTAATAAGTTTAGCATTATTTCCACTGAATATATACTGAACCACAAATAGGCCCAAAATAATTACAGCATAAAGCCACATAATGTTGAACTTAGGTGCTTTAGGAACGATTTTCTTGCCTGGAATCTTTTTTATTGGAGATTTTTTGTCCGTTTTAATATCTTTCATTTCTGTATTTTTATATTGGCATTTTGGTACTTAAAATATTGAATTTCAGGCACTTTTAAATGATTTTATTTCTGCATCACCCCAAAGATCTTCTATTCCGTAAAATTCTCTTTTGTCTGTTTTGAAAATATGAACTACGACATCAATATAATCAAGAATTATCCATTCAGACTGTTGTAAACCTTCTTTTCTCCAGGGCTCGAGTTTTAATGCCTTGAATACTTCATCCTCCACACTTTGTGCAATAGCATTTACCTGTGTTGAAGATTCTGCATGGCATATAACAAAGTAATCGGCAACTGAACTTTTGATGTTTCTCAAATCGAGCCGAACTATTTCATTTCCCTTTTTTTCTTGTATTCCATAAACAACGAGTTCTGAAATTGAAGTGGATTCTTGTATAGTTTTATTTTTTACCATTAAAAAAATTAGTTTTGTTAAATCATTTTAACGCATCTTAATTGCAAAATAATACTTTTTCAGGACTATTTATTGGTCGGAATCTAATTACTCTAAAAGAGGTTGACTCAACAAATACCTTTCTTAAGGATGCTTTGTCAAAATCTACGCCATTATTGGATGGTACTGTTATAATGGCAGACAGGCAGCTTGCCGGTCGTGGGCAGTCAGGTAATTCTTGGATCAGTGAGGCAGGAAAAAACCTGACTTTTAGTGTACTATTAAACCCTGTTTTTCTGGCAATTGAAAGGCAATTTGACTTAAATATGGCCGTGAGTCTTGCCTTGAACGATTTTTTTAATAAGTGCAAATTACAGGCTGCAACCATAAAATGGCCTAATGACAGTTATTTTAACAATAAAAAATTAGCTGGTATATTGATTGAAAATATCTTGCAGGGTAATAAAATCAAACATGCCATAATTGGGATTGGTCTCAATGTAAATCAGGAGAATTTCCCAGCTAATTTAAAGAATGTAACTTCTTTGAAACAAGCTTTACATCAGGATTACAACTTAATGCAAATATTAGGCGAAATTTGTGCCTTTATTGAGGCCAGATATTTGCAGTTGAAAGCTGGAAATATAGTTAGAATTAGAGATGAGTACCTTGCTAAACTATACCTAAAAGATGAAATCGCCGTTTTTAGGTTTAATAATGAAATACAAACCGCAGTAATCAGGGATATAACAGCAAGCGGACAATTGGTTCTTGAAACTAGCTCAGGATTACAGTATTTCAATAATAAGGAGATTGAGTTTATAAATTAAAAGGATATGAAAAGATTTTTGGGTCTAATTTTTATGTTTTTTGCTGTTTCAACGCAGGCACAGTTCCCAGATCCTAATGCTAAGATTTATGATCCTGTAAAATGGAGTTTCTCATCTGAGAAATTGAATGAAAATGAGTACAACTTGATTATTACTGCCAAAATTGAAAAAGGATGGCATGTTTATTCCCAATTTATTGATGATGGAGGACCGATTCCAACATCTTTCAAGTTTAAGCCTTCCAAGGATTATCAATTAGTAGATAAGGTTACTGAAAGTCCGAAAGCGGTCGGTGCGTTCGATAAGAATTTCAATATGCAAATAGCCTGGCATAAAAATCAGGTTGTATTTAAACAGAAGATTTCCTTGCTGGTTCCAAAAACAACTATTGCGGGTACGCTTGAATTTATGGTATGCAATGATGAGCGCTGCTTACCACCTGCGGAAGTAGAATTTACTATTCCAGTCCAGTCCGGTTCTACCCAAGCCGAAATGACAGTTCCTGAAGCAGACAGCAATTCATCAATTCTTTTAACTGACTCGGCTGCATCTACAACCTTGTTGCCTCCAAGTGCAGTCACAATCCAGTCTGATACCGAAACTTCAAGCGGGTCATTATGGGCTATTTTTATAGCGGGGTTTATCGGCGGACTAGCAGCATTTTTTATGCCATGCATTTATCCGATGATTCCACTGACGGTCTCATTTTTTACCAAGAAATCTGGTTCCAGAGCCAAGGGAATCCAAAGCGCAATAATTTATGGTCTTTCGATCATTGTGATTTATGTTGCCCTGGGTTTGCTCATCACATTAATTTTCGGAGCTTCTGCCTTGAATGAAGCTGCGAGCAGTGCAACCTTTAATTTATTGTTCTTTACTATACTAATCATTTTCGGAATCTCATTTCTTGGAGCTTTTGAAATTACACTTCCTTCTTCTTTGGTCAATAAGATGGATGAAAAATCAAATCAAAATGGATTTGTCGGGCTTTTCTTTATGGCTTTTACGCTAGCATTGGTTTCTTTTTCATGTACCGGCCCAATCATAGGAACGTTATTAGTTGATGCAGTTTCTAAAGGATCTTATTTGGGTCCGGCGATAGGTATGCTCGGATTCTCATCCGCTTTAGCTATACCTTTTACACTTTTCGCAATATTTCCATCCTGGCTAAAAGAAATGCCCAAATCCGGAGGCTGGCTCAATACCGTTAAGGTTTCATTGGGTTTTCTTGAGATCGCACTTGCATTTAAGTTTTTATCCAATGTAGATCTGGCTTATCATTGGGGTATTTTGAACCGGGATATTTTCCTGATTATCTGGATCGTTGTTTTCGGACTTTGGGCACTTTATCTACTTGGGAAAATTCGTTTATCACATGACAGCGAACTAAATTTTCTTTCGCTGCCAAGGCTATTTTTCTCAATGTTCATCCTTGGTTTTACTTTATACATGGTTCCTGGGTTATGGGGGGCACCGCTTAAGGCAATAAGTGCATGGCTTCCGCCTCAGGTGACCCAAGAGTTTGATCTTTACTCAAACAGGTCGGGTAGTCAGTCAGAACCAAGTGTAGCATCCGGAAAAAAATATGCCGGATTATTTCATGCACCACACGGACTTGATGCATTTTATGATTATGAAGAGGGGCTTGCTTATGCTAAAAGTGTAAATAAACCTGTTCTGATAGATTTTACAGGATGGAGCTGTACCAACTGTCGTAAAATGGAGGCTAGTGTATGGCCTGATAAGGAGGTAATTCGAAGGCTAAGGGAGGATTATGTTTTAATATCTTTATACGTGGATGATAAAACAGAACTTAAAGAGGACGAGAAGTATATTTCAAGTTTCAGTGGTAAAAAAGTAAATACAATCGGACAAAAGTGGAGCGATTTTCAGGCCTCCAAATTTGGCACCAATTCGCAGCCTTATTATATTATCACTGATCATGATGGCAAGATAATGGTTCCGCCACAGGCGTATAATTTGGATATCAGCAATTACGTAAGTTTCTTAGACAAAGGTAAAATCGCTTTCGAGCAAAAATGATGATGATAAATAAAGCGAACATAAAAAATATTGGAGTGTTTACTTCAGGAGGTGATTCACCAGGGATGAATGCAGCGATTCGTGCTGTTGTGCGTACCGGGTTATATTATGACCTTAATGTAACCGGGATTTACCGGGGTTATGACGGGATGATCAGCGGCGACTTCCAATTGATGGAGCGTAAATCGGTTGCAAATATTATACAGCGAGGCGGGACAATTTTGAAGACTGCCAGAAGTGAAGAATTTCGAACAGTAGAGGGTAGAAAAAAGGCCCATGAGCAATTAGTTAAGCATAATGTTGATGCTATTGTTGCGATTGGAGGAGATGGTACCTTTACGGGTGCCAATATATTTTATGATGAATATAAAGTACCAGTAATCGGACTTCCGGGAACAATTGATAATGACTTAATTGGAACAGATTTTACCATCGGATACGATACTGCAATAAACACAGTAATTGATGCGGTTGATAAGATCCGTGATACTGCAGAGTCGCATGATCGTTTGTTTATTGTGGAAGTTATGGGCCGTGATTCGGGTTTGATAGCGCTCAGAAGTGGTATTGGTACTGGAGCAGAAGCTATTTTGATTCCCGAAACGAAAACAGATATCCGTGCATTGATTAATCGTTTGGAAACTAGTCGGAAAGACAAATCTTCCAAAATAATAATTGTTGCAGAAGGTGATGATGCTGGAGGGGCATTCGAAATCGCCAAAGTAGTAAAAGATAAATTTCCGGGAATAGACACTAGAGTTTCTATTCTTGGTCATATCCAAAGGGGTGGTGCGCCATCCTGTATGGATAGGGTATTAGCCAGTAGACTGGGCGTAGCGGCAGTTGAATCTTTAATAGCCGGAAGAAACAGGGAAATGATTGGGGTTGTAAATGGTCAGATTCATTTCACACCATTTAGTAACGCCATAAAACATAATCCTGAGGTGAATCCTGAACTTTTAAAAATTGTAGAAATACTCTCCCTTTAAAATTTAACTTGGTTATTATGAAAAATTCAGGTTTTTTCTTTCTGGTCATCATAACCTTTCTGACAGCTTGTGGCAGACAGGATAAGAAGAATGAAACTGAAAATAACTTAGCAGTAGATATACCGCTAAAACTTGAAGTAATAGCCGAAGGATTGCACGCTCCTGTTGCCGCAGCTTTTAGTCCGCAGGGTTTACTATTGGTATGTGAGCAAACCGGACAAATCAGGGTGATTGAAAACAATAAACTAATTGAACAAGCTTTTCTGAATCTGGAAAATAAGCTTGTTAAAATGAGCGGAGCTTATGATGAACGAGGTTTACTAGGTATTGCCCTTCACCCGGACTATGAAAACAATAAAAAATTCTATGTCTATTACAGTGCCCCTTCTAACGAAAAGGGGCTTGATCATCAGTCTGTCATTGCTGAATATAAAGTTTCAACAGATCCAAGAATTGCCGATGCGGCTAGTGAAAGAATAGTATTAAGGATTCAGCAGCCAGAGAGTAACCATAATGGAGGAGACCTCAAGTTTGGACCAGATGGTTATTTATACATTGGAGTTGGGGATGGCGGTGGTGCAGGAGACCGGCACGGAGAAATAGGTAACGGACAAGACATGAACACTCTTCTAGGCAAAATCTTGAGAATTGATGTCAATACCGATCAAAATTATGTCGTTCCGAATGATAATCCTTTTGTAGGAAAGGCGGCAAAGCCTGAAATTTGGGCCTATGGTTTACGCAATCCATGGCGGATTTCATTCGACAAAAACACCGGGCAACTTTTTGTTGCGGATGTTGGTCAAAATAAATTTGAGGAGGTAAATATCGTCGAAAAAGGCGGTAACTATGGCTGGAGGATCATGGAAGCAGGTCATTGTTTTGATCCGGAAGAGAACTGTAAAACCGAAGGCTTGATTTTACCCATTTCTGAATATGAACACGAAGAAGGGATTAGTATTACAGGGGGATTTGTGTATCGTGGGAAAGAATTGGGCAAACTCGCAGATAAATACATTTTTGCCGACTGGACTGGCCCTATGTTTTACCTTGAAAAGAAGGGCGAATCCTGGATGCGTGGAACGGTCAGTCTTGAAGCTAAACCATCAGGAGATTTGAAAATACTTAGTTTTGCCCAGGATAACGGCGGAGAGCTTTATGTACTTACAAATCAAGAGGTTGGTCCGAAGAATACAAAAGGAGCTATTTATAAACTGATAAATCCCTGATGGAAACTATTAAAAATCATTTTTTTGAAGCAAAGCACATTCTTGACAGCTTTATTTCAGACCCTCAGAATTTCATCGCTATTGAAAAAGCAGGCGAAATTCTTGTTAATTCAATTAGAAGTGGTTGCAAGGTGATTTCATGTGGAAATGGTGGATCCATGAGTGATGCCATGCATTTTGCTGAGGAACTTTCGGGAAGGTACCGTAACGACCGTCCAGCTTATGCTGCTATTGCTATTTCTGATCCTAGCCATTTGTCATGTGTTGCCAATGATTACGGATATGACTTTGTTTTTTCACGAATGATTGAAGCCATTGGTTCTGAAGGAGATGTACTCTTTGCTATCAGCACCAGCGGAAACTCTGAGAATATTTTAAAAGCGATTGAAGCGGCCCGAATTAAAGGAATGAAGGTAATTGGTTTGACCGGTAAAGACGGTGGTAAAATGGCAGGTATATGCGATATTGAAATCCGTGCTCCCCGTTCAGAATATGCCGACAGGGCACAGGAGATTCATATCAAGGTGATACATTCGCTGATCGATTATGTAGAAGTAACCCTGTCAGCTTTTTAAAAGCTAACAGGGTTAAAAATTAAATTTTATCCTCAACTACTACCGCCGTTCCAGAGGCGCTAACCATCAGCATACTTCCATTACTTCCCAGGGTTTCATAATCTAGGTCAACACCCAAAACTGCATTGGCACCCAATCGGGCTGCCTGTTCCTGCATTTCGCGTAAGGCGATATCTTTCGCTTCACGTATTACATCCTCGTATGATCCGGATCTACCGCCAACGATATCCCTGATTCCAGCAAAGAAATCTTTGACAATATTTGCACCAATAATTGCTTCGCCAGTTACAATACTAATGTATTTTACAATGCGTTTTCCTTCGAGTTCATTTGTAGTTACTACTATCATATTTAATTTTTTTTAGTTGAACTAATATCGCAACAAATAGTTACATGTAAAAGTTTGAAAGAGATTTGTAAATAAAATCTGGAGGAGTTTGAAAGGTGTTTAAGAGGTAGGCCTCAAGGATTTATTTGGAAAGCAAGTTCTATGCTTGTTGGGCTCTTCAGTCGGGCTCTTCCCGTCCGAATGGCTTCAGCCGGGCGGGCGCTGTAGCTTTTGCCATTGAAATTTGGAGTAAAAAATAAATTTGATTTGGGCAAAAGGCTGCCGCTTCGATCCCGTTTAGATTGCAGGGAAGCTGCTGCTATTCATGTTTCATGGATTGCTGAATAGCCTAGTGCATTAACTCTTGGTCAAGACCAGACTTTTGTTAAAAAACATTAGAAGATTTAATGTTCTGTCCATCGGGCTGAAGCCCGCCCGGATGAACTCCGTTCGGACAGGCCCGAAACGCACAAATTCTTAAACCCCAGCTAAAGCTGGGGCCAATTGAGCAACCGTACTGTTTTTATGATTGAATAAAATACTGAACCTTAATTTAGTCATATCGCCGAATAGTCCGGTGCTTTAGCGTCGAAAAACTGATGTAATACACCACTATAACTTTCTAACCCGAATAATTAATATTTCCTTAGAGCAATTTCTCTGCAACTTCCTTCCAGTTATTCACTCGTTCATATTCAGTTAACAATAAATTATGTGGTGAGGAAAACAATAGTTTGCGGCCATCAAAATCTTTAAAATTCTTGATGCGGTCGTCGATGATGATGTCTACATTCACAATTTTGTGTCCGCAGAACATAATATTTTGCCATCCGATAAAGGGAAAATGCTCTGCCAGCCATTCATATTTATCCTGCAGGGAATTTGGGAATTCCATCGCTGCCGAAACTATAAAAACATCATACTTATCCTGAAGCTGTTTCATTACCTCAATGCTGTCGGGTAGCACGGCAAGATCGCGAAAAAAGCCCTTTTCATTGATGTATTCATACAATTTCATTTTGGCATGTTCAGGAACATGATGATATACTTCGTTCCCTGGAAGTATTTGAAGATCGAGCGGGACACCGTAATCACGGTTATAAAGACTTATAAATTTAGTTAGCGGATCGGCAATAACTTCGTCCATATCCACTGCAATTCGGGGTTTTCTTTCAGACATGTTTCAAAAATAGGGGTTTTACATTTTTTAAATGTTATTTTTTTAATATCTTTGCAACCCCGCAGAATAGACTCCGGGAATATGTTGAATACATAAATATTGAAAAATGGCAACTAAAATCAGATTGCAAAGATTTGGTAAAAAGGGAAAACCTTTTTATCATGTAGTGGTAGCAGACGCACGTGCTCCAAGAGATGGTAAATTCATCGAAAGATTAGGTTCTTACAATCCAAACACAAATCCTGCTACTATTGAAATTAATTTCGAAAAGGCATTGGATTGGGTTAATAAAGGAGCTCAGCCAACAGATACTTGTCGTGCGATCCTTTCTTACAAAGGAGTAATGTACAAGAAACATCTTGAAGGTGGTGTTAAAAAAGGCGCATTGACTGCAGAACAGGCAGAAGCAAAATTTGCTGAGTGGTTAGAAAGCAAAGCAGGTAAGATTGAAGGTAAGAAAGAAAGTCTGACTAAATCGAAAGATGAAGTTAAGAAGGCTGCATTGGCAGCTGAGGCTAAGAAGAAGGAAGATATTGCTGCTGCAATTGTTGCAAAAAACACACCTGCACCAGAGGTAGTTGAAGAAGAAGTTTCTGAAGATGCTCCGGAAGTAGAAGCAGAAGCATCAGTTGAAGAAGTGGTTGAGGTTGCTGCAGAAGAAGTTGCAGAAGAAGTAGTTGAAGAACCAATTGCTGAAGTAATTGAAGAGGCTGCTGCAGAAGAAGTTGCTGAAACTCCTGCTCCTGAAGCAGCTGAAGAAGCTTCTGAAACTGAAGAAGAAGCATAATTCGCTTTTTTAGAATTAAAATTTATGTAGCGTCATTGCAATTTGCAATGACGTTATTGTTTTACGGCAATGAAGATCGAGGACTGTTTTTATATTGGCTATATCACCAAAACCAAAGGTTTAAAGGGTGAGGTGCAAATCTATTTTGAGTATGATGATCCAACAGAATTACCGCTAGACTCTGTTTTTGCTGAGATCAATGGCAAACTAGTTCCATTTTTCATTTCTGCTTTCAAGCTTCAAAACAACCAGACTGGTAATTTTTACTTTGATGATATTGATACCATTGAAAAGGCAGAAGTACTTGTCCGTAAAAAACTATATCTGCCAAATAAATTAAAACCGGTTAGAGAAGAAGATGATTTTCTGATCACCGATCTTAAAGGCTTTATTGTGCATGATGAAACCGCCGGAGAACTGGGTGAAATCATTGAAATTCATGAGTATCCTCAGCAATTTGTTGCCGTTGTTCCGTATAAATTTAAGGAAATCATGTTTCCACTGAGCGATGATTTGATTGTGGAGATAGATGAGGAAAATGGAATTCTTAAAGTAGACCTTCCAGAAGGGTTGATTGATCTCTATCTTGAATCCTGAATATTAAAATATTTCCCTTTGCGCTAATTTTCTATTTTTATAGAGAATTATGAATCCCAACATTACCTCTCTTTACGCAATTTCCAATAAGCAAGTCCGAAAAATTATTGGCCTCATGTCTGGTACCTCATTCGATGGACTCGATATTGCCTTGTGCGAGTTTAGTGGCAGTGGTTTAGAGACTCAAGTTAAGGTCATTCATTTTGTAAGTAAGGCCTATTCACCCGCATTTAAGGAGGATCTTAAATCTGTTTTTGCGAAGCGGACCGTTGACCTTGAAAAACTAAGCCTTTTAAATGCCTTTATTGGTAATTATTATGCCGAACTTATTATAGAAAGTTTAAAAGACTGGAATATTTCTCCGGCAGATATTGACCTCATTGCCAGTCATGGGCAGACGATTTATCATGCCCCAAAGCAACAGCGGGAAGCAGATTTATACGCTAATGCCACGCTGCAAATTGGAGATGGGGATCATTTAGCGATGAGAACGGGTATTATTACCATCAGTGATTTCAGGCAGAAACATGTGGCGGCAGGCTGTGAAGGAGCACCATTATCGGTTTATGGTGATTATTTGCTATTCTCGAATTCCTCAGAAAACCGCATCATGCTCAATATCGGAGGTATTTCCAATTTCACTTTCCTGCCATCAGCTTATTCAACTGAATTCTTTTCTTCGGATGTTGGTCCGGGAAATACCCTGATGGATCAGTTTGTACAGGGCCACTATCCCGGTAAATATTTTGATCAGGATGCAGCGATCGCATCATCCGGAAAAGTGATTATTCCATTATTGGATGCTCTCTTTGACCATGATTTTTTCAAGGCAGGATACCTTAAAACCACCGGACCTGAACTTTTCAGTTTATCTTATTTGAATGATGCTATTCAAGGGGCTGGTCTTCATGGGCTTTCAAATGAAGACATCATGGCCACACTGGCTGCATTTACTGCCAAAGCGATAGTGAAGGCAATTACTTTTTGTGTGGAAGGCAAAGGAGCTTATGAAATTTATATCAGCGGAGGCGGAATGCATAATCCCTTGTTAACCAGAATGATTGAGGAGCAGCTCGGTAAAAAACTAAAATACACTTCCGACCTGGGAATCGAGCCCGATGCAAAAGAAGCAGTTCTGTTTGCTCTGCTCGCCAATGAAGCGGTTTCTGGCGGAAAAACTGACTTTGGAAAACATCCAGGGGTACCTTCTATTTCTATGGGGAAGGTTAGCTTCCCAAAGTAATTCTTCAGCTAATTACACTCCATCGCCAATTGTTTTCTGATATTCTTTAATTGCGAATTTGATTAAATAATTTTTTGAAGTTCAGATTCAATTTATACTTTTGTCACAATCTGGAACAAGTCTAAATAAGAATAATTTATCAATTTTCTAATTAGGCAAATGATCATTGCTAATTTTTACTTACAGAAAGCGACACATTCAAAAATTAATGAAATCACAAACTTCCGAACCTTCCTGGCCTAAATTGCGCAAACTTCTGAATGATGTCCACCTTTGGATTGGTTTGCCGAGTGGTATTATTGTGTTTATAATATGTCTTACAGGCACTATTTATGTGTTTAATACGGAGATCAGGGAATTATCTAGTCCGGAACTATACAAGGTGGAAAAGGCTTTCAATGCCCAAAGGCTTTCGGCTGATGAACTGATTTCCACTGTAAGCAGCGAAACTGGTGGACAGGTGATCAGTATTAAGATTCCTGCTGATCCTACAAGAAGTTATGTACTGACTGTCAGTAAGCCAGAAGAACCTACAGGAAATACCGCACCGAGTGCTAGTGAAAAACCAAGCACACCTTCTCCACGAATTCAGTATTGGGTTAACCCTTATTCCGGAAAAATATTGGGAAGCAGCGCTGATAAGAACAGTGTTTTTGATTTTATGCAAATGATGTTCAGTTTGCATCGCTGGTTGTTGCTCGACAGAATTGAAGAACCACTTATCGGAGAATTACCAAACAAGAAATTGGGTAGCTATATCAGCGGAACTGCAACGATACTTTTTACTTTGGGTGTCATAACCGGTATCATCATCTGGTTTCCTCAAAAAATCAGGAACTGGAAACAAGGTTTAAAAATAAAATGGAATGCAAACTGGAAACGTGTTAATCATGATATTCATAACAGCCTTGGTTTCTACAGCTGTATATTTTTGTTTATGATGGGCATAACTGGTCCGCAATGGTCATTTGAATGGTACAAAACCGGTCTGAGGAAAACATTAGGCACCTACCAGCCTGCAGATGCTCCTAAACCTGAAATGCCGAAATCAGACACTAGCTCCATCAATGGAACAAAATCAGTGTCATTCACAGAATACATCAGATCTGTTGATAAAGTCCTTGATTATACAGGCGATCTTACTATCACTATGCCAGCCGACTCTTCAGAGGCAGTACTGGTTAACAAAACAAAAACAGGTTTTTTTGCTCCGGTTGCGGCAGATAAAATCTATCTGGATCAATATACATCGTCACTGATTAAAACTGAAGTATTTTCGGAAAAGCCTTTTAATGAACGTATTTCAAACTCCATAAAAGCTTTACACGTGGGCGATGTTTATGGGAAGTTCTCCAAGATTATCTATTTTCTGGCCTGTTTAATTGCTACGAGTCTGCCAATTACGGGTACGCTGATTTGGATTAATAAGCTGAAAAAGGGATAATTGATCCAATTAAAATCCTGACTGGGTTCATTTTTCAAATGATATGGCCAGAAATATTATTGAGTCGCTTGTTTTATCTTCTTTATCCTGCTTCTCATATCTCACATCTCCTTCCTATCTTTACACCATGCGTTTCGATATCATTACCGTATTACCCGACCTGCTTGAAAGTCCATTTGCTCATTCTATTTTACAAAGGGCACAGAAAAAAGGACTTGCCGAGATTCATGTGCATAATCTTCGGGATTATTCAAATCATAAACAAAAGTCGGTTGACGATTACCAGTATGGTGGTGGCAGCGGAATGGTGATGAGTATTGAGCCATTTGCGAATTGTATTGAAAAACTGAGATCAGAGCGCGACTATGATGAGATCATCTTTATGACACCTGATGGTAAGACCCTCAATCAGAGTATGGCGAATGAACTTTCTGACAAAAAAAATGTGATTATTCTGGCAGGACATTATAAGGGAATTGACCAGCGGATCAGGGATATTTTTGTAACAAGGGAAATCTCAATCGGAGATTATGTGCTTTCGGGTGGTGAATTACCAGCTGCAGTTTTAGTGGATAGTATTGTAAGGTTACTTCCCGGTGTTTTGAATGATGAAACATCAGCTTTATCAGATTCTTTTCAAGGAGAGTTGCTGGACGCACCGGTTTATACCCGTCCGGCCGACTGGCAGGGGCATAAGGTGCCCGATATTCTGCTAAGCGGGCATGAGGCCGCCATTAACGAATGGAGGCATGAGCAGGCTCTGGAGCGGACTAAAAAGCGCAGGCCAGATTTACTTGAATAATAAGCTCCATTAATTCTTTGAAAGTGGTAATCAGTTAAATAAAAACGGAAAAATATCAAAACAAACTTTTTTAAGTAAAAAATATTTCCTAATATTGCACTCCGATTTTTACGGGCTAAAAATCGAATTAATAGCTTAAAATCATGGATTTAGTAAAATTTGTTGAAGAGCAGGCAGCAGTTAAAAAGCAAGTTCCTGCATTCAAGGCTGGTGATACCGTAAGTGTTCACTATAAAATTCGCGAAGGAAATAAAGAACGTATCCAGATCTATCAGGGTGTTGTTATCCAGCGCAATAGTGTGGGCGTAAATGAGACTTTTACTGTTCGTAAAATGTCAAATGGAGTAGGTGTAGAGCGTATCTTCCCTGTAAACTCTCCTAATATTGATAAAATTGACGTAAACAGCCACGGAAAAGTTCGTAGAGCAAAATTATTCTACCTGCGTGAACTAACCGGTAAAGCTGCTCGTATCAAATCTAAAAGAGTGTAATTTTAGTATAGTTAATTGCCTCCTGAATAATATTCGGGAGGCTTTTTTGTTTACAAGCTTTTCTAAATGCTCAGAATTTCCCCTCTGGTCGGTGAAAACGCCACCCACAGGGAACCTGCCGGTTTATAAGGGATTGTTTAAGTTCCAGAAATAAAAAAACCGGCCTTTATAGGGCCAGTTCCTTAATTTTTGTTCAAATTAATTCTTTTTTCCAGGTGCTTTGCTATCTTTTTCTTCTGATTTAGACTTGCAACAGTTCATCTTACAATCCTTACCACACATTTTGCTTTCTTTTTTATCTGACGGTTTGGTGTTCTGTTTTGGCTGGTCCTGAGCATTAAGAGTTAAGGCTCCTGCAAGGAAGGTAATCGCTAAAAATCCTGTTAATTTCTTCATGTTTATATTGGTTAAATTATTTCTTTAAATGTGCTAGAACGGTAACTCCACCTTTTACGACTTCACCTAATCCAACTTTTATTTCAGTCCCCAAAGGTAAGAAAATGTCTACTCTCGAACCGAATTTTATAAAGCCGAATTCCTCTCCCTGTTCAGCCGCCTCACCTTCTTTCGAATAGCATACAATTCTTCTTGCCAGTGCTCCCGCTATTTGACGGAACAAAACAGATACTCCCTGATCATTTTCAATAACTACAGTAGTGCGTTCATTTTCTGTTGATGATTTGGGATGCCAGGCAACCAGAAATTTTCCTGGATGATACTTGAAATATTTTACAATTCCAGATATTGGATTTCTGTTCACATGAACATTTATTGGCGACATAAATACAGATACCTGAATTCTTTTGTCCTTTAAATATTCAGTTTCTTCGGTTTCTTCAATGACTACCACTTTCCCATCTGCAGGGCAAATGATGTGTTTATCATTCTTTGAGACCAAAATAAATGGATTTCTAAAGAATTGAAGGATGGTAACAAATAAAGCAAAAGATAGGATATAAATTATCCAGCGAAACCATACCACTTCGGGAAGCAGAAAATTTACAACAGCATTTAAGACGAATATAAATAGAATACAAAGTGCTATGGATGTATAGCCTTCTTTGTGTATGGTCATTTTTTTATAGCTCATTGTGCAGCGAAATTACGATTTTTGATTTAATGCTGATTAAGGAATAATTTAATTTCCGGATTATACCGCTCTGTAAATATCATTCAGGTTTCTTCCCAAGCCATTGTAATCAAGTCCGAAGCCTACAACAAAGTCATCGGGTATTTCAAATCCGACATAACTGATCTCATCAAATTTTGTTTTTAAAGATTTAGGCTTCATTAACAGTGTACAAACATTAATTGAGGCCGGATTTTCCTTATAAATCATGTCTAAAAGATAACGAAGGGTTTTTCCACTATCAACAATATCTTCAACCAGGATTACATCGCGATCTTTTAATGACATATTTACGCCCAACTCTTCTTTAATCTTTCCGCTATTTTTATCCCCTTTATAGGATGATACTTTTACAAACGTAAGTTCTGAAGCAATGTTAATTTCCTTCATCAAATCAGCAAGAAAAATGAAACTTCCATTTAATACACCAATAAAAACAGGAATACGGTTTTCAAAATCCACATTGATTTGTATACCCAATAAACGGATACGCTTTTCGATCTGATCCAACTCAAGCATCAGTTCAAAATTCTTCTCATCAATTTCTATCCTCATGGTATAAATTTAGATATAAGGCTTTTATTATTGATTTTTATTTTTCGAATCCCGTTCATTCTTTCTGCTTTCCCTTCTTTCTTTGCGGCTTGGGGTTTTTGTTGGTACTGTGTCTTTAGCGATTATCTTTACTTTAAGCACCTCTTTAACCTGAACTGTATCCTGACGCTTCCTTCCAAATATTTCCTGGAGAATGGATTCTTTATCCTCTGAATCCTCATCAATCATTAGCCTGTCGACAATAAGTGAGTCACTTATGGGTATTCCCGCTCTCAGACTTTCCTTTAATCTTACGTTCCAAAAGCCATATCCGGTACTGTCAGCCTCTGTCATGCCACGCCTGGCCATGATTCCACCAATAAAATTGAAATATGATGAAAGTCCGGATCTTAAACTCCCATCTCCTTCAAACCTGTACAAGCCCGATTTTGGTCTGGGAACAATGCTGGCTAAGAATATTCCTTCTCCTAGATTAAGCTCTGAAGGATGTTTATCAAAATAATATCTTGATGCTTCCCCAATCCCATAAACATTATTACCCCATTCAATCAGATTAAGATAGGTTTCAAACATTCTCTGTTTACTTGAGAGCTTGCCATTTTCCATTATCCAAACAATCAGGATCTCCTCAATTTTTCTTGCCAGAGTTTTTTGTCTGTTGAGATAAACATTTTTTGCAAGCTGCATCGAAATAGTACTTCCCCCTCTTTTAAATGCCCGGGCTTTAAAATTGGTTATAATGGAACTACGGATAGAGGCTTCAACAAAGCCATTGTGACTATAAAATGTTGGATCTTCTGCCGTAAGTAATGCATTTTTTAAATCGGGACTGATCTGATCGATTGGTACAAAATTGGGGTTCTCCGGACCAATTACGATGTCACGCATTGGTTTTCCATATTCATAAGGGGTATAGACAAAAGTACTGTTGATTTTTTGGAGATTGGTTTTCCCCCATTTAAGAACCTTGAATCCTTTATTCTTTAATTTAGAATTGAAAATGACACTATCCGGATTTTGAGAATCGAGATAAAAATTGAGATCATATTGCAGTTTTCCAGTAACCTGAATACCTTCTAGGGATTCGAAAAGTCCTTTTGGAAACGAATTTATTAACTCATGTGCATCAAGCTCTTCCGTATGAAGTTTTAGCTCATAAATTTTAGAATGGCCAAGAGTATATTTAATGAATGGATGTAACTTAATATTCTTAAGATGTATAGTCGATGTGCTGTCAATTGCAATGAAGTTCTTTCCAAATACCATATCAGCATCAAGAGAGGCATCCGGAACTATGATGTCATTACCTGCAATCCTTCGATGATTGAGTAGCATATTCTTAATCCGCCATGAGCCATTCACTTCCAGTTGACTTCCGCTGCGGTTTACACCTCGCATCTCAGTCATTGCCGTGTCGAAGTTTAGTTTGAGCACGAATCTTTTCTCGAGATAAGGAATTTCTACTTTTTTATTATCAGCGAATAGTTTTAGATCGAGTTGTTTATCTCCGGGATCTACAGTTCCTTCCACATGCCAGACCGACTCATTTCCATTAACCAAAATGGTTGAATTTACATCACCGCCGTCAATGGTGGCACTACGGGTGAATAAACTGACCGATCCCGAATCATCTCTAAACTTGATCTCAAAATCCCTAATGTCCATGTCATCAGGGATTTTGTATAATAATTGGTTGATCAGATTATTGGCAAGTCTGCCCAGATCCATTTCTGTTTTTTCTTCTGCAACTTCTTTCTTCTTCGTCCTAAACAGAAAATCAAAGTTACTTAGCGAATCTCTTTTTACCAGATTGATAAAGCCCCTTTCAAGTTTAATTTCAGATAATTTTATATCCCCAAAAATCAATGGAAATAACTTTACCCCAACCCGAAAATTTATAATTCTTGCCAGGCTATCCTTGCCACGGGGAACTACCGTTATATTCTTAAAACTAACAGTACTTAAACCTACAAATCCGGCATTTTCAATTTTAAGTATCAGATCATACTCCTTATCGGCCTTATTTATTGCTTTTTTTATGGCAGTGTTGAGTAAGGCCTCACGTTTTGTAAATGCTATTATACTGCTAATAAATAATAACCCAAGCAAGCTGATGCTTACAAAACGGATTATTTTATACTGTTTTTTGGATATCTGCATGGCATGAATTCTCCACTAAATGGAAAGATAAGGTATTTAAGTTTCAAACGCCGGAGTAATTTCTATATTACAGGTCAGTTCTCTGTAAAAACCTATTACCTTTAACAATAAGCCTTCCGCTTTTAGTAGATTTGTGATAAACTTAGTAAAATATTTTCTCCTTTATATTCAAAAATGATCACACAAGAACAGGTATATAATGCATTGCGTCATGTTGAAGATCCGGATCTTAAGAAAGACCTGGTTACTCTTAATATGATTGAAGATCTAAAGATCGAGGGAAATAAGCTTAGCTTCTCAGTAGTTTTGACCACCCCTGCTTGTCCGATGAAGGCCATGCTTGAAAACGCCTGTAAGAATGCAATACGGCATTTTGTGAGCAAAGATGTTGAATTATCAATCAATATGACTTCTAGGGTGACTAGCAGACCAGACCGCGCTTTGGCTGGTATTAAAAATATTATTGTTGTGGCTTCAGGTAAAGGAGGGGTAGGAAAATCGACAGTAGCAGTAAATCTTGCACTGGGTTTGGCAAAGAAAGGAGCTAGTGTCGGACTAATTGACGCAGATATTTACGGGCCATCTATTCCAATTATGTTTGGTGTGGAAGATGAGCGTCCTAAAGCATCCCAAAATGAAGCGGGGCAAACGAGAATTGAACCTATTGAAAAATATGGAATAAAATTATTGTCCATAGGATTTTTTACTGATCCGAACCAGCCCGTGCCGTGGCGCGGTCCAATGGTGTCAACAGCCGTAAAGCAGTTGTTTAATGATGCCGACTGGGGTGAACTGGATTATCTGGTTGTTGATCTTCCTCCCGGAACCGGGGATATCCATATTACAGTATCTCAGGGTTTCCCTGTTACTGGTGCGGTGATTGTAACTACTCCACAGAATGTAGCATTGGCTGATGCACGGAAGGGCGTAGGAATGTTTTTGATGGATTCCATCAAAATTCCACTCATTGGAGTAGTTGAAAATATGTCCTATTTTACGCCTGCTGAACTACCTGAGAACAAGTACTATATTTTTGGAAAGAATGGCGGAAAAGCATTGGCAGAGCAATTTAATGCACCATTTTTAGGAGAAATTCCATTGGTTAAGAGTATTAGTGATGCCGGTGATATTGGGAAACCCGTTATTCTAGAGGAGGATAATATTTTAGGACCGGTATTTTTACAGATCGCAGAGCGTGTGGCTCAGCAGGTAGCTATTCTGAATGCTGCCAAATAGCATTTTTATTTTTTTTGTATCTTTATATAAATACGATATCATGGATTTGTTGAAAAGAGTTGAAATTGCATTAGACACTATCAGGCCCTATCTTGAAACAGATGGCGGCAATGTATCAATTGAGGAAATAACTCCCGAAAACATTGTTAGGTTACGTCTTTTAGGTTCATGTGGTTCATGCCCGATGAGTATCATGACACTTAAAGCAGGCATAGAACAGGCTATCAAACGAGCTGTTCCAGAAATTACCGCTGTTGAGGCTGTAAACCTGACGGATATTGATGATCCCACGGCTGTTTTACCCGAAAGATTACAGTAATTATGGTCTCTTTTCTGTAAAGATTACAGGTTTTAACATAATTTAACACGACTGAGGTACGATTTTATTAACTTTGATTCATGCGAAGCTGGTTATTTCTCATATGTTTAATTTGTTCCCTCTCCGGGTTCTCTCAGGTCAGGGAGCGTAAAATAGTGCAGTTTTCAGGAATAATTGTTAATCGTGACAGTAATACGGTTGTACCATACGTAACAATCACTAATCTTACAGGCAGGGATCAGTTTTATTCGGCAAATTATAAAGGATATTTTTCTTTTGTTGCACATGAAGGTGATACATTAGCCTTTACAGCTGTTGGTTACAGACGCGAAGCATTGGTTATACCCAATGATTTATCAGACAGCAAGTATACTATTCTGATGAAAATGCAACAGGAATCGATTAATCTCCCTGGCGTAAGGGTTTATCCCTGGGCAAGCACAGATGAATTTAAAAAGGAATTCATGACTATGAAGTTTGCAGATGATGATCTGGAGATAGCAAAAAAGAATCTTTCACGTGAGAGCCTGGCTTCTATGATCGCGACACTCCCACGCGATGGAGCAGAAATGCAAAGTTTCAATTTCCAGAATAATCATAACCGACTCACCAATAGAAACATGAACCAGCGCATGGCCAATCCTTTACTTAATCCTTTTGCCTGGGGCGCTCTTATCCAGCAGATTATGCAGGGAGACAGGAGTAGGGATCAATAAGTTGTAAGTAATAAGTTGTAAGTAATAAGTTTTAGGTTGTAAGTTTTAATAGTGCTAACAATGAAACTTATCGTTTTGGCTGAAAGTTGAAAGCATAAAGCTGAAAGCAGTTGCGTTAGTTGAGAATGAAGAAACCCTATGGTTATTTGTGACGATTTGATTGCAAAATAATCCTCTAATCCTATCTCCTACCTTTCTTCAACGCAGGAAACTTCATCTTATATTCTACTTTCACTAATCCTTTTGAGATAGAGCCTAGTTTGTTATTGAGCATGGCCTTACGTAGTGGACTTAATTTATCTATAAAGAGCTTTCCTTCAATATGATCGTATTCATGTTGGATGATACGGGCAGCCAATCCATTGTAAGTTTCTTGATGGTGTTTCCAGTTTTCGTCATAATAGGAAATGGTCAGACTTTCATGCCTGTTAATATCTTCCCGGATTTCCGGTATACTTAGACACCCTTCATTAAATGACCATTTATCACCACTTTCTTCAAGGATTTTAGCATTGATAAATGTTTTCTTAAAATCTTTCAATGCCGGCTCATCTTCAGCAAAAGAAGTTGCATCAACTATAAATAGTCGAATGGATAAACCAATTTGGGGTGCGGCAAGGCCTATGCCATGTGCGCCATACATGGTTTCGAACATATTCTCAATAAGACTATTCATTTCCGGATAATCTTTTGAGATTTCTAATCCTTTCTTACGTAAAACGGAATCGCCGTAGGCGATGATTGGCAATTTCATGTTGTAAAAATAGCCTTCTTTCTTTTAGATAACAAATACCTGTTTTAGCTCTAGGCGTAATGCTTGATTGGATTTATTACTCCATATGAAAAACGATATCCAATGGCTTACTTACTGGCGAATTATCATCATTAGTATCCATAATATCAGCCATATAGGCCCACCATTTTTTAACGATTTCATTTTTTCTGAGATCCTGTGAGCTATTGTTACCTGAGAGGGTTTGAACGGCAAATAGTATATTGGTTTCCTCATCCAGGAAAATGGAATAATTACTGATTCCTGAATTTGATAACAGCGCGCTAAGCTCAGGCCAAATCAGGTCGTGACGGCGTTTATACTCTTCCTTAAAGCCAGGCTTTAGTTTCATTTTAAAGGAAACAATATTTTTCATTGGAATATAATTTGTTTTTTAATTGTTATGAAGCTTGCATGAGCTTATTCATTCCGGTTTGTGAGCGGTAAGCTCATGCAGGTTTCATCTGTATATTTTTGTTTTTCAAAGGTGATTAAGCTCGTCCGAACGGCTTGTTAGGGCGGGCTATCATGATTTTATTCATTCCACTGTGTTATTGAAAAATCATGATGGTTTCATGGTTATTTATTTGCTGAATAAAATTTCATTTCGATCAGGTTGGTTGGGACAGACTTTGTACCAAAACTATGATGAATTGCTAATGCAGCACCCATTGCTGTCGACTGTGCCATGGAAGCAGCATAAACCTCCATTTCAGAAAAAACAATGGATAAAAGGTTCATGTAGATTGAGTTTTTACTGAATCCTCCATCTACAAAAATTCGTTTCACGTCCGAACCGTTTATCACAAGTTCACTAGATATTTTTTGCTGTTTAATGATGTGGATCATCAGTCGGTGATACGCTTCTTGATCTGATGCATAAGATGCAAGATCATTTCCTGAGTAAACCTCTTCCTGGTCTAAGTAATTCCGGAAGGCAGTGTTAAAGTTCATCTGCTCATATTTTGTTCTAGGCTCTGAAAAGAATTTTGAAATTCTGTTTAGTTCCTGTTCATGCTCATTTCCGGCAAAAAGACGGGAAGCCTTAACTGGTTTACCTTCATAGTGCAGGTAGCAGAGGCAGTCTGATTCAAGTTCAAAAGTACTTAGCGGACTCGCATTGAATGGATTTAAACTGATGCACCAGGTACCAGTCGAAATTAGCAAGAAGGGTTCTTTAAAATTGACTAGATAAGGAATCAAGGCCGATGAGCTGTCGTGCAATCCGATTCCTACATCAAAACTTTGTCCTTCAAAACTTGTTCTAATTACAGTATCGGAAGGTAAAATTGGAGCTAGTTTATCAATCAAGTTCTCATTCTCCAGCCAGTGATGGTAATTGTTTTTGCGGAAATCCCAGAGATTGGTATGGCAACCGATGCTGGTAATGTCTGAACAGCTTTTACCGCTGATGAGGAAACTCAGATATTGTGGTAAATGTAATGCGTATTTTATCCGGTTCAGTAATTCATGACGTTCTTGTTTGATGCGGTAGAGCTGCATACCCGAATTCAGGCTTCCAAGTACCGGAGATGCAGTTTCTTTTGCAAACTCAGTCTGCCCACCATAACAAGAATAAAACTGATCCAGTAAAGTTTCCGGATAAGGTTTTAGATAATTGTATAATGGACTAAGAGGTTTGCCGGATTCATCAATGTAGACAAAACTCGCTCCGTAAGCCGTGAAATTCAGACCCTTAATTTCAAATTCCGGCTTGGAAAGAACCTTTTGAAGTGATTCGAATACAAAATTGTTTAGTTTCTCTAGATCATCGCAAGGAAACCCATCTTCATCTTTTATTTCGGCAAACTGATCAGCATGTTCAAAAACGATTTTCAACTGTTCATCAAAGAGAATCAGCTTTTTGTTCGTTTTCCCGATATCAAATACGGCTATTACCGGAAGCTGCATGATTTTATATTTTGTTCTGATTAAATTGATTATAGTCCAGTAGCAGCAGTCTCCATACCTCTTTCTCTGATTAGTTCTGTCCGAATATTTAATTCTCGGAATAAACCTATTGGGTTTAACGCTCCACCTGAACGAAGGCGAGCTTCAGCAACCAATGGTCTCACATCGGTACGGAAACTATCCTGCAAAATTTCCTGAGCACGGGCCACATCGTTTTTCAACTGTGCTTCCCTAAGTGATTTTCGGTCTACGATCAATGCCTGGGTATAGGCTATCATGATCGCCTCTACAGATTGTAGGAGATCTTCAAGCGGATCTTTGACATTATGCGAAGCATCGATCATCCAGCCCAGATCTGTAGCATGGTTCATTTTCCGATCATCCATACCTTCAATCAGTTCATTAAATATCAGAAATAGCTGATAAGGCTTGATACTGCCCGCAGTTAGGTCGTCATCGCCGTATTTGGAATCGTTAAAGTGAAAGCCCCCAAGTTTACCTTCCATCAAAAGCAGTGAAACGATCTGTTCGATATTCGCATTAGGTAAGTGATGGCCTAAATCTACAAGTGTAAAAGCTTTTGGCCCTAATTTACTGGCATATAATAAAGATTGACCCCAGTCGCCAACTGTGGTTGAATAGAAATTAGGCTCATAGGCTTTATATTCCACAAACATTTTCCAGTCGGGTGGTAATGCAGCATAAATTTCCTTCAAACTCTCTAGTGTATTCTGAAATGCAGTTCTGAAATTTAGTTGTCCAGGGAAACAGGAACCATCAGCTAGCCATACCGTTAATGATTTTGATCCCAGTTCAATACCATGTTTGATCACCTCAATATTATGGTCTATTGCTTGCTTTCGAACAGCCGGATTAACATGCTGAAGTGAACCATATTTATAACTTTCCTGCTGTCCTTTTTGGTCTTGGAAAGTATTAGAATTCATCGCATCAAAGCGTAATCCATGATCCTTTGCCAGATCGCGGATTGCCTGATAATCTTTAGGAATATCCCAGGGAATGTGAAGAGAAATTGCATTGCCTGATCGGTTTAGTTTGTTCATTAAACCAACATCTTCAATCTTTTCTTCCAGATTTCGGGGTTCACCACCTCCGGCAAAGCGTCCGAAACGGGTTCCTCCATTTCCCAAAGCCCAGCTGGGAATTGCAATCTGGAAGTCGATTAATTTAGATATAATAGACTCACAATCATTAATTTGTGTTTTTAAAAACTCAAATTTTGAATTGTGAATTTTTCCTAATTTTTGATTATGCTGAGCAATTTTACTGTCGTCAAGCTTCATAATTTCTTATTTATTTATGCTCTTATCTCACAAAAGCCATTGCCACACCACCATCCACATTCAAGACATTTCCGGTTGATTTTTTTAACAAGCCACCTACAAAAACGTAGCAGGCATTAGCAATATCCTCAGGTAAAATAGTTTCATTCAGCAGGGTACGTTTTGAATAATATGCAGGCAGTTCGGCAACGGTAACTCCATAAGCTTTAGCCCTTCCTTCAGCCCATGCACCTTCCCAGATTTTGCTGTCGGCGATCACTGCATCAGGATTAACCACATTGACGCGGATTTTATCCGGACCAAGTTCAGCAGCGTTCAAGCGGCTCAGGTGTAATTGAGCAGCTTTTGCAGAGCCGTAGCCGGCATTATTCGGACCAGAAACAAGGGCATTTTTGCTCACAATATTTAAAACATCACCTCCCATATTCTGCTTTCTCATGGTATTTACGGCTTCCTGAGTAATTTTAAACTGACCTTTCACCAGCACATCATAAAGTAGATCCCAGTCCTTATCGGTATGTTCTTCAATCGGTTTTGAAATAGACAAACCGGCACAATTTACTACAATATCTATTCCACCAAAGCTAAGGGCAGCCTGTGCAAAAGCATTTTTTATATCTGCGTCTTCGGTAACATTCAGTTGTACAGTTGTATAGCTATCTCGGCCAAATTCTTGGAGGAATTGGGATCCTGCACTTTCCAAGCGGTCCTGATCGAGGTCATTCAAAACAACTACAGCGCCTTCTTCAACAAACTTTCTTGAAATTGCTTTACCAATACCACCTGCACTTCCTGTCACCAATGCAATTTTGCCACTCAATGATTTTGGTTTTGGCATCCTTTGAAGTTTTGCTTCTTCAAGTAACCAGTATTCGATATTAAATGCTTCCTGTCTTGGAAGTGAAGTGTATTCAGAAATTGCCTCTGCTCCGCGCATTACATTAATTGCATTGGTATAAAATTCTGCAGCAACTCTGGCAGTTTGTTTATCCTTAGAGAAAGAGAATAGTCCTACTCCCGGGTAAAGAATAATTACCGGATTAGAATCCCTTATGGCAGGCGAGTTTGGATGTTTGCAGCTATTGTAGTACTCTGCATACATTTTTCGGTAAGCTTCAAAAAGTGGCTGAAGATTTGTGATTAGTTCTTTGGGATTGCTAAGATCCGCATCAGGCTCAAGATTAAGTATCAGCGGACTAATTTTCGTTCTTAAAAAGTGATCAGGGCAGCTCGTGCCCAATGGGGCAAGTCGGTTCAAATCATTAGAATTGATAAATTCCAGAACCCTTGGATCATCAGTGAAGTGACCAATCATGGAGCGTTCTGACGAACAAAGTCCGCGTAAAACAGGAGCAATTTTCGCTGCCTGTTCCCTTCTTTGCTGTTCCGGAAGTCCATTTATTTTCTTTCCGGCAAATACGCTTCCATTTTTTCTGACGCTTTCCTCAATAAATTCAGCGCATTTTTCAACCACTTCGAGGGTGTTGATATAAGATTCATAAGCTGTATCACCCCAAGTGAACAAGCCATGAGAACCTAACATAATTCCTTTTATTCCGGGGTTAGAATCCAGGCAGGCCTTTAGTTCCAATCCCAGTTCAAAACCTGGCTTTCTCCAGTCAACCCAGCCAATTTTATTGTCAAAAAGTTCTGCGGTGATTTTTTTTCCATCTTTTGCTGCAGCAATTGCAATTGCCGCATCAGGATGTAGGTGATCAATATGTTTGAAGGGAAGAAAACCATGAAGTGGTGTATCGATGGATGGAGCTTTTGAATTCAGATCATAAATACAATGGTTAAACAATTCCACCATTTCATCTTCATGCTCAAGGCCGCGGTAGATATTTTTCAGATTACATAAACGATCATTATAAAGTGCTGCGAGTCCGCTTTTCTTTAAAGTTCCAATATCCCCACCTGATCCTTTGATCCACATGATCTCAGTTTCTATCCCAGTTAGGGGATCTTTAGCCATCACTTTGCAGGAAGTATTTCCGCCGCCGTAATTGGTTAATCTTAGGTCGGCGCCTAAAATATTAGACCTATAAATTAACAATGCTACTTCATCTCCTGCAAGTTTAGCAGCTGTAGCATCATCCCACAGGTAGCTTACATGTTTAAAATTTGATTGTGTCATATGGAATTGGTTTTATTTAAATGGAATTGCCATAACCTACCAGCAAAACTGAAAGAATGATGGTTATAATCCCCATAGTAAAGGTTGAAAATGTTTTTTTGCTTACTGCTGTCCATTCTTTTAGCAACAGCCCCCACATATTTGCAATCAGGATTATGAAGGCCATGTGCAGGATCCAGGAGCTTGCTCCGTTCCCCAGCTTGCTTTCGCCCATACCATAGAAAAAGAATTGCAAAAACCAGGTAGTACCTGCTATTGCCGAAAATATATAATTTTTCAATAGTGGAGTCTTTTTATTCGAATAATCGCCAAATGTTTTGTTTCGGGTATTCAGGATCATACACCAGATCAGGTTGGTTGCTAATCCACCCCATAAAAGTACGACATAGGTTACATTATTTTGAAAAAGGAACTCAGTTGTTTCTGTTGGATTAGCGATTTTCCACAGGGCATTTGCAGCATCTGCCATTGGTTTTCCGGCTTCAATCCCGAAATTGAAACAGGCGCTTAATACTCCTGAAATGATCGCTACAATCAAACCCTTCACTAAATTGAACTCCTGAATACTTTCTTTTTTGGTCTCTTCGCTTAATTCACGCTCCTTCAGCATTCCGGCGCGGCCACACAAGAAAATCCCAAAAAGACAAACCAGCACTCCAAGAAGAACGATACGGCCACCATCATCGTTGAGCATTTGTGTAAAACTGACTTTTCCGGCTTGCGGATATAAATCGTAAAACACGGGCGGGAGTAATGAACCTAGGGCGGAGCAGAAGCCTAAAACAACGGAGTTTCCAAGAGACATACCTAGGTAACGAACTCCAAGTCCGTAGGTTAGACCACCAATTCCCCATAACAAGCCCATGATGAAAGTAACCTTTAGAATGGAGCCATCGGTATTGGCTATAATCTCAGAAAATGCTGGAATGGTGAGGTAGGCTGCCAGTGGAGGTACAATAAGCCAGGAAAATAGTCCACCGATTATCCAGTAGCTTTCCCATGACCAGCCCTTGACTCTCTTGAATGGAAGGTAAAAACTGCCAGATGCAGCCCCGCCTATTAAATGGAAAATGACACCTAAAATTGCTTGCATGAATTGGGATTAATAATTAAAATTAATGAACATTTAGTATCCAGCTGTCATGCACTGTCACGCAAGCCTGAATAGTGATAATAAGATAATACATTTTTTTGTATGGCTAAAAATTTTTAAAGAGAAGGTCTCAAGGTAAGGTGAAACGGAACCTCTGCACATCTTTTTTAATTTTACCGGTGATAATTGCATCTTTTATTGAATTTGTTAATTGAAGATACTTCGGTGTTGCAGAATACTCATCAATCTGAATGTGATTAAATAATCCGGTACGTTTCATTTCGGATTGAAGATCATAGAACTGAGTTTTTTCGGATGGAACATGTCATTGGCAATTTCAAGCACTTGGGAATTGGTAACTGCATTTATTTTTGCAAATATTTCTTCCAGGGAATCAACACGGCCGTAATCCAGCAGACTTTTGCTCATTGAAATTAGCAGTCCCATTCTGTTTTCTTCACCGAGTGCGATTTGTCCGATAAATTTATCTTTTGCTTGTTTCAGTTGTACCGGACCAAGTTTTTGTTCACGGAGCTTTCTGAGTTCTTTTTCTACGAGTTTGATGGCTTTTTCTGTTTTTTCGGAGTCGGTACCAAAATAAATTGAAAAAATACCGGTATCACTCATTGGGGTATAGTTTGATTCTATGGTATAGGCTATACCATATTTTTCCCGGATTTCGAGATTTAGTCTTGAGCTCATCCCTGTGCCTCCCAGCAGATTATTGACCAGGAGAAATGCGGTCTTATGTTTGTGATGCATGGAATAGGATTGGTTACCAATTACGCAATGCGACTGGTTTATGGGTTTAGTGAAAACCAAGTTTTTCGCGGAATATGATTCTATTTTTTCGCGTTTTCTTTCAGGCAAATTGGCTGGAATCCTCGCAAAAATTTTTTCACTGAGGCGGATAATTGTTTTTAAATCATAATCCCCGAAAATTCCGATAATGATTTCATCTGTACGGTAGTTTGCCTTGTGGAAATTGAAAATATCCGTTTTAGTAAAACTTTGTACGCTTGTTGGAGTACCTAGGATATTACGACCCAGCGGATGTCCTTCGAAAAGTAGATCTTCGAAATCATCATTGATGGCCTCATCTGGCTGATCTTGGTACGAAGCTATTTCATCAAGAATAACCTCTTTTTCCTTACTCATCTCCTCTTCAGGAAATACGGAATGAAAAATAATATCTTCAAACAGATCCAGTGATCGTTCAAGGTGAGGTTTCAAAAAAGAGGCATGAATACAGGTATATTCCTTTGTGGTGTAGGCATTCAGATCACCTCCAACCAATTCAAGGCGGTTAAGGATCTGGTTCGTATTTCTTTTTTCAGTTTGTTTAAAAAGTAGGTGCTCTATGAAATGTGCGAGCCCATCTTTGGAAGGATCTTCATCACGGGAACCCGCATTGATAATAATACAGGTATGTGAAATATTAGAAGGGCTTGGTTTATGCAAAACACGTATTCCGTTTTGCATCTGGTGTACCTGATAATCCATTTAGCTAAGGTAGAGAAATCAATTAGCAAATTTGAAAATGTGGAGACTTACGAATTTACATAGTCATCATGCAAGATAAATTCGTCAGTCGCGTTTACAAAAGTTTGAATTAGTAAATTTGATAATGAGATAATTAGCAAATGGGATTGTAATTCAAGAACAAAAGTTTTCCCCAAAATCAAAAGGTATCGAATAAAAACAATTTAAGTTTTGAGTTAAATTATTCCAATGGAGAATGAATAAAAACTTACAACCTATAACTTATTACTTACAACTTAAGCTTTCCCTTATACGTCTTCTTAAACAATTGAAACCTTGGAATTGAAACCGCCCTTACGTAGCCCTGATTTGGGTTGTGTTCGATATAATCCTGATGATAGCCCTCTGCACGATAGAATTCGGTCATGGGCTTCAACTCAGTAACAATTGATTTTTTGAATCTGCCGGAGTTAGTGGCATCTTTTACTGCCTGTTGTGCGGCAGCTTTTTCTACTTCACCATTATAAAAAAGTATAGAACGGTACGATGAACCTCTGTCGGGCCCCTGCTGATTAGGCGTAGTTGGGTCGTGTGAAGCAAAGAATACCTTACAAAGTTCTCCATAGGAGATTACTTTAGGGTTATAATAAACTAAAACAGTTTCTGCATGGCCGGTAGTTTCAGTATTAACAAGATCATAGGTTGGATTAGGTACATTTCCACCTGCATAACCTGAAATGGCCGAATCTACGCCCACCACTGCCTCAAAGATATGCTCAGAACACCAGAAGCAGCCTTCCGCAAATGCAGCGATTGCTTTACCCTGAGGTGCTGTGAGTTTCACTTTTCTGACATCTGATTTTTTCTGAGAGATTGCTTCACAGGAAAACAATACCAGCACAAGAACAAATGCGGGTATGATGTTAAAGTAATTTTTCATTTTATTTTTTTATTGAAGATACGTAACATGGATTATTATAGATTTTATTTAATGGAACAAAGTCAAAACTTTACCTAAGTTCGATATATAAATATCTAACCACATAGATTGAATTATATTATTTTTTTAAAGGAAACATAGATTGTAAATTACATAGATTGAAACAAAGTTTCAAGGCTATCTGTGTCTAAAATGGAGGTTGGTAGCGATAATATGCTATGTTTCCCTGCCTGCTGGCAGGTATGTGGTTGTTAAATATTAAATCAAGTTCACGTTATACCTAATAATGTTTTAATCTTCTTCCACGGTAAATCTCACACTCTTTTTTAGAGACTCTTTATGATGCTTGTTTATCTCTTGTTTAAACTGGTCGAAATCAAAATCTTTGGCGGTACCGCAATCGAGCATATTAAAATATACAGAAGGCCACAAACTTTCAAAATATTCACCGATGTTGCTACTCCATAATAGCTGGCACTTTCCTGTTATTTGTGGTACTATTTGTGATATTCCGTCCTCACATTGTATAGTCCTGATATGAACGCTTTCAAGATTCCCTTGAGGAAAAAATAATAATAAATTACCGGGTTCATTCAATATTTCAGCTGCATAGGCCAAACTTTCATTCACCGATAACTTTCCCGGATCAACAGAAAATGAACCTAAATATCTTAGCCACCATTTTTTTTCCATTTGCTTTTTCAAAGACATAATGTAAAACCGTTTCATTTTGCCCTGCTTGAAAAATAACTGATAGGCCAGATAAAAACCTAAAGGACCATCTGCAAAACTGAAGTGATTCATTGATAAAATATAGGAATGGTTAGATTTAATCTCAACAGGCCTTATAACTATCTTATTCAAATAAATTTTTTCGAAAAATATTGACAGGATGTAACCAATAAATTTTAACCAGAATTGCGATAAGGGCTTTGATTTAATTATCATGACAGCAAATCTCCTAAAACTTTCGCAAAATCTTTATTGATCATTTCATGTCCTTCATTTAAATTCAATATTTCGGCTTTTTTGATTTTTGGTAAAAAAGATTTGCCAATACTCAGGGGATATGATTTATCGCGCTGGCCAAAAATAAAAATACTGCGAATGGAATGATTATTTAAGACATGAATTAGTTTTGATTTATCAGTTGTTAAAAAACGCAGATAAGTTAAGCAGGCATACAGGTTAAACCTTAACTCATGGGTTTCAATTTCTTTTAATAAAATTGCATAGCCTTCTGCATCTACAAAACGAGCACGCTTGCATAACTTTAACAAGTTTAGCATTGCATCTTTACTCAAAGATACCTTCTCTATGATTTTATTGCCGAAAGCATTTCTGCTAAAAAATTGGATAATTTTCCCCGGCTTAATGGAAGAAGGTGCCGCTAGGATGTAATCATTTATCATTTCGGGAAGCTCTTCTGCAATAGTTGTTGCATAATGGGTACCCATAGAATAACCAATTACTGAAAATCGACGGATGTTTTGTGCTTTACAAAATTCGATAATGAAATTAGCCAACTCTTTTTTTGTCAATCCTTTTTTTATAGTTTCCAGACTTTGGTCTTTCAGTCTGGTGGATTTATGAAAGAACAAATCGAATCCCCAAAAAGTATATTTCTTTCCTAATTCTGGCTCTAATTCACGAAACTGTTTCCCATGCATACCAAAACCATGAAAGCAAAGCATGTGCTCTTCACCGGTTCCATATTTATAATAATGGAGGTCAACAAAGTCGGAAGTATAAAAATTCGAGGTCAAGGGATTTAAACTTTTGCATTAATTAATGCCAAAGCCCAGGCATACTCAGCGTCATGTGAGATGCTAAGGCTCAGCTCGTAGTTTTTGAGATGTTCTGGCAATATCACGTTCGGAATCCCTGCTTTTTTGGATCTAGTAATTTCTATTTTTTTCCATCCAAGTGGTGATGAATCCAGTTGTTTGATCGCTTTATATACAGCTTCTTTAGCTGCCCAGGTAGATGCATAGCGCTGCAAAGAATCACTAAAGCTTTCGCAGTAAGCTATTTCAGCAGGGGTGTAAACCTTTTTTTTGAAAAGATCACACAGTAAAACTTTAAAGTTTTCTATATGTACCAGATCATTGCCCACGGCAAATGTTCGCTGTGAAGTTAATTGGTTAACAGAATTTTCTAAATCACTCAGCATCTATAACAGGTACCGCCATAATATTGAATCCACCATCTACAAAATGAATATTGCCGCTTACTTTTTTTGACAGATCAGAGAAATAATAAAGCGCGGCATCGCCCACATCACCCGCATCAATATTTCCCAGTGGGGCCATGTATTTACCTAATTTACGCATTTTCCGTACACCATTAATTCCCCCCGAAGAGGTAGTCATTACCAATCCTGCAGATATTGCATTTACTCTCACCTCCTTGTTACGAAAGTAACTGGCCAAGTAAAGCATTATATTATCCAGAGCAGCTTTATTTATCGCCATTCCTCCATATTGAGGAATCACCCTGTTGGCAGCATTATATGTTAGGGTTAATATGGATGCATTTTTTTCCAACATACTTTCAGCTACCCTTGCTATTCTTAAAAGAGAATAAGCGCTGATGTTAAAAGAATCCATTAGGTCTTCGAAAGGGATATTGATATATTCTGGTACGGGCTCCGAACTACCGAGAAAGTTCGAACACAACACTTTGGTATTGGCATAGGCTACACCATGTAAAATATAATTGATAGGGCCATGCTTACTATATACGGCACTCAGAAAGTTGTTAATCTGAGCTTCATCCCTAACATCTACCTGCATGGCGAGCGTGGTATCAAGTCCTAATTTTTCAAGCAGGTACAGCACTTCATCACGTGTATCTTCAACATAGCTTAAGGCAATTTTACAACCCGACTGATGCAGTTTCAGAGCAATATTATAAGCTATTGATTCTTCATTCCTGACCCCAAAAATGGCTGCAACTTTACCAGAATTATTTATCATATTTTGACAATTTTAAAGCACTGTTGGTACCACCAAACCCGTAATTAAGGCATACAATATTATTAATTGGTTTTGAAAAACTTTCTTGCGGAAGCAGGTGACGGTAAGCAGCTAGTGGCTTCACAGGTCCTTTCCAATCCGGATTTTTCTGAAATGATTCCAGTTCAGGGTTGAGGTTTGGAGAATTTAAACAGGGCAAAACTTTTTGCTCTTTAAGCATCAGTAAGGCAGTTATGAATTCTACCGAACCGGCACCACCCAACATATGTCCGAATTGTGATTTTGGGGCTGATATATGATATCCTTCTTCGCCCAAGGCATCAACTACGCTTAAGAGTTCAATAGCATCGCCTGATGGGGTAGAGGTGCCATGTACTTTTACCACATCGGGTTTTTGATCAGAATCGGAAAGTAACCCTTTCCATAAGCGTTGCTGTCCTTCAAAAGACGGGTAGAACATATCACCATCACCGTCAGAATTGTTAAAATATTCGTCAATTACACCCAGGATATCCGCACCACGCGATACGGCTTGTTCATATTCTTCAAGAGCAACTATGCCTGCACCAAATGAGCAAACGAATCCATTTCTTGCCATATCAAATGGGCGTGAGCTCTCTTCCGGACTAAAGCCCCTGCTTAAAACCATCATCCCATCAAAACCAATAAAGGTTTCAAGTGATGTGCTTTCTACTCCACCGGTGATTGCACGGTCTTGAATCCCATATTTAATTAGCCGATAGGCGTAGCCAATGTTACCGAGTCCGGTGGCACACGCAGAGCTAATGGTTTCACAGACACCCTTGTTTTTTATAAGAACCGATACATTAGCTGCTTCGCGGTAGGTCATGGTTCTGTCGACGGTATGACCACCTGAATGCCGTGTTTTTCTGCCAAAAACGTAAAAATTATGCCATCCGTTTCTGAGAATAGTATTAGCTGAGCCTCCGGAACCTATCACAACACCCGTTTGCTCTGACTGTACAAGATCTTTTGACCACCCGGCCATTTTTATCGCATCTTGTGCTGCAAGCATCGACCAGATGCTGCCTACGTCTGAGGTAGCCAGGTTAGCATCCGGAATCCGGTTTAATTTATCAATATAGGTCTCGGGATAAATGCCTTCCATTGGATCCCAAATTACCTCAAGATCCATCTCTGGCTCGGTGATAAAACCTGCTACTGTAGACCTAACCTGCTTCTCATAAGCAATTGCATCATCGAATGTGCGGATCAGGCTTTTATTGGCAAATAGTTTACTACTAAATTCAGAAAGATTCTTGCAGGTGGGGAAAGCTCCGCCCATGCCCACTACTGCCACCTTTCTGCCGGTGTTTTTAACCACGTGCTTTTACTTTTAAAATGAGATCAACAACATCCTTAACTGTTGAGCCTAAATCATCAATATCATCATCTTCAAATTCAATATCAAACTTTTGCTCGACTTTTGCGACGATAGCAATCATCTGGGATGATGGTACATTCATATCAGCTAAAAAATCGGTTTCTTCCGTTACCCCTACTAATCTTTCAGGATCTATCATTCGAACGGTTTTAAGTACTTCTATTAAACCGTCTATAATTTCTTGTCTTTCCATTTAAAATCTACTTTTTGTTTATTGCTCTAAAATATTCTATGTCAATTTCCCGCCCTGTTATATCATAGTAATCAGAGATAAGTTTAAAATCGGGTGAGAGATCATATTTAAGTAAGCGATTTTCATTAAAATCTTTAAAATACTCGTCAAGGTCTAATCCCTGGGGGCATCTATAAATCCGACCATCGCAAACCATTTGCTTAAATTTATAAAATGTTATTTTTCCTAGTATAACATAAGTATCGCCCTTTTCAAGTGCAGCCATAAAGTTCACGTTGCCAACGCTAATGAAACTTGGTACACATTTCTCTCTCAAATCTTCGGGGGCACAACTATGTTTCTGACAGATCAAAAACATGGACAAAGATGCAGAAGTTGCCTGAACGAAGGACTCAATCTGATCTACTCCTCTGAAAATACCAAAATGGTCTTCTACATCATGTTCTTTGGGAGTATAACTTGCTACAATACCTGTTTTTGGGGAGTGCCAGTGATATTTATCAACAAGCAGTTTTTTGGGACCGTAGGCAATAAGTATTTCTCTCGGATGTATTGAACACAGGCTTTCTACATGCTTGCCTTTATCATAATATCCCACCATTTATATTTATGTTAGTTCCGTTAATATATGATGCTTTATCCGATATAAGGAAAGCAACCACCTCGGCAACCTCCTTTGCATTACCGAAACGGTTTGCAGGAATGGCTTTTAAATATTCTTGTCTGAATTTTTCTGGTACCGAATCTGTCATCTCTGTTTCAATAAAACCCGGGGCTATGCTTAATATCCTGATGGCATGTTCTTCGCTCAATGCAGAAACTTCGCGGGCAAGAGATTTTGACAGGGCTGCTAATCCTGCTTTGGTTGCCGAATAAACTGCCTGAAAAGCATTTCCTGTTTCACCAACACATGAACTTACGTTGATTATAACCCCCTGCTTATTCAAAAGGAATTGTTTCAATACAGCCTTACAGATCATGATCGGAGCTTTTAAATTGACATGTAACATTTTATCAATTTCATTTTCCGGCTGATAAATAAGGGATTTGTCAAATGTTACGCCTGCATTATTGATTACCCCGTACAGGGTATCTCCGTGCTCTTTTTTTAGACGTTTGCAAAAATCAATGAGTTCTTTGGGATCGCTGAGATCAGCACAAAGCAGGTGGTGTTTAGGATCAACATTGGTAAAGCTTTCCTTGCGTGTGGCGTGTAAGATTAAGGTATACTCAGCTGATAGCGCTTTAGATATTGCAAGGCCCAAACCCCTGCTTGCCCCGGTAATCAATATCTTTTTTTCCGGCATTTTAAGCTAAAGTTTTAATAATGATCTCTTCTATAAGAATTCCAGCAGGCAAAGACAGCTGTAAAAGTATTAAATCAAAGATAATTTTTAAATTGAAAATACGCTGTCGGATAAATAAATTAAATTAATCTATCGTTGTTTAAGCCTTCTCAAACCTTCCTTTGCATGCGTACCAATACCGATTTGATACTCATGATTTTTCATTTCTATGGCCATATTGTAGTAATCAGCAGCTTTTTTATAGTCTTTTAAGTGTTCATAAATGTTGCCAGACTTTAATGCCGAATATGCTGCAAAATAATAAGTTTGATTTTTACCCAAATTAATTACCCGCTGATAATTCAATAAGGCATCATCAAATTTGTTCATCATATCGTAGATACGCCCAAAACGATAGTAAAGTTCTATTTTATCCTTCTGGTTTTTAAAATCATCAAATTGAATCGACTTTAATTGAGCCAATGCATTATTATAATTGCCTCCATCAAAGTAAAGTCTTGCTTTTAATAGAATTATATTAGGTTTAGGGTCATTTGATTCCTTCAAAGCCTGTTTGTCTTTTTCAATAATCAATGAACCTTTAGTTCTTACCAATCCCAAATAATAATTATACTGAGAGAGATTATTTCTTAACAGATAATAGAATGCAAGCCTTAGATAAGTATCCTTTACATAATTTGTACTGTAGGTCTCATTCGCAAATTTGCTGAGGTATTGGTTCGCGTCCGAATCCATTCGGCAAAGTTTAGCATTGCCCATCAAATAGTTCATGAGTGGTAAATCGGCGTATTGATTACCTTTCGGAGCAGCTTCTATAAATTTAATTGCGGCATCGCCATGCCCTGTTCTAAAAGCTGTATATCCTTGTAAATAAGATTTAAGTAGGCTTCTATCACTCATGGAATTTAAAAGAGGCGCCATGTAAGTGTAACTATTTCTACCTTGAATTACATCAACATTTGTTATACAGAGTAAAGTAACAATTTCATCATTATAGTAGTTAAATTTACTGTTGGCAATCTGAAGCCTAAACCTTTCTAATTGCTTATTCCCTTTCGTGATACTTCCCTCGAACCCTAAAATACTAGCTATCCCTTTTAAATTTGTTGGGACGGCTCCAAAGATCACTTCTATCATTCCGAGGCTTTTTTGATTGGGTAAAAAGTCTCTATACTTTGCATGATTCTCGGTTAACAAGTCTTTTGCCTTTTTAAAGTCATAAGAGGATGAAACGTATTCTCCGAATTTAGCTTTTATCATTCCTGATTGAAGGTGAATCTCTGCCTGGGCAAAAAGATAATAGGGCGAATTTTTATCATTTTTTTTGATCGCATCTATCCTTTCTGACTTCCTGATCTTAAATTTTTCAAATTCGACTGTATTCTCTGAAGTAAATAGAAATATATAATCAAGGTAATTTTCGAGCAAAACCGGAATCCCATTTTGTGGATTATTTAATTTCTCATCCCTGATATATTTCCGTGCATCATTAAACCGCAAATCAAATATGGCCTGATGTGCTGCTATTGAATTAGAATTAAATGCAAAATTTGCTTTTAAAGCTTGCTGGGTACTAAAGAAGAAAAATAGGGATATAAAAAATTTACGATACATTCTGGGTTGTTCGCTTTAAAATATAAGTTTTTATAAATCTTGATTTTAGCTCCTGAATTTGAAGACCTCACAAATTTAGATTTATTTTCCTGATTGAGCTTATTGGTGGAGAAAATGAGTTTGGAAGGTTTGGTATTTTGTGATAACATATTCTCAAACTAGTGAAATTACCCCGCCCATCCCTCCCGGTCCAAACTCCTGTAATGTATGGCTTCAGCCAGATGCTCTAGTTGAATCTCTTCAGTTCCAGCCAGGTCAGCGATGGTTCTTGAAACTTTCAGAATGCGGTCGTAGGCTCTGGCAGAAAGACCCAGCTTTTCCATTGCTTGTTTCAATAATACCTGTCCGCTTTCATTGATCCTGCAAATATTCCTGACCATATTCGGACTCATCTGGGCATTGCAGAACACATCTGCTTTTTCTTTAAACCGTTTAATCTGTATATTTCTTGCTTCGGTCACTCGTTCGCGAATGGCTTCACTTTTTTCACTCAATTGCTCTGAAGAAAGCTCATTAAAATTTACTGGGGTTACCTCCACATGCAGGTCGATGCGGTCAAGAAGCGGTCCCGAGATCTTGCTTAAATATTTTTGCACTACTCCAGGTGCACAGATACATTCTTTATCGGGGTGATTGTAAAAACCGCAAGGACAGGGATTCATTGAAGCCACCAGCATAAAACTTGCAGGATAATTCACGCTCAGTTTTGCTCTAGAGATGGTTACCCTCCGTTCTTCCAGGGGTTGCCGCATCACTTCCAGTACGGTACGCTTAAATTCGGGCAGCTCATCCAGAAAAAGCACTCCGTTATGTGCCAGTGAGATTTCTCCGGGCTGAGGATTAGTACCCCCTCCAACTAGGGCAACATCACTGATCGTATGATGCGGTGAGCGAAAGGGTCTAACAGTCATAAGAGAATCGGATGCGGAGAGCTTTCCGGCAACCGAATGGATCTTGGTAGTGTCGAGCGCTTCATAAAGATCAAGAGGTGGAAGGATGGTGGGCAGGCGTTTGGCGAGCATGGTCTTGCCGGCTCCCGGCGGACCAATCAGGATCACGTTATGCCCACCTGATGCAGCAATTTCTAAGGCCCGTTTGATGTTTTCCTGTCCCCTGACATCCGAGAAATCGCTGTCATAATTGTTGATGTTGTATTTAAACTCCTCCCTGGTGTTGACTATGGTCCGTTGCAGTTCAAGGCTATTATCAAAAAATCCGATCACCTCCGACAACTGGCTCACTCCATAAACCTCAAAATCATCTACAATGGCTGCTTCCCGGGCATTTTCTTTTGGCAGTAGCATTCCTTTGAATCCATCCCGTTTACCTTGTATAGCAATTGGGAGAGCCCCCTTAATTGCCTGGATGCCTCCATCAAGAGAAAGTTCACCAAGAATCAGGTATTTATCCAGTTTTGTGCTGAAAATTTGTCCGGAGGCATCCAGAATACCAATGGCAATAGGCAGATCATAGGCAGAACCTTCTTTCCGAATATCAGCAGGAGCCAAATTGACGATGATTCTTTGTCTGGGCATATGAAAGATCGAATTATTTAGGGCGCTTTCTATCCGCAGCATACTCTCTTTTACTGCATTATCGGGCAGACCGACAACGAAATAATTGAGTCCGCCGCTGATATTAACCTCAATAGTTATGGTGATCGCTTCAATTCCAAAAACGGCACTTCCAAAGGTTTTTGATGGCATGGTTACCTAAATTATGGAACCATTTGACGGATTGGACTTAAGGTTTAGTAAAAGGTGGAAGGAATGAGGGAACGGTATTTTTTATCTGGAGAGGCTTAAACTGGTATGGTGATTTCTATGACATAAACAAGTGGTTTTTATAATTTTGTTGATAAGGAGCCCCATTTCTTACAACAGCAAATATCCTATGAACTAACTTGTTTCT
>JAURKO010000091.1 GCA_030831705.1 Daejeonella sp. | reverse complement strand
TGATAATACATTTGCCACACCAATTAACCAGAACCCATTAGAACTTGGAGCAGATTTAGTTTTGCATAGTGCTACAAAATACCTTTGCGGACATTCTGATGCCATGGGTGGGGTTTTGGCAGGAAGCAAAGAGCTGGTTCAGAAGGTATTTCATTTCAGGGAAATTAATGGAGCAAGTCTGCAGGCTGATCCTGCATATATGATTGCCAGAGGAATGAAAACACTCGAACTCAGGATTTCCAGACAGAATGAATCGGCGATGAGGATTGCAAATTATCTTAGCGAACACTCAAAAGTTAGCCAGGTATTTTACCCTGGTTTAGTGGATCATGCAGGTCACGCAATTGCTAAATCTCAGATGAGAGGTTACGGAGGTATGTTAAGCTTTGCCCTCGATGGAGGTTATAACCTGGTAGAAAAGTTTTTGCCTTTACTCAAGCTCGTTCATCTTGCTGCCAGCCTTGGTTCGGTAAGTACCCTTGCAGGTCCGCCGCGAACTACCAGCCATGTAGAATTAACTGAGGAACAGCGTGCATTACTCGGTATTCCTGAAAGTTTGATTCGTTATTCAGTGGGTATTGAATCAGTGGATGATTTACTTTCTGATCTTGAATACGCACTCAATAAATTGTAGAAGTTTATAGGTAATCATATTTATTATCCTGAGTTTGAAATAAGGAAGGGTAAGATGTGCCGTTTTAATTGATCAAATAAGGTTTTGGAGTCATATTAGTTGATTTTTGAAACCAATACCTGCGTATTATAGCTTGGTTCAGCCCTTTCCTACAGAGTATTTCCGGCAACAAATGGTACGCTATTTCCCCTTTGGTCGGAGTTCTCACCGTACCTAGAACCATATATCAAATGCTCAACACCAACCACATGGGAAAAGTACCATGCCGAGGAGGAACGACGAGACCATGAGTACCTTAAAAAACAAATCAATAACAATTTTGATTAAATATAAAAAACTATGCTTCAATTATTCAAAACACTAAATAGTGACATTGGGTGTGTGCGTACCAATATATTTTAAAAGCACACGACGCATGCGCTAGCAAGGGACAGTCCTTTAATAGAACCACAGGCCATGCCAAACAAACCCGGGTGACAGCTCTATCTTTTTTGCGATATGGAATTTCATGATAAAATTAAATTTCGGGCAAAAAAAATAGGGCAGAACACGGGGCTGTCATAAGCGAAGAGAAACAGACCCTGCTTTCTAAAAGGAGAGAAAAATAATCAGTCGAAACTTAGTTCGGCAAGATTTTATATCGAACTCACGTTAAAAAATATCTATTGAGGCGGAGTGCTTTTTTCTGTAATCACGGTTCCTTTGGGCGAATTTCATTGAAAAATAAGCTAATAAGGAGTTTTTGCCTCTAAAATCATACAATGAGTTGATTCTGGTCATATTAAAGGATTTTAAACACTTGATTTCTATCATAGTTTGTTTTGAAAAAATATAAAATAAATTCAAAAGGATTATAATCTGTTAAAATCGATTGTAGACATGCGAAAATTGTGGCAGAAATCTTCTATTATTTCTTGTTTGAAATTGGATAAGGAGGCCTGGATAATTAGTTCAAATCATTTTGATTTGAACCTTCGGCACAAGATTGCAGATTTATTTAAGCTTGAAAATTAAGGCATTGTTCAAGGGCCTTTAGACAAAAAAATAAACTAGGTTTTTGGCTCAGAAAAAAAATATAAAAATGACTTGTCAATTTCTGTAATTAAATTAGATTTGCTTAACCTAAAAAATAAAACAATGGACAAATTTACAAAAATGAAAGATTTGCTAGCTTCAGTTGAAGTTGATGCAAACAAATTTTACAATTCAGGTAACAGTGCAGCAGGTACAAGAGTTCGTAAAGGAATGCAGGATTTGAAAAATCTTGCTCAAGACATCAGAAATGAAGTTACTTCGAAAAAAAATAGTGCTAAATAGTACTTCTGATTGTTTTAGATAATAAAAAAGCCTTTTCAGATATCTGAGAAGGCTTTTTTATTATTTATATTGGTCCAAATGGATCATTTTGGCCTTTATTTAAATAGTTTTTCTCGAGAAGTATATCAATTGTCTTATTCAAGTATTTAGTCAACTCTTTATTTTTATCCAAATATTCTTGATAATTAGAGATAAACAGATGTAATTCCATGATCAGAAGCTGTATTAATTCTCTGTTCGATGTAGAAAGAATATCCTCGCTTATGCAAAGAATGTTAGCTCTGATAATTGAATCGATCTCTATTCTACCTAAAAAATTAAGATAAATTCTGATCAGCTCTATTTTATTGAATTTATTTCGGGCCTTGAGGCGCTGTTTGATAAACGCAAGATCATTAATATCCCCTCGATTTTGAAAAATTTCAGCAATGGCAATATCCAGATCTCCACTTGAAGAATTAGCCCTGAATTTTGCCATTTGATAAGCCTTTTCCTTGTCTAGTTTGAATAAGCCAATTAATCCGGCTGAAGACTCCTTAGAGCCTTTCAATAGCGAGGAAGAGAAAAACAGGTCGTAATGTTCAGGATCATTGAGCTCTGAAAGTATTTCTAGTGCCAGAGTCCTGAGCTGTAATTTCTCATCATTTTTAGCAATGTTTGTCAGACATTCTTTGATTTGAGGATCTATAGTTTCCGAAAAGTCACAGTGTTTTAGAATGTAAACTTTTACTTGAGAACAACAATCTTTCAATGCATCAGCAATAATCTGCTCAGGGAAACTGTATTTTCCAGTGATACTGATTATATATTTAATTGCTTCAAGCCTTTCCTGATAGTTTTTTGAGGTGTAAAACTGATTGACAAACTTATCAGTCGTATCTTGTCCTTCGTTAGTTAGCATAGTGATGAAACCTCTTGTATGCCTGCTACTGTAACGTTCAGACTTCAAGGAATTTTGATTCTTCATTGTGTTTGTTCTCATCAATTTTAATATTGCCCCCACTATCTCGCAACTGACCCAAAAAATAAAATTAATTTAATGTCGAATTTTAATAAATGATGAAGCGGTATATTTTATTACAATTTAATGTTTGATTAATGGCTTAATCGTTTGTTGATTTCTAAATAGAAATCTTTCGATATAAATTAGTCAATAATTCAGGTATTAATGAGGGAAATTGAAGTTTTGCATAGCAGACTCTTTTTAAATATACTTTTCTAATGGCAGGAATTATAGTTTTTTAGGGAAAAATCGATTTTATTAGCTAAAAGAGGCAATTGATTATTCGAAAAACTAATTCTTAAAGTAAAAGGCCAGTGTTTTTCGGGCTCATTTTTTTTAAATAGTTGATCCAAAACTGCCATATTTCGCCGCGTTTATTGATGCTTTGATAGTAATAAGACGACGACTGTTACAAAAGGTTGCTCAAAAAAATAAAAATTGCATATACAGAATACTCCCGGGTTAAAGCATTAATTCATTTCAGGGATTAAATCATCAAATGATTTGTATTAAATTTGTAAATCTAATTTATGAAAGAGTTTAAGAAATATTACCTGATACAGGCAAGTCCGGAGGAGGTTTACCTCGCACTGACCAATCCACTGACCATCTCTTTGTGGACCGGTGCTGAAGCAATAATGAGTACCGAGCCAAATTCTGAGTTTTCGTTATGGGATGATAGTATTTGTGGTAAAAATCTTGAATTTATAGAGAACAAGAAGATAGTCCAACAATGGTATTTTGGGGATCAGCCGGAGGAATCAATAGTGACTTTTATTCTACATCCCGATAAAAATGGTACTTCTCTAGAACTCAGACATACCAATATCCCTGATTCTGATTTTGCAGATATGATTGATGGATGGAATCTTAATTATTTTGGTGCTTTGCAGGATTTCTACGACGAATAATTCAATTTTATTTGTTATCCCTTAATTAATGCTTCTGATCGTTTTAGATCCCTAATAAGAAATCCTAAAACAAGGATATATTCAATTCCGGTAAGCCAGTAGTTTTCACTGTAGGGATTTTGGCTGTAGGTGTAATAACTTAATGGTACCAATGCCGACCAAATCAAAGCAAAGCGATAATTAACAAAGGCAGAGAGTGCTACAAGAGGTGTGAGATACCAGGGATGAACTACTGTAGAGAATATCATATATATAGTAAGAAGCCAGAACATGCCATTTAAAAGCTCAAGTTTCTTTAGGTATACCCAAAATATTCCAGATAAAGTAAGTATTATCATGAGTTTGCTCAATAAAGCAATGGGGTTATAGGAAATAAACCATTGACTTATAATTCTGAGAAGACTGTAAATGCTTCCATTAAATTCGAATTTACCATAATAGAGTCTCAAGCTATCCGCAAAATTCAAAAAGCGTTCTGGGGAATTTAGCAATATCAAACTCATAATTAGTGTTAAGATCAGGCAAAAAAATGCAAAGTTGATTTTCTTTCCGAGAGCTATTTTTTTAAAAAATAATGGAATGAAAATCAGTGGAATTAATTTTGTTTGAATGGCGAGCGATAAAGCTCCGCCAGCGCTGATATATCTGTTCTTATTGATCAATAAAACCGCTAGCAGCATAAAGAGTATCATAAAGGCCTCAAAATGGATGTTCCCAGTCAGTTCTATAATTACCAATGGATTCAGAATATATATTAGATGTAATGATTTGGAATTGACCCTGGCCGACAGAAGTTTGTTTAATATAAGGATCGTTCCCAGTTCGGAGATAAAGATGGCAGATTTTAAAGCGGTAATTGTATTGTTCAAACTATCACCACCAATTGCAGATGCAATTTTAAAAATAGACTGACAAACCTGAGGATAAACGCTATAATAATTAGGAGAGTTGAGATACGGAAAGATTTTATTTAGTAATGGATCATACTGCTGTTTTATAATTTGTGCCGGCGTGTAGTAGAACGGATTAAAACCCAGTTGCTGAATTCTTCCATCCCAAACAAAACGATAAAAGTCATCAGATAAAGCTGGAATAGAAAAAATCAGGCAAAATCGGAATAGAATGCCGCTCATCAATAGAACCTTGAAATTATCTTGGTTGTCTTTTTTATAAATGATACATGCAATAATAAAAAGAGAAGTGTAAACACTTATTAGCTGAGTAAAATTAGATCTATCAATATAATATCCAATTAAAACATAGCCTGTTAGAGATATAACTATTAATAAATACAGAATCCACTTAGGCATTTACAAAAATTGACTTATTTTGTAAAAGTATGCAAAAGCGCAGATTTACTGATCAGATGGGAAGGCTTATTTCCGTTCCATATCCTCCCCGAAAAATTATTTCATTGGTGCCATCTCAAACGGAACTTCTTTTCGATTTAGGCCTGGAAGAGGAAATTATCGGAATAACAAAGTTTTGCATTCATCCCAGAAAAAGTTTCATGAGTTCAAGTAAAATTGGAGGTACAAAAATGTTGGACCTTCAAAAAATCAGAGCATTAAAACCTGATTTAATTATTGGAAACAAAGAGGAGAATGATAGAAAACAAATTGAGGATCTTATGGATGAATTTCCTGTCTGGATGAGTGATATTGAAACATTGCCTGATGCATTAAAAATGATCCTAGAGATTGGGGAATTGACTAATCGATTGGATAAGGCTACCCAAATTGCAGTCAAAATTGATGAACAGTTTTCGAATTTGAATAGAAAAGATAGGCCAGAACGAGTAGCCTATTTTATTTGGAAGGATCCGTTTATGGTGGCAGGCAAAAAAACGTTTATTGATGATATGCTAAGCAGATGCGGATTTGAGAATATTATTAATCAAAGTCGTTATCCGGAGATTAGTATAAACCAGCTTATTGAGCTTAATCCTGAATGTATTTTTCTTTCTTCCGAGCCGTATCCATTTAAGGATGAACATGTTAAAAATTTTCAAAGAACTTGTCCGGATGCCAGGGTTTGTATTGTTGATGGAGAAATGTTCTCTTGGTATGGAAGCAGGTTGCTTCATAGCGCTGCTTATTTGGCCTCATTGTGACCTAAATAATTAAGAAATCATAAATAATAAGCTTAAATCATTTTGTACTTAGATAGAAAAACGTTATTTTTGCCGACCTAATTATTTAGGATTTGTGATGAGTATCGTTGACCAATAACAATATTCAAGCATCCTGAAACTTTGGTAAATATCCTAAAAATGCGGATGTGGCGTAATTGGTAGCCGCACCAGACTTAGGATCTGGCGCTTCACGGCGTGGGGGTTCGAGTCCCTTCATCCGCACTGAATAATTCCCCGGCTACAAACCGGGGAATTTTTGTATAAACAAAAACGACATAAAAAATAAAAAATGAACATTACACAGGACAAAATAGACAATCTGAATTCTGTACTTACTGTTAAGATTACTCCTGAAGATTACAAAGAACGCGTAGAAAAAGCAATCAAAGCGCAGGCAAAAAAAGCGAAACTTCCTGGATTTCGTCCTGGAATGGTTCCTGCTGGACATATAAAAAAGATGTATGGCAAGAACATTCTGGTAGATGAGATCAATAACATACTAAATGATACTTTAAGTAATTATATCAGTGAGAATAAGATTGAAGTTCTCGGGCAGCCTCTACCAAAGGTCGATGATAGCAAAGAATTCAACTGGGATTTTACAGATGACTTTGAGTTTGTTTATGAGTTAGGAATAGCTCCAGAGTTTGAACTTAATTTTTCATCAAAAGATAAATTAACCTATTATCAGGTTAAAGTAGATAAGGATACGCTTGCCTCAAGGATCAAAAATCTGAGAAAAAGCTATGGCAAAATGTCAAATCCTGACGTATCGGCAGATGATGATGTTATCTATGCAGATTTAAATCAACTTGCTGCAGATGGTTCTGTTTTTGAAGGAGGAATATCGAATACAGCATCTGTTCGTTTGGATCAGGTAGAAAACGCGAAGATTAAGAAGTCTTTGATAGGTCTTAAAAAGGATGATGAGGTTGTTCTGGATATACAAAAGGCATTCGGCAGCAATGAAACAATAATTGCTAAACTGTTGAATATTTCTGAAGAGGATGCCAAGGATCTTAAGTCTAATTTTAAATTATCAGTTAAAAACATCAATAGACTTGAAGAGGGTGATCTGAACCAGGAGTTTTTTGATAAGATATTCGGTGAAAATATAGTAGCAACAGAAGCGGAATTTGAGCAGAAAATCAGAGAAGAACTTGAAGGTATGATGGTTCAAAATGCGGATCAAAGACTTCAGGGAGATTTGTTGCAATTCGGTTTGGATAAAGTAAAGCTTAGTCTGCCCGATGATTTCCTTAAACGTTGGTTAAAGGCAACTAATGAAAAGCTAAGTGAAGAGGAATTAAAAAATGGTTATGATGACTTTGCACGTAATTTGCGTTGGACTTTAATCGAGAATAAGATTATCAAGGATAACAAATTGGAGATAAAATACGATGAGGTATTTGCAGCTGCCAAAAATCGCCTTGACGGACAGTTCCGTATGTATAGTCCGCAGCCGCTTTCTGAAGAGCAGCTTGGACAATATACTGCACAGTTCTTACAAAATAAGGAGAACGCGAATCGTATTTTTGAAGAAGTAAAAGCACAGCATGTGTTTGATTATCTGAAGGGTGTTATTACCTTAGATAAAAAAGCTATAGACTACGATAAGTTTTTGGAGTTGAAATAATTTGATTGTTTTTGGTTTTATTACAACCTTTTATTTCGATTGCTCTTTTTTACTCTTTCGAAATAAATATTAAATAATAATTATAAATTCAAAAATGAACATAGATAAGAATGAATTCAGAAAATATGCCGTAAAACATCATCGGATCGGCAGTCAGCATGTAGATAGTTTTATTGGAAGGGTTCAAAGCGCTTCAATCCCTACAGCTATGACACCTTACATTATAGAGGAGCGTCAGTTAAATGTGGCACAGATGGATGTATTCTCGCGATTAATGATGGACAGAATTATCTTTTTAGGTGATGCGGTTCACGAAGGGATTGCCAATATAATCCAGGCTCAACTATTATTCCTTCAGTCTACTGATGCAAAGCGGGATATTCAGATTTATATCAATTCACCTGGCGGTTCTGTTTACGCGGGCTTGGGCATTTATGATACCATGCAGTATATAAGTCCGGATGTTGCAACTATTTGTACTGGCATGGCAGCCTCGATGGCAGCCGTATTACTTTGTGCAGGAACAAAGGGTAAAAGGGCAGCATTGCCCCATTCCAGAGTGATGATCCATCAGCCTTCAGGTGGTGCACAGGGAGTTGCTTCTGATATGGAAATCAATCTTCGTGAGATGCTTAAACTTAAGAAAGAACTTTACGACATCATTGCCAATCATTCAGGTCAAACATACGAGTGGGTAGAGAAAGCTTCGGACCGTGATTACTGGATGATCGCAAACGAAGCCAAAGAGTTTGGTATGATTGATGAAGTATTGGTTGGAACCGGAGATAAAAAATAATGAGTAAAGGAACTAAGGATATTAAATGTTCATTCTGTGGTTCAGGAAAGCAGGATACCCTCATGCTGATCGCTGGCCTTGACGCCCATATCTGTGATAAGTGTGTATCACAAGCGAATCAGATTCTGGCGGAAGAACTTAATGTCCGGAAGGCTAAGTCAACTCAAACTTTTGATACCCTTCTCAAACCTATTGAGATAAAAACTCACCTTGATCATTACGTAATTGGTCAAGATCAGGCGAAGAAAATACTTTCTGTCGCTGTGTATAATCACTACAAGCGTTTAAATCAGAAGGTAGGTAAAGATGAGGTTGAGATTGAGAAGTCAAATATCATCATGGTTGGTGAAACCGGAACAGGAAAAACACTTCTTGCTAAAACCATTGCCAAAGTTTTAAATGTTCCTTTTTGCATTTGTGACGCTACAGTACTAACTGAAGCCGGTTATGTAGGAGAAGACGTAGAAAGTATTCTGACCCGTTTGCTTCAGGCAGCCGATTATGATGTAACTGCAGCTGAACGTGGTATTGTTTACATTGATGAGGTAGATAAGATAGCTCGGAAAAGTGATAACCCTTCCATTACCCGTGATGTATCTGGAGAGGGGGTACAACAAGCCTTACTCAAGATTCTGGAAGGTACCATTGTTAATGTTCCGCCACAGGGTGGAAGGAAACATCCTGATCAGAAGATGATTCCGGTGAATACGAATAACATCCTGTTCATTTGTGGTGGTGCATTTGATGGAATAGAGAAAAAGATAGCTAATAGGCTTCGCACCCAAACCGTAGGTTATAAAGTGGACAAAGACGAAATCAATATTGATCTCAAAAATCTTTATAAATATATTACCCCTCAGGATCTAAAGTCATTCGGCCTTATTCCGGAACTTATCGGTAGGTTGCCTGTTATTACCCACTTAAATCCATTAGATCGGGAAACATTATTGAGTATTTTAGAGGAGCCTAGAAATTCCCTTATCAAACAATATAAAAAGCTGTTTGAATATGAGAATGTAAAACTTGAATTTGAAAAGGAAGTAATGGCTTTTATTGTAGATAAGGCCATGGAATTTAAACTTGGTGCAAGGGGCTTACGGTCTATTTGTGAAGCAATTATGATAGATGCAATGTATGAAACCCCCTCTGGTAAAACAGGAAAGGAGTTATTCATTACACTTGAATACGCTACTGATAAATTTGATAAATCAGATTTGAAAAAATTAAAAGTCGCATAAACAAAGCCCCGGACTACATCCGGGGTTTTTTGTTCAATCTATTTTTTTTGTTTATGATAAAGAAAGACAATCATTCCGAAACAGTTTCAACTCCTAAAAAGGATAAAGAAATTGAAACGCCAATAAAATCTGGTCTAAAGATGAAGGAGGATATTGTTGCAAATTGGTTACCCAGGTATACTGGCAGGCCACTTTCTGATTTCAGCAACTTTATTTTACTTACCAATTTTTCAAAATACCTGACACTTTTTTCGGAATGGAATGATCATGCACCTATTATGGGGCTTGATAAACCAATGCAAAGTGTTTCTGCCAATGGAATAACACTCATTAATTTTGGTATGGGTAGTCCGATGGCCGCAACCATGATAGATCTGCTCACCGCAATCAGACCTAAGGCGGTTCTATTTTTAGGTAAATGCGGTGGTTTAAAGAAAAAGAATAAAATTGGAGATCTTATACTCCCCATAGCGGCGATCAGAGGCGAGGGCACATCGAATGATTATTTGCCTGCCGAAGTTCCTGCATTACCTGCCTTTGCTTTACAAAAGGCTATTTCCACAACTATTCGTGATTATTCATTAGATTACTGGACAGGGACAGTTTATACCACGAATCGCCGGGTTTGGGAACATGACAAAAGTTTCAAGAAGTATCTTAAAACCTTAAGAGCAATGGCTGTCGATATGGAAACTGCTACCATTTTCACTGCCGGTTTTGCTAACAAAATACCCACCGGTGCCTTATTATTGGTTTCAGATCAGCCAATGATTCCAGAAGGAGTAAAAACTGCAGAGAGTGATTCACTTGTCACTGAAAAATTTGTTGAGAACCATCTTAGAATTGGGGTTGATTCATTAAAACAATTAATCAATAATGGATTAACGGTTAAGCATTTAAAGTTCTAAATTATTTTTTGTTCTGTTTATCCACTCCTTTATTCAGTCATTATTTTTTTTATGTTTTTTTCCAAATTTACAATGGTTAAGACTAATAACTAGTAGTCTTACGATATATTATTTTGCTTTATAGGTTTAGTTAATACATTATTTTGCTTTTATTCCATTTAGGCATTTATTCTGTTGCTTCAGCTTTAATGTTTATTTTTGCATCATGTGGTATAACAATATTCTTGAAACCATCGGGAACACCCCATTGGTTAGATTAAACACGATAACTAAGGATGTTAAGGCTACGGTTTTAGCAAAAATTGAAACCACTAATCCGGGCAACTCAATAAAGGACCGTATGGCGGTTAAAATGATTGAAGATGCAGAGCGTGATGGAAAACTAAAGCCAGGTGGCACTATCATCGAGGGAACATCCGGAAATACCGGAATGGGATTGGCAATGGCAGCAATCATCAAGGGTTACAAGTGTATTTTTACAACTACCGATAAACAATCAAAAGAAAAGGTAGATGCATTACGTGCTTTTGGTGCAGAGGTAATAGTTTGCCCGACGAATGTTGATCCCGAAGATCCGAGGTCATATTACTCAGTTTCTTCCAGACTTGAGCGGGAAGTGCCAAATTCATGGAAACCTAATCAGTACGATAATCTCTCAAATTCAACAGCACATTATGAGCAAACTGGCCCTGAAATATGGACCCAAACCGAAGGAAAAATTACCCATCTGGTGGTAGGAGTTGGAACAGGAGGTACTATTTCTGGCACCGGTAAGTACCTTAAAGAACAGAATCCAGCTATTAAAGTTTGGGGCATTGATACCTATGGATCTGTGTTCAAAAAATATAAAGAAACTGGCATTTTTGACAAAAATGAAATCTATCCATACGTTACTGAAGGTATTGGCGAAGATTTTCTGCCTAAAAATGTAGATTTTAATATCATAGACCGATTTGAAAAAGTTACAGACAAGGACGCTGCATTAATGACAAGGGAAATTGCCCGTAAAGAAGGGATTTTTGCCGGGAATTCTGCAGGATCGGCACTAGCCGGACTAATGCAGCTTAAAGATGAGTTGAAAGAAAGTGATGTAGTTGTAGTCATATTTCATGATCATGGTTCTAGATACATGGGCAAGATGTATAATGAAGACTGGCTTAGAGAGCGAGGTTTTCTTAAGGATGAAAAGCTTACAGCAAAGTCTATTTTAAGTAATAGAGGCAGACAGGAAATTGTTACTATTGATTGTGAACAGTCGGTACTCCAGGCAATAAATACTATTAAATCACTTAATATTTCGCAGATTCCTGTCACTCAGAAAGGAATGATTATTGGAAAAATTACAGAAAGTGATATACTGAGTTCTGTTCTTGAGAATCCGGCACTTCGATCTGGTTCTGTCAAGGATATTATGACTTCTTCTTTTCCATTTGTTGATTTGAATACTTCCATTGATAAGATTACTTCAATAATTAACAAGGAAAATATGGCAGTTCTGGTTGAAGTTGAACTGGGTGAAATAGAAATTATTACACAGTATGATATAATTAATGCGATATCGGCATAATCTGTCTATTCTGCGGATCGTTCTAACCAGGCACTCCATAATATATAGCCAAATCCCAGAAGCATTAGACTATGATAAATTAGAAACCCGATATCCTGGAAATAAATCCCAAAAGAAACTGCAAGTAAAAAGTATATAAACAGGAGAAATTCTGGTATAAAAGTTTTGTAGATTTCGCTGCTCAAATATGGATTTTTTCCGCTTACTACCATGAGCTTTGGAGTTCTGATAAACGCCGTTTTCTTTCCCGAAATCCCCTGAAATATTGCCTTAGTATTATGAAAAGTCATTCCTAAAGAAAAAATCATTGCAATAGGGAATAATATCAGCACTTCTAATAATGCTAATATTATCTTCTTTTTATCAGCTAATATTGCAGTAAAACAATACGTAAAGTTGATCAGTATTACCGCGAAGACAATCTTATTCCAATTAAATAATTGATTAAATTCTGGCGAGGTATTTTTAACTATCATTAGTGGTACACTTATCAATGCACTTAACAATATAAAGGCATAGATATAATTATTTAATAAATGAAAACTTCCGAATAATTTCACAGTCAGACTAAGCTCAGCTTTCCAAAGTTTGGGTAAAAGTTTTTTTGAGGTTTCAACACCGCCTTTAGTCCACCGAAATTGTTGTGTTCGAACAGCACTTATCCGATCCGGAAGTTCAGCCGGTGTGACTATTTCTGGACAATAGACGAATTTCCATCCCCTTATTTGTGCACGATAACTAAGATCAAGGTCTTCTGTCAAGGTATCTGATTGCCAGCCTCCGGCATCTGTAATACACTCTTTTTTCCAGATTCCCGCGGTGCCATTAAAATTTATAAAACATCCACTTTTATACCTTCCCTCCTGATCGATTATAAAATGGTTGTTTAGTCCGGTCGACTGTGCTCTGGTTAAAAATGATTGTGTTGGATTCAAGTGCCCCCATCTCGTTTGAACCATACCTATCTTTTTGTCAGAAAAATAGGGTAGCGTATCAATTAGAAAATTTGGGTGGGGAATAAAGTCAGCATCAAATAGTGCTATATATTCGCCTGATGCAAAATTGAGGCCATTTTCCAGAGCCCCAGCTTTATAGCCCTCCCTGTTTGACCTGCGAATATGCTGAATGTTGAAGCCAATATTCTTTAATTCATCAACTTTCTTTTCTATAATGGCAGTAGTATCATCATTTGAATCATCCAGAATCTGAATTTCAAAACGGTCTTTGGGATAATTTAATTTTTCAACCGAATCCAGTAATCGTTTGATTACATATCGCTCATTGAAAATAGGTAGTTGGACGGTAAGTTTGGGAAGTTCAACTAGTTTAGTGCTTGGTATTTCCTTGTTTCTATTAAAAAGAAATACGATGAGCAGTGCAAGCTGCCCAATGCTGAAGAATACAATAAATAAAAAGAAAAAGTAATAAAAAAAAACAACCCCATTCTCTACCATAAATCTGCTTTAGAATTTTAGATATTTTTAAAAATGGTGAGTAAAATTTTATAGCCCGCTAAAATTGTCCCTTTTATAGTGCCAGACACCTTACTGACCCCAATTCGTTTCCGGTAACTAACCGGGATTTCTTTAAATTTTAGATTAAGTTTTGCCGCTTTGACTTGCATTTCTACTGTCCATCCAAAGGTTTTATCCTTCATATCTATCAGTTCCAATGCATTCCAGGTAATTGCCCTGAATGGCCCCAGGTCTGTAAAATGAGCATTGTAAAATAGTTTTATCAATGTAGTAGCCAGCCAGTTTCCGGCAATTTGCTGGAAAAGCATCGAACCTTTCTGTCTTTGTCCCAATACTCTGGAGCCAATTACTAAATCAATATCAGAAGAAATTATAGGAGAGATTAACATTTCAATTTCGCCGGGAAAGTCAGAATAGTCGCCATCTAAAAACACAATGACATCCTTCTTAAGTGCCTTTTCTTTGATATAGTTGATGCCCTTTAAGCAACTGTATCCGTATCCTTTTCTGTTTTCCCTTAAAACTATGGCGCCTTTTTCTTTTGCTATAGCACCTGTATTATCTGTTGATGCATTGTCAACTACAATTATTTCTGATACCAGATCAGGAATATCATCAATAACTTTTCCTATTGACTTGCTTTCGTTGAATGCGGGAATGATTACATAAACTATTGGTTTTTGTATTTCCTTGTTCATTTTTCTTCGTCATGGCGGATGTATGGAATAAACCGACCCTCTTCTTCCAGATTTTCTAGTTTTAAAACTCCTCGCGGACAAACTGATGAACAAACACCGCAACCTACACAGGATGCACGAATAATGTTTTCACCTTTTTGTGCATATGCTCTTACATCGATACCCATTTCGCAGTAGGTAGAGCAATTCCCACAAGAAATACATTGTCCACCATTTGTTGTAATTCTAAATTTTGATTTGAATCTCTGAAATAATCCCAAAACAGCTGCCATTGGGCATCCGAAGCGACACCAAACACGAGACCCCATTATTGGATAAAATCCGGTTCCAATGACCCCTGAGAATACTGAGCCTATCAGAAAACCATACCATTGTGAAAATAAGCCTGATGCATCGCCTAAAATAGTTCCGCTTTTCCAGGAGTTAAGCCAAAGCAGAGCTGTTGTAAGCGTAATGAATACAAGAACAGAATGTACCATCCAGCGTTCTATTTTCCAGGCTTTCAGAGATTTATCTGAATTTTGTCTGTAAGGATCACCCAATGTTTCGGCCAGGGCCCCGCAGCCACATACCCATGAGCAGTACCAGCG
>JAURKO010000090.1 GCA_030831705.1 Daejeonella sp. | reverse complement strand
CAGCTTACAGCCCAATGTGTAAAATGCAACCTTTTTATTCATGCTAAGGTGCAAAGATAGGTATTAGAGAATTGAAAGTTGAGAATTGAGAATTCAAAGTGCCAGAAATTTTGTACTAGAGAGAATTTAGACCCGATAGCCATCGATTTGCGAATTTACCCGGGTGGTATACACGATAAATTCTCCATCCATTAAATATTCTAATGATTTTTGCCCCACTGATAAGATTCATAATCAAAACCTACCAAATCAATCACCCTGTTAATTACTGTTGCTGCGATGTCTTCGGCAGTCTTAGGCAGGCTGTAAAATGAAGGGGTAGCCGGACAAATAATTCCACCTGCTTCGGTAACTGTTTTCATGTTGTTGATGTGAATAAGGCTATATGGTGTTTCTCTGACTAAAAGAATCAGTTTGCGTCTTTCTTTTAGAATAACATCTGCAGAACGGGTAATCAGATCATCAGAAACACCACTAGCAATACGGCCCAAAGTTCCCATAGAGCACGGACAAACGACCATTGTATCAAAACCGGCAGATCCAGAAGCAAAAGGAGCCATGAAATCCCGCTTATCATAAAACCTGAAATTATAATTTGAATAGTCCTTATTCCCAAGTTCATGATACCAAACATCTTTAGCATTATCAGACATGACAATGCCTATTTCAGAAATCTGATTTTGCAGAACCTTTAATTTATCAAATAAAACTTTTGCATAAATTGAACCACTTGCTCCTGTTACTGCAACTACAATTTTCTTCTTGCTCATTGATAATTAAAATAATTCACACCAAAACGGGTGCCTGTTTCTACTGGTCTATTTCGGATAATATAACTAATACTACAAAAATATATTTCAGTGCAAATATCAATCAAATTAGCGGTAAAATAACAAGGATGCCGGAAATTCAATTTGTATATTCTGCCATGAGGAAGTAAAAATACAATCAGAATTGAGTTCTATCTTAAAATAGGCCTCGGTTAATTCTTTAAGCTTATCTGCAAAGGATTACTTCACAAGCAACCGTTAAATAAAAAGCTGGATTAATAAATTTATTTTTCCTTCCTATTTACTATTGTTTGGAGAAATATATAAGTGAATATTTTAACTAATGGTATGTTTTAACCTGACAATAATGATTTTTGAAATCGAAGATATCAGACGACTATCTGTTCTTAAACTTCATTTTTGCCTTTTCCCTTGAAGAGTAATTATAATCTTTAGCATTACTTTCCTTTTTGGGATGAAAAGCTGCTCCGCTCAATGTTTCTGTATCCTGATTAATCTTTGTGGTTTTGACTGTCTTTTTTGGTTTGTCTTTTTCGATTACAAGATCCTCCGGAAGATCAGCTTGAGGAAGTATTTTACCAATGGCCAACTCAATTTTTTTAATTAAAACAAGTTCAATATCCGTTGAAAAACTAATTGCCATTTGTTCGTTTTCTGCATTTAACTTACTCTTCACTATCCTGCCAACAAATGTCTCGACATCTGCAGGAATTTCAAGATGAAAAATAAAGGGAATTCCTTCAAGCTGAATTGATTCTTTCAGATCATCTGCAATAAGTAGAATCCTGGCATCATCTGTTTGTTTAAAATCATCGATCAGATCAAAACCTGGATGATCAAAGAATAATGGTTTATAAATTGCAATGTCCTTATCAAGGTATTTAAAAAGGCTTTTGAATACCTTTTCTGCGGTTAGCCTGGTATTTACAAATACAACTGATTTGCTAACTACATCCTTATCCCTTAGAAGAATATTGAGCAAATTTACTTTTGTTTTAAAATCAGGAACTTTATAAAGAATTTGATCAATGGTTTCTAATTTAGGTTCACCCAAATCATTCACTTCAATCAAAGCCGGCTGTTTCATGAACTGATCTATTAAAAGATGCAGTTTATCATGAATAACCTCAGTAAATACGAGATGCTGACATTTAACAATACTTCTGGCAAGTTCTGCAACTGGCAATTGTAACCCGCGTTTCACAATCTCTGCTGCATCATCCACAATGAGCATAAGAATTTTATTCAGGTTCAATCCGAGTTTAAGATAAATTGCTCTTGCCCTGTCGGGAGTGGCAACCACTATATCAGCACCATCAGCAAGTGCATCCATCTGAGACTCCATCCCCCCTTCAGAATGTAAGCCCACTATCCGGATGGTCTGATTTCTGTTCAATAGTTCAAACCGTTCAATAACGGCTAATACATGGTCCTTGTCTGGAACCAGAACCAAAGCCCGTGGTGCTTCTTCTAATCCATATTTTAAGCGCATCAACGTTCCCAAAACATAGGCTGTTGTCTTTCCTGAACCTTCAGGTGCGATAGAAATCACGTCTTGTCCGCCCAAAATGCGAGACATTGTTTTAAGCTGAATTTCTTTGGGACCCAGGTAACCCGCATCAGTCATCGCTCTGACTAAAGGTTTACTCAGCTTTAATTTCTCTAACAAGACCATGCAAACAGATTTTTATTTTTGAAATGCAAAGGTAGTGGTTAGTATTGAGTATAGAGTAT
>JAURKO010000001.1 GCA_030831705.1 Daejeonella sp. | reverse complement strand
TCACCTGTAGAAATAAACCCACTACCAGGTATTGCTTTAACTTGATATAGTCTTCACCAAATAAAGCTATTTCGAAGGTTTCACCATAATCCTCGAACATAAAAGAACCAAAAGGTTTACCTGTTTTAGTTGTACCATGTCTAGAAGCCGACACCAAACCCCCGATAATCAAATCCCGGTTACTAATTTTCTTAAAATCCTCCTGATCTTCCGGTAGCGCTTCAGTACTCTTCATTCTGTTGAGCAGACTAAGATGTTTAACCTGATGTGAACAGAAATTCTCTAATTCAAACTTATAATTATCAAGTGGATGCCCTGTAAGATAAATTCCGATAGATTCCTTTTCGTATTTTAACTTCTCAATCAATCCCCATTCTTCGCATTCAGGAAGCTGAGGTTCGGTAATTTCGGCATCATTAGTTCCACCAAACAAAGAGGCCTGAGACGAATTTAAATTGTTTTGAAAATCATTCGTATACTTCACCAAACGCTCAATTCCATTGTAAAATCCACCATCAGGTTTAAAGAAAAACTGAGCCCGATTAAACCCAAAACAGTCGAATGCTCCTCCATAAACCAGGTTCTCATAAACTTTCTTACTCACTGCCCGTGAATTGGTGCGGCGTGCAAAATCATAGACACTAGCATAAAGGCCATTTGTGTCACGCTCCTCTACAATGCTTTCTACGGCCTTCTCTCCAACACCTTTCATTCCCGACATGCCAAATCGAATTTCGCCCTTCTTATTTACGGTAAAGCTTAACTCAGACTCATTGATATCTGGCCCCAAAACAGGAACACCCATCTTTTTACACTCCTCCATAAAAAAGGAGATCTTTTCAATATTATTCTGATTATTTAATACCGCAGCCATGTATTCTGCGGGGTAATTAGCTTTTAGATAAGCCGTTTGATAAGCTACAAATGCATAACAGGTTGAGTGCGATTTATTGAAAGCATATTGCGCAAAAGCTTCCCAGTCTGTCCAAACCTTTTCGGCAATTTTTGGATCATGACCATTTGTATCACAGCACTCCATAAACTGAGACTTCATCTTATTCAGAACTTCAATCTGCTTCTTACCCATGGCCTTGCGCAGCACATCCGCATCACCCTTACTGAAACCTGCAAGCTTTTGCGATAGCAGCATCACCTGCTCCTGGTACACCGTAATGCCATAGGTTTCTTCCAGATGCTCTTGCATATCCATCAAATCATAACTAACCGCCTCACGGCCATGCTTACGGGAAATGAATTTGGGAATATATTCTATTGGCCCTGGACGATAGAGTGCGTTCATCGCAATCAGATCCTCAAACTTATCCGGTTTAAGATCACGCAGATACATTTGCATTCCATCACTCTCAAACTGGAAAGTACCATTGGTATCACCACGCTGATAGAGCTCAAAAGTCTTCTGGTCTTCAAGTGAAATATAATCGATGTCGATCTCTACATTATGATTTTGTTTAATCAATCGCAAGGCATCCTTGATGATAGTGAGTGTTTTAAGTCCCAGAAAGTCCATCTTAATTACCCCTGCATCTTCAATAACCTTACCGTCAAACTGGGTAACCAGTAATTCAGATTCTTTGGAAGTTGCTACAGGAATAATATCTGTAAGATCATATGGAGCAATGATGATTCCCGCCGCATGAACACCCACATTCCGTACAGAGCCTTCCAGAATCATTGCTTCTTTCAATACATCTGCCTGCAGGGATTTTCCGTCTTCCAGGATCTTTCTTAAGGTTTTAATATTCTCAAAATCCTCAGGATTCTGTTCCTTTTTTACCGTTTCAATCGGGGCTGTCATTACCTGTACAAGGTTGGTTCCAGGTCTGTCCGGGACTAACTTTGCCAGCATATTCGATTCAGCTAAAGGCAGATCAAGTACACGGGCAACATCCTTAATACTCGACTTTGCAGCCATTGAACCATAAGTAATAATCTGTGCGACCTGATTCTTCCCATATTTATCGACTACATAATCGATCACTTTCTGACGCCCGGCATCATCAAAGTCGGTATCAATATCGGGCATCGACTTACGGTCGGGGTTTAGGAAACGCTCGAACAGCAGATTGTATTTGATGGGATCAATATTGGTAATCCCGATGCAATAAGCCACTACTGACCCGGCGGCTGAACCACGTCCCGGACCGATGAACACACCTAAATCGCGACCTGCACGGATAAAATCAGCTACAATCAGGAAGTACCCAGCAAAACCCATGGTACGGATGGTAAAGAGCTCAAAATTGAGGCGTTCTTCTACCTCCTGACTAATATCCACATATCGGTCTTTGGCACCTTTGAAGGTAAGTTCTTTCAGATATTCCCACTGATTTTCCTTGTCTGATTCAGGTCCCTGATGTATTTTAAATTCCTCAGGAATTGGAAAGTTTGGAAGCATAATATCCCGTTTCAGCTCAAGAATATCAACCTTATCTACAATCTCATTGGTATTGTCGAGCGATTCAGGAAGATCATGAAATACCTTTCCCATTTCTTCCTGACTCTTGAAAAAGAATTGATCATTCGGAAATCCAAATCTAAAACCCTTTCCACTTTCCTCATCTGTTGCAATCGGCGTACTCTTCATATCGCCAGTATTCACACATAAAAGGATATCATGTGCATTAGAATCCTCCTGATCCACATAATGTGAATCATTGGAACAGATCACTTTAACATTATATTTCTTTGCAAACTTGAGCAGAACAGCATTAACTGTTTCCTGTTCAGGGATATTGTGGCGCTGAAGTTCAATGTAATAATCCTCACCAAAAAGATCCAGCCACCATTTGAATTCAAGCTCTGCTTCTTCCTCCCCTTTTTTCAGAATAGTCTGTGGTACCGAAGCCCCAAGGCAACAGGTAGTTGCAATCAATCCTTTATGATGTTTCAGGATCAGTTCCTTATCGATTCGTGGCCATTTGCTGTACAAGCCTTCGATATATCCTAGGGAACAAAGTTTCACAAGGTTTTTATAGCCTTCAGCATTTTTAGCGAGTAATAATTGGTGAAAACGCTGATCGCGTTTTTCCTTGGTAAACTGCTTGATATGCCGGTCTTCAACCACATAAAACTCACAACCCACAATTGGTTTTACTCCATTTTTACCAGCTTCGGCAACGAATTTGAACACCCCGAACATGTTCCCATGATCGGTAATGGCCATTGCTTTCATACCATCGGCTTTAGCCTTTTTGAAGAGCCGCGAAATATCTGCCGCACCATCCAGCAGTGAAAATTGTGTATGAACATGAAGGTGCGAAAAATCAGGCATATAGATATTTTTGGGATGAATTCAAATTTACAAATCTTTTGGGCTGGGAAGAAGGGTGTTGAAAAGTATAAAGATATTAACCTATGATTTTAATTACGAGCCTGCCTTAGGGCAGACAGGAAGAACCTACTAACGGAGGGGCAGGTATAACGGTGCAATCACCGGAAATAAAATTAAGGGAAATCAAATAAGATTGATAAAAGAGCCAAGCTTCAATCAATTAATCTGTTATCTGCACAATATTTTATAAGCTTTGTCCATCAATTACGGTTAAACTGGACTACGGAATTTCGAATTGAGATAAAAAATCTAAACAAGCGGCATTTATAATTTCATAAAAAAGATTGAATTATCTATCTTAGATGCATTAATTCATAACACTTGCAAAGGCGCTCTTGAATTTTTAAATGGCAGATTTAAATTAAAATCTCAAATGAGTCCGATCTCAAATTAAAAACAAATCATAAAATGAAAATTACAGTTGTAGGAGCCGGTGCAGTAGGTGCAACCTGTGCTGATAACATCGCCAGAAAAGAATTAGCAGAAGAACTTATTTTATTAGACATCAGAGAAGGTTTTGCCGAAGGTAAAGCAATCGATATGATGCAGACTTCAGCCCTATTGGGTTTTGATACAAAAATCAAAGGTGTAACCAATGATTATGCTGCTACTGCAGGATCTGAAGTGGTTGTGATTACTTCAGGATTACCACGTAAACCGGGAATGACCCGTGAAGAGCTGATTGGCACTAACGCTAACATAGTAAAGAGCGTGACAGAAAACATTCTAAAACACTCTCCAAATACGATTATCATCGTGGTTTCAAATCCAATGGATACCATGAATTACCTTACACTTCAAACTTCAGGTCTTCCAAAAAATAAAATTTTGGGAATGGGTGGTGCTTTGGATTCTGCAAGGTTTAAATATTATTTAAGTGTAGAACTAGGCTGCTCACCAGCAGATCTAAATGCTGTGGTTATTGGTGGTCACGGTGATACTACAATGATTCCTTTAATTAATCATGCTTACTGGAATAGCATTCCGGTTACACAGTTATTGACTAAAGAGCAGCAAGAAAGAGTAGTTTCCTCAACGATGGTTGGTGGTGCTACCTTAACAAAACTGATTGGCACTTCCGCATGGTATGCACCAGGTGCTGGTACTGCGGCAATGGTTGAAAGTATTGTCCGGGATGAGAAAAAACTAATTTCCTGCGGCGTTGCCCTTGATGGTGAATACGGCCAGAAAGATATTTCCCTCGTGGTTCCTGTTATCATTGGCAAAAACGGCTGGGAAAAAATCCTCGACTTCAAACTTTCTGATGCTGAGCAGACTGAATTTAACAAAAGTGCAGATGCAGTAAGAAACATGAACCAGGTTCTTAGAGATTCAAATCTTATCTAAGCGCTTAATGAGCGAAACGAGAGTTCCATTAGAACTGGTAAATTTACATAATGACGGCTTCCACCTATTGGTGGAAGTTGTTGTTTTCGGACAATCCTTCCATGTGGTGCTTGATACCGGCGCTTCCAAAACGGTTTTTGATAAAACCATTATTGAAAAGCACATGAAAAATACTGAATTATTGAGTTCAGAGCTTCTTTCTACCGGTTTGGGCACAAGTAATATGGAAAGCCACACTATAGTTCTTCCTGTTCTTCAAATAGGAAAATTTAAATTAAAGAATTTTGAAGCTGCAGTACTCGATCTTAGCATGATCAGTCAGGCATATTCAAATCTTAATCTTCCACCTGTTATTGGAGTTTTAGGCGGAGATATTCTGATGCCATACCAGGCAATCATCAATTACAAAAAACTGCATTTGAAACTTTTTCGATAAGAGACTGCCCTTAAACAAGTTTAAAATCATTAACTTGATGTAAATTTGAGGTATGAAGTGCTTCCTGCTCATTTTATTATCATTCCTTACTCAAGAAATCCTGGCACAAAACATTAGCGGGAAATGGTACGGTAAAATTACCCAGGGCCCCGGGGGATACAGCCAACTTTATGATCTTGAAATGAATCTGACTCAAAAGAAGAACATTTGGGGTGATTCATATGCCTGGATGGACAAGGTTGTCAGGATTCGTATCGGATTTTCGGGCAAAATAAAGGGCGATAGCGTAAAATTATATGAAAGCATGAGCTGGATTCGGGAAGATCTTGTGCCTTGGGATTGGGTTGCCTGTATCAAAACTTATGAACTGGCCTATCGAAATGATGGAGCTTATGAATATCTAGAAGGAACATGGAATGGGTTTAGCAAGGATGACCCTAATGAAGATTGTATCCCGGGTAAAGTGATCTTGTCAAAATCTGTTGAAGGGCTGAATAAATTTCTGGAACAACGTAAAGACTCAGTAATTAATGTTTTAGTAAAGAACGCAGAACAGGCGCCACCGATAGTTGTTAATTTCAATTCGGATTTTCTCGGAACTGAGGCAAAAAAAATAACAGAAATTGAAGTTCATAATACCGATCTGCAGATTCAGCTTTTGGATTATATGAAACCAGATAATGATACCGTCTCAATTTACCTCAACAGGGAAATTCTTGCCAAAAATATACAAATTTCAAAAAGGCCTGCTTTGATAAAATTCCAAATTGATAAACGTATTGTTCTTCATGAACTACTTTTGTATGCAGAGAATCTTGGATTAGTCCCGCCAAATACTTCCGAACTTATTTTAATTGATGGCGAAACCAGACATAGGGTAATGATCGTGTCTGATAAACAAAAAACTGCTGCAATTTATTTGAGGTACAATGAGGCCGGGAATAAAAGAAAGCCCAGTAAATAGGCATTAATATGAAATATCTTAGCCTGTTCTTCCTTCTTTTCAGTTCCGTTTGTGGCTATACTCAGGATTTTAAAGGAGTATGGCACGGCTATTTGGATACCGATCTTCAGAACAGGAAAACCCTTAATGTAAACTATATTTTACATATAAAAGATCAGGATAATAATATAGTTAATGGAAAAGCCTACATCTATCGCGATAACCCACTTCGGGCTGAGGGCATCCTTGACTTTATTGGCGTAATCAATAAAAGCAGCCTCAGGGTCAACGAGCTTAAGATATTACATTCTAAAATTCCGAGTGATACTGCCCGATTTCTATGTATAAAAGATCTGAAACTAAGTCTTATAAGAGAGAATGGTGTTGATAACCTGACCGGCACATTTACAGGCGTCGGTGAAAATTCAATAGCCTGCTATCCCGGAAATGCTTATTTGCAACGATACACAGATGCAAACAAACAAAACATACCTCAAAATTATCTTACTGCCATTTTATTGGATGCACGTGATCCGAATGTATTTATGCAAACTAAACTCGCCCGACCGATTGTGATTGAGATTACTGAAAATGTGGTAAGGCTAGAATTAAAAGACTATTTGAAGGAAGACGGAGATATTATCTCTGTCTATCACAACCGGAGGCCATTTATTAGAAATCAGCTTATTGTAAATAGTCCCTCCACTCATACACTTCGATTAAACCGAAACCAGCAATTGCATGAAATCATTCTTTATGCGGAAAACTTGGGAAAAATTCCTCCAAATACATCCAATCTGCGAATTTATGATGGTGTTAAGGAACATCAGGTTTTAATCCGATCAAGCAAAGAAGTTAGTGCAGTAGTCTATTTACGATATGCACCTGAACCAAAAAGCCCTCCACAATAAGTGAAGGGCTTAATTAATATTGCAATTGAAGAATTGAATTAAATATCAATCCTTGCGTATTTTGCATTTTTCTCAATAAACTCACGTCTTGGTGCAACTTCATCGCCCATCAACATAGAGAAAATATGATCACATTCTGCTGCATTCTCAATGGTAACTTTTCTTAAGGTACGGGTTTCAGGATTTAGAGTGGTATCCCATAATTGTTCTGCATTCATCTCTCCCAAACCTTTGTATCGCTGAATATTTACGCTCTCTTCTTTCCCGGCACCTTTCAATGCCTGCACTGCTGCATCCCGCTGATCATCATTCCATGCATACTGAAACTCCTTGCCCTTTTTTACCATGTATAGTGGTGGTGCTGCAATATAAATGTATCCAAATTCAATAAGAGCCTTCATGTAACGGAAGAAGAAGGTCAGGATTAATGTGGTAATGTGGGAACCATCCACGTCAGCATCGGTCATGATAATGATGCGATGATAACGAAGTTTTTCCATGTTCAGGGCCTTGTCATCTTCGGCTGTACCTATACTTACCCCCATGGCAGTGAACATATTCTTGATCTCATCATTTTCATAGATCTTATGCTCCATTGCTTTCTCCACGTTTAGGATCTTTCCTTTTAATGGCAAAATTGCCTGAAAATTACGATCCCTGCCCTGCTTGGCAGTTCCACCTGCAGAATCTCCCTCCACAAGGTATAACTCACAGGCCGCAGGATCATTATTTGCACAATCGGCCAGTTTTCCAGGTAAACCCGAACCACCCATTACTGTTTTCCGCTGAACCATTTCGCGTGCTTTACGCGCAGCAGCTCTGGCAGTAGCAGCAAGAATCACCTTGTTTACAATCATTCTGGCTTCCTTCGGATTTTCTTCAAGATAGTTTCCCAGAATCTCACCAACAGCAATGTCCACTGCGCCCATAACCTCATTATTACCTAATTTGGTCTTTGTTTGTCCTTCAAACTGTGGTTCCTGAACCTTTACTGAAATTACAGCTGTAAGTCCTTCCCTGAAATCATCTCCGGTAATTTCAATCTTCATGTTTTTCAACATGCCAGATTTTTCTGCATATGCCTTCAAAGTACGGGTTAAACCACGACGAAATCCAGCTACATGCGTACCACCCTCATGGGTGTTTATATTATTCACATAGGAGTGAACATTTTCAGTATAAGTATCATTGTACTGCAAGGCCAGTTCAACTGGTATTCCCTGCTTAATTCCTTCAACATAAATAGGTTCAGGAATTATTGAGGTACGCATGCCGTCAAGATATTTGACAAACTCTTTCAAACCACCTTCAGAATAAAACTCTTCTCTGAGAAAAGCTCCGTCATCGTTAGTTTCACGCTCATCAACAAGAGTTAAACGAATTCCCTTATTTAAATAAGCAAGTTCTCTCAATCGGGCTGCAAGCGTGTCAAATTTATATTCAGTAGTTAATGTGAAAATATCAGGGTCGGGCTGGAAATTAACTATCGTGCCGGTTTTATCGCTCTCTCCTATCACTTTGACGTCGAATAGCGGCTTTCCACACTCATATTCCTGGGTGAAAATTTGACCATCCCGGTGAACCACAACTTTTAATGGATTTGATAATGCATTAACACAACTTACACCCACACCATGCAAACCACCAGACACTTTATAGGTATCCTTATCAAATTTACCGCCTGCGTGAAGGACTGTCATAACAACTTCTAGTGCAGACTTCTTTTCCTTGGTATGCATAGCAGTAGGGATTCCACGGCCATTATCTTCAACTGTTATGGAGTTGCCCTTATGAATGGTTACGTTAATATTGGTACAGTAACCGGCAAGTGCCTCATCAATTGAATTATCTACAACTTCATAAACCAAGTGATGTAGGCCTTTAAATCCTGTATCACCGATATACATAGACGGACGTTTTCTAACCGCTTCCAGTCCTTCTAAAACCTGTATATTATCCGCCGAATAATTTGATTTGTCTTCTATTTCTTCGCTCATATATGTTATTTACAACAAAGATCAAAAATAACCATTTTAGCTGAAATTTGTTACATTGTGGATAAATTAACCAAGCATTTGATAAAGCTATTTATATCCTAAATTAAATGGTTGAGAAAATGGTACGAAAGTTTATATTTGCTTAAATTTTTATTAAAAATTATGAAGAAATTAATTACAAACATCAGTAAAATAGCAGTTATTTTAACATTGTCGGCGATTGTAGTATCCTGCAATAAAGAGCAAAGTAAAAATTCAGAAAGTGCTTCAAAACCAGCAGAGGATGGACAGGAAATTGTGTATGTAAATTCAGATTCTCTGCTTAGCAATTATGACTATTACAAAGATGTAAGAGATAAATTCCAGGAAAAATCAAAAAAAGCACAAGCTGATCTTACTGCAAAAGGAACAGCTTTTCAACGTGAAGTTGCAGCATATCAGCAAGGTGCAGCGGGACTAAATGCTCAGCAAAGAGCTACGACTGAAGAACGCTTAGCCAGAAAGCAACAAGAATTAGCAACTTATAATCAAAATGCCGGTAATGCACTTGCAAATGAAGAAGCTGCTGAGAACGAAAAACTATACAATAAAGTATCTGATTATTTGAAAGTATATGCTAAATCAAAAGGATACAAAATAGTGCTTACTTATTCAAAATCTAACCCTGCAGTATTATATGCAGATGAAAGTTTGGATGTCACCAAAGCTGTTGTTGATGGTTTAAATTCAGAATACAAAAAAGAGAAAAAATAAGAGGATATCTAAATCTTCATATACTTAAAAACCCCGGTCGATCACCGGGGTTTTTAATTTTACAATAATTTGAAGCTTTAAGGATATTGAGTGAAAATTTAAGAGAAAGAACTACATCATAAATTTATGCGAATAGCCAAACGGCTTTTGGAAGTGAATGTATGCAATGTAATCGGTGGTCAGTTAGGTGCGGTGATCTTTAAACACTGTAAGATCATTGCCTGAAGTACTAATAAAGTAGACAAATAGGAATGACGGTGCTATACGCAAACTAAACTTAAGATAGATGTTTAGGTTCATCCTCAATTCTCCATTGACAATTTTCAACTGTCAACTATCAATTCTTAACTAACTAATTATCAAACCACCCCTCCTGTAAATCATCAATTTCCCTCCTATCCTTTTTGGTTGGCCTGCCAGCACCTCTGTCTCTACTGAGATTGGCAGTATGAAACATTGATTTATAGGTCTGAGTGTCTTCAATAGGGGTTAGATCCTTGTAAAATTGAACCGCAGTTTTGGCATCGACCCTCCTATCTAGGAGTGCAATCACTTCGATGATCTTCTTATCACTGCCTTTCTGGACAGTATAAACTTCTCCGATTTTTACAATATGAGAGGCCTTAAGATTGTTTCCGTCAAGTTTGATTCTTCCAGCCTTGCAGGCTTCTGTAGAAATGCTCCGCGTTTTAAAAGCGCGGATAGACCATAAGTATTTGTCGATGCGTAATTTTTCAGATCCCTGCATCCACCAAAATTACGTAAGATTTGAGGAAAGCATAGAAAAATTGGCAGAAAAATTCTTTAATTTGCTTTAAAATAAAAGTATGATTTCCGAATATAAAAAACTGATTGAAAGCGCATGGGAAGATCGTAATCTCATCACTTTCAAAGAATACAGAATTGCCATTGAAAGTGTAATTCAACACCTGGATAAGGGAGAAATTAGAGTTGCTGAGCAAATTGGTGAACGCTGGCATGTTAACGACTGGGTTAAAAAGGCAGTGATCCTTTATTTCCCGATTCGTGAGATGAAAGAAATTGAAGTGGGACCGTTTGTGTTCCACGATAAGATGAAATTAAAAACAGATTATAAAGAAACCGGTGTCAGGGTTGTTCCGCATGCAATTGCTCGCTACGGTGCTTACCTTGCAAAAGGTGTAATCTTAATGCCATCTTATGTAAACATTGGAGCTTATGTCGATGAAGGTACCATGGTTGATACCTGGGCTACTGTTGGTTCATGTGCACAGATCGGTAAACATGTGCACCTGAGTGGTGGAGTTGGAATTGGTGGAGTTCTGGAGCCTGTTCAGGCATCACCTGTGATCATAGAAGATAATTGTTTTATTGGCTCCAGAGCTATTGTTG
>JAURKO010000089.1 GCA_030831705.1 Daejeonella sp. | reverse complement strand
TGTTTCTGTTATTCATCAGCCAATGATGTGTCAGCATTGTGATCATGCTCCTTGTGAAACTGTTTGTCCGGTTTTAGCAACGGTACACTCTTCTGAAGGTTTGAACCAAATGGCATATAACCGTTGCATTGGAACACGCTACTGCGCGAATAACTGTCCGTATAAAGTGCGTCGTTTCAACTGGTTTAACTACTGGAATGATTCACGTTTTGATAATTACATGAACAATGAGTTTACACAGCTTGTGTTAAACCCTGATGTTACCTCACGTTCTAGAGGGGTAATGGAGAAATGTTCAATGTGTGTTCAGCGTATTCAGGCTGGAAAGCTGAAAGCAAAATTAGAGAAGCGTACTTTGAAAGATGGTGATATTAAAGTTGCCTGTCAGCAAACATGCCCTACTAATGCAATTATCTTTGGAGATGGAAATGATCCTGAATCTGAAGTATCAAAAGCACTGAAGAGTGAGCGAACATACTATGTCCTGGAAGAGCTTAACGTTAAGCCGGGTGTAGGATATCAAACAAAGGTTAGAAATACTGTAGAGGTTTAATACAAGAAATATAAAAGAATATGTCATCTCATCACGAGTCTATACTTAGAGAACCCTTAGTAACCGGTGAAAATATTACCTATTCCAAGGTCACCGAAGATATATTGGTTCCTGTAGAAAATAAGCCAAACAAAGCCTGGTGGATTGGTTTCATTGTTTCCGCCCTTGGTGCCGGACTTTGGGTATTCTCTGTTAGCTGGACCTTTTGGTTTGGTATTGGCGAATGGGGTTTGAATAAAACCGTTGGATGGGCCTGGGATATTACCGGTTTCGTTTGGTGGGTAGGTATTGGTCATGCCGGTACTCTTATCTCTGCGGTATTACTCTTGTTCAGACAGAACTGGCGAAATTCAATTAACCGTTCAGCAGAGGCAATGACTATTTTTGCCGTTATCTGTGCTGCATCATACATTATTTCGCACATGGGTCGTCCATGGTTATTTACCTGGGCACTTCCGCTTCCAAATCAGTACGGATCATTATGGGTTAATTTTAACTCTCCGCTTGTATGGGACGTATTTGCAATCTCCACCTATTTCTCGGTTTCCTTAGTTTTCTGGTACACAGGATTACTTCCTGATATCGCAACTATCCGCGACCGTGCAAAGGGTACCCGTCGTCGCGTTTATTCTATTCTTTCTTTCGGATGGAATGGTTCAGTAAAAACATGGCAGCGTTTTGAGTTGGTATCTTTGATATTAGCTGGTGTTTCTACCCCCTTAGTACTTTCGGTACACACCATTGTATCCATGGACTTTGCAACTTCACTGGTTCCGGGATGGCATACGACCATTTTCCCTCCATATTTCGTTGCCGGTGCGATCTTCTCTGGTTTTGCAATGGTTCAAACCTTGTTACTGATTACCCGCAAGGTAATGAACTTCGAAAACTACATTACCATGTTCCATATTGAGTCGATGAATAAAATCATCATTCTTACCGGTTCTATAGTAGGTGTAGCTTATTTAACTGAATTATTTATTGCCTGGTACTCAGGTGTGGAATACGAGCAGTATGCATTTTTGAACCGTGTGAGCGGACCATATTGGTGGGCTTATTGGATCATGATGACCTGTAACGTAATTTCTCCTCAGTTGTTCTGGATTAAGAAAGTCCGTACCAGCATTGCTTTATCCTGGATTTTATCAATTGTTGTAAATATTGGTATGTGGTTCGAGCGATTCGTAATTATTGTGACTTCATTGCACCGTGATTACCTTCCATCAAGTTGGGTTATGTTCTACCCAAGCTGGGTTGATGTGGGTGTATTCATTGGATCTATAGGAGTATTCTTTACTCTATTTCTATTATTCCTTAGAGTATTACCTGCGATTGCAATGGCAGAGGTAAAATTATTGCTGAAGAGTTCAAGTGACCAGGCCAAGAAAAAATTGATTGCAGAGAAAGCTGTAGATAGCGGAGAGGCTGAATATTACCTCGAATCTCTAGAAAAATATGATAGTATCTCTCCTAAAGTTGCTGAATTCCAAAAAGTTTAAAGATGAGTAATATAAAATATATTTTAGGTCATTTTGAAGATCCAGATGATCTGATGCATGGGATAGACAAACTTCAGGAGAATAGCGTAAGTATTTACGATGTGTATACTCCTATGCCAATCCATGGTATTGAAGATAAGTTAGGAATTAAAAGATCCAGGCTTGGTAAAGTAGCTTTTTGTTTCGGTTTGACCGGTACAATCACTGCTATATCAATGATAACTTATATGCTTGTTATTGACTGGCCGATGAATATCGGTGGTAAACCGCATTTTGCATTTCCTGATTTTATTCCAATCATGTTTGAATTAACGGTTTTGTTTTCAGCATTCGGAATGGTAGGGACTTATTTCTTCGTCAATCATTTGGCTCCAGGACGTGCTCCAAGAGTAATGGACCTAAGAGCAACAAACGATAGATTTGTAATTGCCATTGATGCAAAAACAAATACTTCGCATGATCAAATAGATAATATTTTAAAAGAAGCTGGTGCTGTGGAAGTTAAGCACAACGAAAGGAAATATGTTAGTTATGAATAAGCGCCTTATAATTTGTACCGCTTTTTTAACTGTAGCCGCTGTTACGGTTATTTCTTCTTGTTCGAACAATAGAAGTACGGGACTAGAGTTTGCCCGTAATATGTATGATCCAATTGGATATAATCCAGATCAGCCAAATAAGAACTTTAAGGATGGTAAAACTGCTCAAAATCCACCTGCCGGAACAATGCCCGTTGGATTTGATAAATATGATATTTATCCCAATACTAACGAAGGCTATCTGGCAGCTAGTGCAGGAATGGCAAATCCACTTCCAGTTAATGTGGCTACTCTTGAACAAGGGAAAACATTGTATTTAAATATGTGTTCTCATTGTCATGGAAATGAGGGCAAGGGCGATGGCTCTATCGTTAAGCTTGGTAAATTTCCTGGTCCTCCTTCGTATTCAACCGGAAACTCCTCAAGAGGTGGTGCTATGAAAGATCTGACAGATGGCAAAATTTATCATACAATCACACATGGTGTTAACCTGATGGGTTCGCACAAATCTCAATTATCTCCGGAGCAACGGTGGAAAGTTGTTATGTACGTACACGAATTACAAAAATTACAATAGTCAATTGCTAAAACCAGATGGGAAATCATAATCATACTCATAATTTCACGGAACAATTTACATTTTCTGGAAAATTAAAGACCTGGACCTTAATAGCAATAGTTGTCGGAATTCTTGCCACAGCTTTTGGTTTACTGACAGGTCAGCAGGAACGTACTTTCGCTAATCTGCTTTTAATGGCATATTATTTTACCTGTGTTTGTGCAACGGGTTTATTCTTTCTAGCCTTGCAATATGTAGCTCAGGCTGGATGGGCAACCGGTCTGCTAAGGATACCTCAGGCTATGTCGAGGGTACTTCCGATTGCATCTCTAGTGTTATTTGCAGTGGTTGCAGCGGGTTTATTAACACACAATTTATATCATCACTGGAATGGGGAAGGTTTAACTGACCCGAATAGTCCAAATTATGACAAACTAATTGCAGGTAAGTCAAGTTTCCTGAATGTGCCTTTCTTCCTAACAAGACTGGCAGTGTTTCTTACAGCTTACAGCTTCTTTGCCTGGTTATTTGCAAAATATACTAAGGCTCAAGAGATGGAAGGCGGACTCGTTTACCATGATAAAAACTTTAAATGGTCTGCTATATTCCTGATTGTTTTTGGATTTACAACCCCAATTTGGGCCTTTGATACCATCATGTCTTTAGAAGCACATTGGTTCTCAACCATGTTTGGTTGGTATAATTTTGCAGCAATGTGGGTTAGCGGACTTTGTGTCATTACTCTTTTGGTTATCTTCATGAAGAAGGCAGGTTATTTAACCTGGATCAATGAAAACCATTTACATGATCTTGGTAAATTTATATTTGCATTTTCAATTTTCTGGACATACGTTTGGTTTTCTCAGTTCGTTCTAATCTATTATGCAAACATGCCTGAAGAAACAGTTTATTTTTATAAACGTTGGGAGCCTGAATATCTTCCATGGTTCTGGTTGAATATCATAATAAATTTTGCGTCTCCATTACTTATTCTGATGTCGAGAAATTCAAAGCGTCAAATGAATACATTAATGTTTGTCTGTATTCTGCTTTTATGTGGTCATTGGTTAGATTATTATATGATGATCATGCCAGGAACTGTGGATTCTCATAGGGGATTCGGTATCATTGAGATAGGAATCGCTATTGGTTTTGTTGGGCTTTTTACATTCCTTACACTTAATCAGTTAACTAAGCGGTCATTAGTTACAACAAATCATCCTTTCCTTCAGGAAAGCATTAATCACCAGATCTAAACACAGTTCTTAATAGCTAAAAAAAAATTTACGAATAAAATGAGGTTAAGAGAATTTTTTAATATCAGGACTGTAGCAGCATTATTAATTATATGCGCGCTAACTGTGACTTATAGTGCAGCTGATGCACGGGTTCAGGATTCCACCATTAGTTCCAATACAGCAGCAATTGATACAGCCTCAAAATCCGTATCTGCTGATTTGTCGCCGTCTTCTGCCCCTTTAATTAGCACTGAAGTTGATACTGTGGCAAGGTACGCGAACATGCAGCCTATTGCTGAAACTAAGGATTATTCTGAGTCATATAAGTCAGCTTCCTATTACGTACTTATGTTTTTACTGCTTTGCGTATTTATTGCAATTATTGGTAAAATATTAAAGGTATATGAGTTGAGCCGCGAAATGCAAGGGGTTAAGCCGAGCTTTAACGGACGAAGAATTCAGGGTGTCTTACTTGGAATTTTTCTGATTTTGGGTATCTACGGTGTTTATTGGTCTTATTCTGTTCAAGGACCAATGAGTATTCATGAATCTGCATCTGAGCATGGTTTGGATATTGACTTTATGTTTAATACAACCCTAGTTATTACAACGATTGTATTTATTTTAACTCATATTGCTTTATTTGGATTCTCATTTAAATATAGGGGATCTGAAAATAGAAAAGCATATTTCTATCCGCATAATAATGCACTCGAAAGAATCTGGACTATTGTTCCGGCAATCGTTTTAACTGTAATGGTATTATTGGGATTCTTCACCTGGAGAGGGATTACCAATATCTCTGAGGAAGATCAGAAGAAGGCAATTAATATTGAAGTAACCGGTGAACAGTTTAAATGGACATTGCGTTATGCGGGTTCAGATAATCAGATTGGAAATCGTAATTACAAATTAACTACCGCTACTAACGGACTTGGAATAGATTTCAAAGATCAGAAAAGTTGGGATGATAAGCTTGTTGGGGAGATTGTGATTCCTGTAAACAAGGCAGTTCGTGTGATTATTAACTCCAAAGATGTGTTACACAGTTTTTATCTTCCAGATTTCAGGGTTCAGATGAATGCGGTTCCTGGGATGCCAACTACCTTTCAATTTACTCCTCGTCTTACTACAGCTCAAATGAGAGAGAAGAGAAATAATCCAAAATATGATTATGTTCTTCTTTGTGCTAAGATCTGTGGTGCCGGTCATTATAACATGCAAGCTAAAGTTACCGTGGTTTCCGAAGCTGAATATGCTGCATGGCTTGCTAAACAGCCTTTATATTATAACGACGATGTTAAAAGAGAACTTCAGCTTGTTGAGAGTAAGAGAACTGAAGATGTTAACAAGATAGCTTTAAATACAAATTCTACTAAAAACTAATTATGGCAAGCACAGCAACACACGATTCAGCCGTACTTCACCAACACGACGATCACGGTCACGGACATCATAAAGAAACTTTTATTACAAAGTATATCTTTAGTCAGGATCATAAAATGATCGCCAAGCAATTCCTGATAACCGGAATTGTAATGGCTGTTGTGGCTATGATTTTATCTATTCTTTTCAGACTTCAGTTGGCATGGCCTGATCAGAGTTTCCCTTTACTTGAAACCTTTCTTGGTGAGAAATGGGCTGAAGGTGGTAGAATAAAACCCGATTTTTATCTCGCAATAGTAACAATACATGGTACTATGATGGTATTCTTTGTATTGACAGCTGGCTTGAGCGGTACTTTTAGCAATCTTCTTATTCCACTTCAACTAGGAGCCAGGGACATGGCATCGCCATTCCTGAATATGATTTCATACTGGTTGTTTTTCCTTTCCTGTGTAATCATGATGTGCTCTTTCTTTGTAGAAAGTGGACCTGCAAGCTCAGGATGGACTGTTTATCCTCCTTTGTCTGCCTTACCCAAAGCCATTAGTGGTTCTGGTACAGGTATGACGCTTTGGTTAATCAGTATGGTTTTATTCGTTGCATCAGCACTGATCGGAGCATTGAATTATATCTCTACCATTTTGAACATGCGTACTAAAGGTATGGATATGTGGAAAATGCCATTAACAATATGGGCATTTTTCCTTACTGCAATTGTAGGTGTATTATCTTTTCCTGTATTGGTATCGGCAGTTGTACTTCTGATTTTTGACCGTAGCTTCGGAACTAGTTTTTATCTTTCTGATATAGTTGTAGCTGGGCAGGTTCTTCCAAATCAAGGCGGAAGTCCGGTTTTATGGCAGCACTTGTTTTGGTTTCTAGGTCACCCTGAGGTTTATATCGTAATAATGCCTGCTTTGGGTATTACATCAGAAGTTATCGCTACTAATTCTAGAAAGCCAATTTTCGGATATCATGCGATGGTTTATTCTCTTATTGGTATTACAGTGTTATCCTTTATAGTTTGGGGTCACCATATGTTTATAACGGGCATGAATCCTTTCCTTGGTGGGGTGTTCATGATTACAACATTGATCATTGCAGTACCTTCAGCAGTTAAAACGTTCAATTATCTGGCAACTATCTGGCGTGGAAACCTTCGCTTTACTCCGGCAATGTTATTTGCTATTGGCTTGGTTTCTTTCTTCATCTCTGGTGGACTAACCGGTTTGTTTTTAGGAAATGCTGCTTTAGATATTAATTTGCATGATACCTATTTCGTTGTTGCTCACTTTCACCTGGTGATGGGTTGTGCCGCAATATTTGGTATGCTTTGTGGAGTTTATCACTGGTATCCAAGGTTGTTCGGACGTATGATGGATGAGCGTTTAGGTTATCTTCACTTCTGGGTAACCTTTGTCTGTGCATACCTTGTTTTCTTCCCGATGCACTTTATGGGTATTGATGGTGTTCCTCGCCGTTATTATGCTTTTACTGAATTTGCATTTATGCAGGAGTGGTTAACAGTGAATGTGTTCATTACATGGTCAGCAATTATTTCTGCACTTGCACAAGTTGCCTTCCTTTGGAATTTCTTCTATTCTATTTTTTATGGAAAGAAAGCACCTCAAAATCCTTGGGAATCAACTACTTTGGAGTGGACTGCACCAGTAGAGCATTTACATGGTAACTGGCCTGGAGAAATTCCTTCAGTTCATCGTTGGCCATATGATTACAGTAAACCTGGACATCACACGGATTTTATTCCTCAAACTACTCCATTCTCTGAGACAATGAGTTCTAACCTACTCCACGATTTTGAAGGTAGTGCTGAAGCTGAACATATTCAGCAGGAATGGAATAAGGAACATGCCTCTGAAAGAAATACTCCGGAACAGGTTTAAATAATAAAGATTATACTTCAGTCAGGCGATATTAAGATATCGCCTGACTGCTATAAAGAGTATTCTTTCTGCCAATTCCGCAGAGAATTTTAAAACGAATGTATCCTTTTGAAAGGAGGTTTCTGTCGTTAGATTTATCTTAAAATCGACTCTTTATTTTGAAAGTCCGGATTATATTTAAAGAATGGTCGGCAATCGATATGAAGCAGTGAAACAGAAAATAATTTGAGGAATTTTATATCCGACTTCAATAAATTAATAAAGCTAAGATTGACTCTTACTGTGGTCTTTTCTGCTTCCGTTTGTTTTTTAATGGGCAGCAAATTTCAGGGAGATATCAATTGGATCAACTGGATTATATTGACCCTCGGAGGTTTTCTTGTAACAGGTGCAGCAAATGGATTTAATGAGATTATTGAAAAGGATCTTGATAAATTGATGAAAAGGACTATGGACAGACCAATCCCTTCAGGAAAAATGACAACAGGACAAGCCCTTGTCCTTAGCCTGATCATGGGAATTTCTGGAACTTATCTTTTAGTAAGACTCAACTTCCCAACAGGCGTATTGGCGGTATTTTCAATTTTTTTGTATGCCTTTGTTTATACCCCAATGAAACGGAAGTCCCCAATTGCAGTTTTTATCGGGGCAATTCCAGGAGCTTTCCCGCCACTTATTGGCTATTTTGCAGCCTTTGATGAGCCGCGGATTTCCTGGATTCCGATTATTTTGTTTTTAATTCAATTTGTTTGGCAATTTCCCCATTTCTGGGCGATAGCCTGGGTTCTTGATGAGGATTATAAAAGGGCAGGTTTCCGCTTATTGCCAAGCACCAAGCAGGATAAAGCTAGTGCATTAATCACTCTTTTGTCCACAGTAATCCTTATACCGGTTAGTTTGCTGCCAACTATTTATTTAATGCCATCAGGCCAGGCTTTTGGAGGAGATGTATATACAGTTATAGCATTATTGTCAGGTTTGTTTTTTGTATGGCAGGCCATTCAACTTTATAACAAGAGAGACGTAGAATCTGCAAAAAGACTTATGTATTCATCGTTTATTTACCTTCCTGTAATGCAATTAGCGCTATTGTTTGACTTTATAGTATATTAATATATAAGAAATGGAAAATTTACAAGTTGAAGATAGATTAAATTTAAAGGCAAAGAAGTTTTTGATGTGGCTATTCATAATCGCCTCCTTCATGATGTTTGCCGCATTGACAAGTGGATTCATTGTATACACCGAGGGAAATATAGAACGAGGTATTAAAGTGTTGCTTCCTAAAGCATTTATGTACAGTTCTGTAATAATTATTCTGAGTAGTCTTACAGCACATATGGCCTATTTATCCGCAAAGGGTTTGCAATTTGCCAAACAAAAACTTTATATAGGAATTACAATTTTATTAGGCATTGCATTTTTTTATAGTCAGTTTCAGGCATGGCAGGCTTTGTATAATTCGGGCGCCTACTTTGTCAATTATAATGCCTCCCAGTCATTTATTTATGTATTTAGCGGAGCCCATTTAATACACGTTTTAGTCGGACTGTTTTTCTTGCTATATGCCCTTATAGGCGTTTTTCGCAATGTTCCTCAGGTGCGAAATGTATTCAGGATGGAGATTGCATCCATTTTTTGGCATTTTCTTGATATCCTATGGATTTATCTATATGTTTTCTTACTTTTGAATCAATAATTACTCAATATACCATCGTTTAAATGAACACTACTGTATCAAAAATTGATGAATTAAGAACTGACGCCTGGAGCGGCGGGAAGTCACCTTTCGCTGTAGAATACGGAAAACTAATGATGTGGTTTTTCCTTTTGTCAGATGCATTTACATTTTCAGCATTTCTGATTTATTACGGAGCTCAACGCTTCAGTAAAATCAGCTGGCCTGATCCTGATGTGGTATTTCAGTCGATTCCTGGAATAACTGATCATGGATATCCTTTGGTTTTTGTGGGTATCATGACATTTATTTTGATCATGAGCTCGGTAACTATGGTTCTTGCAGTTGAGGCAGGACATCGTAATTCTAAAAAGGAAGTGGTATGGTGGATGATCGGTACAATTATAGGGGGAATGATGTTCCTGGGATGTCAGGCATTAGAGTGGTCACATTTACATCATGAAGGTTATTGGTGGGGAAGTTTTCCTGCATCATACACCGGAATAGACACTGTCGGAGCTCTGCAATTTGCCAATCTTTTCTTTACCATTACCGGTTTCCATGGTTTCCACGTTTTTACCGGGGTATTGATTAATATTATCATTTTATTTATGGTACTCGCAAATGTTTTCCAAAAAAGTGGAAGCTATTTAATGGTTGAAAAAGTCGGACTTTACTGGCACTTTGTAGACCTTGTTTGGGTATTCGTTTTTACATTTTTCTATTTAGTTTAAACCTGATAATCGATTTACAATGTCAGCAGAACACACACATGATGAGCATGCTTCTGAGCATGAGGGAATGACCAAGAAAAAAATCTGGCAGGTTTTCTTTTACCTTTTGGGTATCACAGCCGTAGAATTTTTTATCGCGCTATATCTGATTCCTAAAGGTATTTTAGGACAGGGTATTGGTAATTTCTCATATATCGTTCTTACACTGGTGAAAGCCTTTTACATAGTGGCTTATTTTATGCACCTGAAATTTGAAAAATTTGCACTCAAAACAGGGATTGTTGTTTCTTTAGTGTTCATTATCTATTTCATCATACTTATGCTCATTGAAGGGAACTACCAATTCATTCATATGAATTAATGAGTTTACCCTCTTTCCCTGTAAAGAAAATTCTGATTCTGCTGATTCTTTTGGCAGTACCCGGTACGGTGTATTATCTGCTAAAGGAAAAGGGGCAAAATCGATATCGACCTCTGAATATTTACGGTGAAAAAAAGCTTTCAGGTACTTTTTCCATCAAACGTCGTAAGCAGATTCCTGATACGTTGTATCATGTTATACGGGATTTCAAACTGCTGAACCAAAATTCTGATACGGTTAAATTTCCTGCAGACAGTAATCAAATTACCGTTGTAAATTTTTTTTATACCCGTTGTTCACTCTTATGCCGAGATATCAACAAGGATTTGGCAAGGGTAGCTAAAATGTACAACAAGAACCGTTTGATGCGATTTATTTCTATTAGCGTAGATCCTGATTATGATAGCCCGGCCGTACTTGCTGAATACAGTAAGCCTTTTACCTCGGAAAATAAAAAGTGGGATTTTTTAACAGGTGATAAAGAGCTGATCTATTCTCTTGCTAAAACTGATTTTATGGTAGATGCAATAGCAGATAGTACCGGGAACAACAATATTGTGCATAGTCCTATGCTTATTTTGATTGACCCTCAAAAACGCATAAGAGGATATTACGACTCAAGTCTTGGTCAAGAACAGGTTACATTATTAAGTGATGAAATTAAATTATTGATTACAGAAGAGCTTAGAAGTATTAAAATTCGTTAAGCAATAGTCATCTTTTTCTTTTCTAAATTATAATTATGAGTGATAAACAGATTTCAAGAATTATAACTGCAGTTTCAGTTTTTGTTCTTATAGTAGTTGTTGTTTTACAAAGTAAATTACTTAATATTTTTCCTGATAAGGATGCGATCCCAGGCTGGGTATTTTCCCTTCCATTATTCAATGCTGTAATTAATGGTACCTGTAGTGTTCTTTTAATTTTATCTCTTTATTTTATCAAGAGGAAAAACATAATAATGCACAAGAATATAAATATTCTTACGTTTATTCTTTCCTCACTTTTTTTGGTTTCATACATCATTTTTCATGCCACAGGAATAAAAACTACTTATGGTGGTGTTGGATTCATTCGTACGTTATATTATGTGATTCTGATAACCCACATCATTCTGGCGGCCATCGTACTACCACTCGTATTATTTAGTTTTCAGAAGGGTTTACAGATGAAGGTTGAGCAACATAAAAAATTGGTTCGCTGGACGTATCCGATATGGTTATTTGTTACTGTTAGTGGAGTAATTGTCTATTTGATGATTTCTCCATATTATTCTTTTTAGTTCGCTTTAATTCAATCAGCCTACTGTAAACTTAATATTGAGCTTTGCGATCTTTCTTAATTGCATTGCTTTTGGCGTATATTTGAATCATGAAATCGTTTAGAAGAGTATTTATTTGTTTTATTCTGTTTTTTTCATTTCTGAGCTCTGCTGAAGTATCAGCACAATGTTCAATGTGCACATTAAATGCTGAAAATTCTGTCAAGAATGGCAATAATCAGGGTAAAGGTCTGAACAATGGTATTTTATATCTTTTAGCCGCACCTTATCTCGCAATTGCCGGAGTTGGGTTTTTATGGTACAAGAAATACAGGCGTAAAAATGTCAACTTAAATATTAAGGATAGTAAGATTAATTTGAATTAATTAATCTTAATTTCTGTTGGCTATCTGTTTTTTTAAAATTCTTTTAGCTAATGCTTATGGCAAAAACTTCTCAATTTACAGCAATACTGACCTCCAAATGTCCTAAATGTAGAAGAGGGGATGTTTTCTCGGGTACACTGTATGGACTAAATTTTCAGGAAACCAATGATCGTTGCGCTCATTGCGGGATGAAGTTTGAAGTTGAACCAGGATTTTTTTACGGGGCAATGTACGTTAGTTATGCATTTGTAGTTGGAGAGATGCTTAATGTGGGTTTATTCACTTACCTGATCACTGGAAATGATACTTCACCCTGGCTATATATTTCAACAATTATAGGTGTAATTTTATTGCTTACACCAATCAATTATCGCTATTCCAGAATATTGTTGCTTCATTGGCTGACCCCGAAAATTAAGTATTATCCTGATTATGACACCGATGATAAACCCGGCAACATTTGATTTTTTACAAGAACTAAGTTCGAATAATAATCGAGAGTGGTTTCTGTTAAATAAATTAAGGCATGATAATGCAAAGGCAAATGTGCTGGAATTTGTAAATACTCTGATTTTAAAGCTTTCTAAGATTGACCCTTCCATATCCGCAGACCTTGATGCAAAGAATTGTGTGATGAGAATTTATCGTGATGTCAGGTTCAGCAAAAATAAAACTCCATATAAAACCAATTTCGGTGCCGGTTTTTCCGAGAATGGAAAGAGTTTTAAAGGTCCGGGTTATTATCTGCAGATTCATCCTGAAAAATCTCTTATTGCAGGAGGATACTGGATGCCCGAAGGAGATCACCTTAAATCGATACGACAGGAGATAGATTATAACGGAACCGATTTTCACGAGATTATCGATAATAAGGCATTTATTAAATACTTCGGCTCCCTCGATGAGGAACATAAACTAAAAACCTCACCCAAAGGATATCAACCCGATCATCCGGATATTGAATATTTAAAGTTAAAAAGTTTTACATTTAGTCATCCTTTGACAAAATCAGAACTGATGAGTTCAAGCGCTGTTGATGAGATTTGTAATGGATTTGTACGACTATATCCTTTTATTTCGTTTTTGAGAAATTCGGTTTCATAAAATCTTTTAGCATGTTAAAATCTGTTTATTTTTCAATTTTCCTGTTTTTAGTTATTGGTTTGTTGGCTTCATGTGTTGTGATGTCGACAAAAAAGTATAATACCCTGATCGCTAAGAAAGATTCTCTTTCACTTGGTTGGGAAGCTGCAAGGATGAAAATTACCTCATTGGAAGAGGAAATTGCTGGATTGAAATCAGATAGGGTTTTACTCCAGACTAAAATAACAGATCTTGAAGAAAAGATTAAAGGAATGGACGACAGTTTTACTTCTTTGCGTTCAAATTCTTCTTCAGAAATTAAAAAGCTTGAGGAAAATTTAAGGAAACTTGAGTCAGATCTTAAAAAGCGGGAAGCAAGACTGAATGAGGTTGAGGATATTTTACGTAAAAGGGATGAGGCAACGAATGCTCTGAAAAATAAATTGCAAAAGGCATTATTAGGCTTTCAGCAAAGTGGTTTAACAGTTGACATCCGTAATGGCAAAGTGTACGTTTCTCTAACCGATAAGTTATTATTCAGCAGCGGAAGTATCATTATTGACGATAAAGGAAAGCTAGCTTTGGGTGAGCTTGCTAAAGTTCTAAAAACTCAGCCCGAGATCAATATATCTGTTGAAGGTCACACGGATAATCAACGGGTAGTAAATCTTGGCCAGATCAAGGATAATTGGGATTTGAGCGTTCTGCGTGCTACTTCTGTTGTGAGATTTTTAACCGAAGTAGAGAAGATTGAAAACAGTAGAATTACAGCAACAGGCAAAGGAGAATATCAGCCAATTGAACCGGGCTCAGGTTCTGAAGTGAGAAGCCGGAACAGAAGGATTGAAATTGTACTTTCTCCTAAACTTGATGAATTGTACAACCTGATTAAGTAAAGTTTAAATTTTAATATTTTTTTCAAGTGCGAAAAATTTCAGCTCTAAACTTTTTGTGAGTTAGAAATATAGTCTCGCTGGGGTATATTTATATTTTATAATTTT
>JAURKO010000088.1 GCA_030831705.1 Daejeonella sp. | reverse complement strand
GAATCAAGCCTTGGTTTTTCATTGAAATAAAGGGCTCCCCGAAGATAGTTTTTTGTACTATCTGTCAGAAAAAACTGAACAGAAGATGCGGTATTACCATCAATGGAATAATAAATACCGTAAATATTTTCTTTTGGATAGGAGATAATACCTTCATCAATAGCGGTCGCCTTTACCGTATGTTTAAATGCAAAGGTCCTGGCATCCTCGGTTAGTTGATTGAATTCGGCTGTAGAAGAGATCGTTTGATAACTTAAATGAATGCGTGCATTAAAATCGGGGTAGTTTACATTTAGCCAGCATGGTTTTGAATTCCTGCTACTATCTGGTTGAACCTTAGCATATTCAGGGAATTCAAAGGAATATGGGCAATCGCCCGAATAGGTTTGGTACTTTTTTTGAGGAAATTGAATTCTGAAATATGCCCTTGGTTTTGGAGAATAGTCAGTCCCACAGGAAATAAACAAAATTGCTGTTAAAATATACAGCGCTATAGCATGTGTTTTCATTAGCTATTCCATATTTCCCAGGATTTTTCTGCCTGCATATGTAGCATTTCCATACCGTTTTTAGTGGATGAACCTTTGGCTTTCCCTCTTTTAAGAAATTCTGTTTCGGCCGGATTATAGACCAAATCATAAAGCAGATGCTTGCTACTTAATAATTCGTAAGGAATATCCGGGCATTCTTCAATATTAGGGGAAGTTCCAAGCGGCGTGGTATTGATGATTAATAAATGTTCATTCAAAATATTTGCAGTTAATTTTTTGTAGCTCAACTGTTTACTAATATTTCTTCTTGACACAAAGCGAAATGAAATTCCTAATTTCCCAAGAACATAGCCTACAGCTCTTGAGGCGCCCCCTGTTCCAAGAACCAAAGCCTTTTGATGGTGCTTCTTAAGTAATGGTTTCAAAGATTCTTCAAAGGCATATGCATCAGTATTATAACCCTCAAGCCTGACGTTCATAGAAGAAAGTTCACCACTGAAAAATGCCTCAACCGGCTGGTGATTAACAATTTTTATACAATTTACTGCATCTATCTCTTTAGCTGCCGGATCTATCTTATCCAGATAATACATCACACCAATTTTATGAGGAACAGTGACATTTAATCCGCATAAGTCGGGAATGCCCTTTATCAATTCAGGAAGCTCACTCAGATTCGGGAGTGGATAAAGTTCATACTGATGATTATCCAGCCCATTGTTCAAAAATTTTTCGGTAAAATATTTTTTTGAGAAAGAGTGTGTGAGTGGATATCCAATCAGACCGTATTTTTTCATATAAACTAAATTGATAAGGGATTCATAAGGTTTAAAATACCTAATCCTACATTATTTACATATTAAGAAAATGATCAAAGGTATCACTTCTTAATCCCAGACGTAATGTTTCAACTGGAATTACATCTGCAGGTGCGATATTTCCAAGATTTATATTGGTACCAATTAATTTAATGAACCAAACTTGCTGTGCCTTTTGAGGCGCTTCCCAGATAATAGTTTCTGCAGGAATCTGAGTTAAAATCTCATCTACCAGACCTTGCCTTACTTCACCTGAATCACGATACAGACCAACATTGCCACTCTCACGGGCTTCAGCAATAACTTTCCAGGATCCTGCTTCAATTTCAGCCTTCATTAAATTGATCCACTTATAAGGAGCAAATATTTTTGCGGCATCCTTTGATCCAACTTCAGAAATAACTGTTACCTGTTCGCTAAGCTTACGGATATACTCACACTTTTCTTCGTGCGGAATGCTAATTGATCCATCAGAAACTTCAGCATACTTCATATCGTATTTATCCAGAATCCGGCGATAATCATCGAACTGATTTCTTATGATAAACGCCTCAAAGAGAGTCCCTCCAAAGTAAACCGGAATATTAGCGTCTCTGTATACTTTTAATTTATTTTCCAGATTGGGTGTTACATAAGATGTAGCCCAACCTAATTTTACAATATCAGTATGTGGTCCTGCAACTTCAAGGAAATCTTCAATCTGACGTACACTTAGTCCCTTATCCATAACCATAGTCAGACCATTCTGACGCGGCTTTTGTGTACGCTCAGGGATATTTTTTAGAGTATAATTCATTTGTTATTATAATTGATTATAAAATGCCCTTCAATGTATTTCAGTCTTTAATTTAGGGTATTTACACATGTACAAATCTCCAAAAAAAAATCAGAACCTAAAGGCTTATATTTTTTTTACTTTTCTAACGGGTATAGCGATTAATAATATCGATAATAACCTTATTTTCATGCAGTTGAGGAAGATATTCGAATAGTATATGGTGTTTTTCGGGATCCGAGTTCAAGGCTGTCTCAAGATAAATCAGCGCTTCACTAAACTGGTGGGCTGCGAACAAGTATGCCACCATTCTATAATATAATTCTGCCGAATCGGGGTTATTTTTGATTCCCTCAGATATAATCTCAATGGCTGAATCCAGTTTATCCTGTTCAAATAAAATGGATGAATAATCTAGCCATGCCTCGATATCCACAGGATTTAACTCCAAGACTTTTTCATAAGCCTTTTCCGATTCTGGTAACTGCTTTAATTTATATTGGGCATCTGCAATAGCGAACCAATAATCTGCATTTTTATCATCAAGATCTAGTGCCTTTTTATAAAAGTAAAGTGATTCGAAATATCTTTCTTCAAAATCCAGAGTTACCCCGATACCAAACCATGCGTCTGATTGCAAGGGATCTAATTTTACTGATTTTTTATAATAAGACCGTGCCTCATCCATGCGTTCAAGCTTCTCATAACATTCACCGATGGCACAATAGGTATCACCGCTAGGCGGCTCGTATTCAAAAGTTTGCTTGTAAACTTCAATAGCTTCAGTATATCTATCCAAATGAACTAATGCATTACCCTTATTGAAATAGGCGGATGCGAAATTATCCTTAATGAGTATAGCGTAATCATACGCATCAATAGACTTTTCAAAAAGATCCATTTTATTAAACGCATTACCAAGATTGTACCAGGCAGCATAAGAATATGGCTCATTATCAATGTACTGCTCATAAAATTTGATGCTTTCTTCCTGCTTATCCAAAACATCATAACAGAATGCAAGTTCATAAAGTGCGTCCTGATTTTCCATATTTTGCTGCAGACATTGTTTAAGATAGCTTACAGCGTTTTCATAATCACCCATGCTTTGGTACACATAGGCAATATGCAGTAGAATCTCATCTGTGCTTTCGGCAAGTGCTAATGCTTTTTCATAATTATCCAGAGCGTCTTGATGCCGCTCCATTCCCTCATAAACATTACCCCTGATGGTATAGATATCTGCATCGGAAGGTTCCAATGTTTCAGCTCTGCAAAGAGACTCAAAGGCAAGATCAAATTGATTGGTTGCCACATAAAGCTGGGCTTGCTTAATTGAAAATACTGCTGCGAATGGATGCTGATTTATAGCATAATCAGTAACCTGTAATGCTTTAATCGGATCATTCTTTTCAATATAGTACTCAATTATATTTTCAAATGCTTGAGCATCAAAAAAATATTGATCCTGATTACGGATCATCTCTTCATATCTCTCTACTGAAAATCTGGGATCTTCGCTAAAGCCAAACTCAAAATCTTCTTCCATCCTAAAATAATACGATTAAGAACGTTATTTTGACACAATGTGTATAATGTTGCCCCATTTTTGTTTTAAATTAAATCAAATCAACAACTGTTTGGATTTTATTTTTCAACATGCTGACATCGGAATGGTTAATCGGCTGAAAATAAATAAACAAGCGGCAGTTTTGAGAATATGATTTATTATGAAGCTTTCAAAGCCCTTAAGAGAATTGCTTAACTTTACAAAAATACGAAATTTTATGCAAATAGATATTTTACCTGTTTTAGATGCTCTAGGAATTAAGGAGGTTAATGAAGCAAGCAGTACAGGAAAAGTTTGGAGTAGTAATGCGCAAAAAAACGTCCATGCAATTATTTCGCCGGTAGATGGCAAGGAAATTGCTTCGATTAGGTTCTCAACTAGTTCTGATTATGAAAACACGGTTCTAAAAGCTGAGGAGGCGTTCAGAACATGGCGTACCTGGCCTGCTCCAAAACGGGGTGAGGTAATCAGACAACTAGGGGAAGCATTAAGGCAGAACAAAGCCGATCTGGGTAAACTGGTTAGCTATGAAATGGGTAAAAGTTTGCAGGAAGGATATGGTGAGGTTCAGGAAATGATTGATATTTGCGATTTTAGTGTAGGCTTATCACGACAACTATATGGATTAACCATGCACTCTGAAAGACCTTTCCACCGGATGTATGAGCAATGGCACCCCCTCGGTATTGTTGGAATTATATCTGCTTTCAATTTTCCAGTTGCCGTTTGGGCCTGGAATATGGCTATAGCCCTGGTTTGTGGGGATGTTTGCATTTGGAAGCCCTCAGAAAAAACTCCCTTAACGGCTGTAGCTTGTCAGCATATTTTACAAAAAGTATTTGAGGCAAATGCAGTACCAGAAGGGGTATCCTGCCTCTTGATTGGTGAACGCAGTATTGGAGAACTGATGAGTAATGACAAACGAATCGGACTGGTTTCTGCAACAGGTTCAACACGTATGGGAAAGGCTGTCGGAGCAGCAGTGGGTGCGCGTCTTGGTCGTAGTTTACTCGAACTTGGTGGTAACAATGCCATTATAATTTCTAAAGATGCAGATCTTGAAATGTCACTGGTAGGTGCTGTTTTTGGGGCGGTTGGAACTGCCGGACAACGTTGTACCTCTACACGCAGACTAATTATTCATGAAAGCGTTTATGACACCTTTAGAGATAAGCTTGTAAATGCTTATAAGCAATTAAAAATAGGTAATCCGCTCGATGAAAAAATCCATGTTGGTCCGTTGATTGATAAATACGCTGTAGATGCCTATCTAAGTTCTATTGAAAAGTGTAAAGCGGAAGGCGGAAATTTCGTAGTGGAGGGCGGTGTACTTCAGGGTAAAGGATACGAATCTGGCTGTTATGTAAAACCCTGTATTGCTGAAGCAAAAAATGATTTTGAGATCGTACAGCACGAAACTTTTGCTCCAATCCTTTATCTAATGAAATATAAAACGCTTGATGAAGCGATCGCGATGCAGAATGGTGTACCACAAGGACTTTCATCAGCTATCATGACTTTAAACCTACGCGAGGCAGAGCAGTTTCTATCCTGCTCAGGATCGGATTGTGGTATAGCCAATGTAAATATTGGCACCTCAGGTGCTGAAATTGGCGGAGCTTTTGGTGGCGAAAAAGAGACAGGTGGTGGCAGGGAATCGGGATCAGATGCATGGAAGGCTTACATGAGGCGTCAGACAAACACGATCAACTATTCGGATAAATTACCACTTGCGCAGGGGATTAAATTTGATCTGTAAATAAAAAGGCTAAGGG
>JAURKO010000087.1 GCA_030831705.1 Daejeonella sp. | reverse complement strand
ATTTTGCTTTACCAGGCTTTTTACCAGACAAAACTTAAGTTTTACCATTTTTTATAAATGGTTCCTGAATGAAAATTTTTTTTTTTAAATTGAATTAAATTTTTTTTAAATCTTCCTTTCTGAAAAATTTTCCACCTTTCAACTCATAATTTCGAATTACCTGAATCTGTTTGTGGGATAAGCCCAATTTTAACCAGTTAGATTCACTAAGTCCGTTAGGATCAAAATTAAAATAAACTGGCCTGGCCGAACTTTTGTCAGCCTTTTTATTGATTTTCCCCTGTGGGATTTCAATTTTAGCTGCTGCTGCTCTAAAATCTTCCGCTTCCATCTTAAATCTATCAAAATCAAATTTTTGATCCTTTAAAAACAAAGGATATAGCCTAGGAGATAGTATAACAAGCAGAATTAAGACAAATAGAACAAAAATACCATTCAACTCCTTTCTTGAGAAGCTAAGATATGATCTGAGCAAATTTTTTAAACGATACATGATCCTGATAGAATTAATAAAAGCAATGATGGTTCTGTATTGCTTTAGAATACCGTCTTGGGAATTAACGGAATTGAGGAATCATGTCAGACACAGAATTAATATAAATATAACTCAAAAATTTTAATTAAACAGCGGCGATTAAACATATTTGCTGAAATAACTCAATTTAAAACCGTATTTTATTTAAAATTTAAACTGAATAATACTAAAGGTTCTCAAATGAAAATCATCACTAAAGAAGAATTTTCCAGGGCAACCAAACTCAATAAAGTTTATATGCCCGGATTGGCTTCCATTTTAATGGAAGTAATGAAAATTAACGAGGTAAACAAGGTATTTCAAAAAGCCAAGCATCTCAGTGGAATAAGCTTCATTGATAAAATTCTGCAGGTTATTGGAATTAAGGTAGAATTTGATGAAAAAGAGCTTAAAAATCTCCCGCAAAATGGGGCATTTATTGTAATAGCAAACCATCCATATGGAGGAATTGAAGGACTTATTTTATTGAAAATTTTGTTCATGAAAAGGCCTGATGCCAAGTTAATGGCAAATTTTTTATTGAAAAAAATCCCAAACTTGAGCGAACACTTTATCGCTGTAAACCCATTTGAAACAATAGAACATTCATCCAGTATCAGCGGGATAAAAAAAACCTTGGAAATGCTTCAATCCGGCATTCCAATAGGAATATTTCCAGCTGGTGAGGTTTCAACCTTTAAAGCCAATACCCAGCAAATTACTGACAAGTTATGGCATCCGGTAGTTGGTAAATTAATCGCTAAAGCGAATGTCCCGGTTATTCCGGTATATTTTCATGGCAATAACGGACTATTATTTAACCTGCTTAGTTTTATCCACCCTGCTTTAAGAACTGCAAAACTACCCTCAGAGCTTTTTAATAAACGTGGGCATACCATCAGATTAAGAATCGGAAAAGCAATTCTCCCCAGCGATTTAAAGTATCAGCAAAATCCATCAAAATTACTGGATTACCTGCGGACTAAAACATATGCATTGGGTGCCGGACTCGAAGATCAGCGAAGCCTGTTTAATCCACGTAATATTTTCAAAGTAAAAAAAATACCTCAGACTATTATTCAGGCTATTGAAAATCAAAAAATTGAAAAAGAAGTAGAAGGATTGAAAGAATTCAAAATCTGGACTGAAAAGAATTATGAGGTTTATATCTCACCTTGCTCAGAACTTCCAACTATAATCCAGGAAATTGGGCGACTCAGGGAAATTACATTCAGAGAAGTTGGAGAAGGCACTAATAAATCGACGGATTTAGATGAATATGATGTTTATTACAACCATTTGTTTATTTGGGATAAGGAAAGCAAATTGATTGTAGGTGCCTATCGAATAGGAAAAGGAGATGAAATCTTTTATAGTTATGGCAAAAAAGGCTTTTATGTGAATGAACTTTTCAAGATTAAGGAAAAATTTTACCCGATTTTACGTCAAAGTCTAGAATTGGGCAGGTCCTGGGTACGAAAAGAATATCAACAAAAGCCGCTTCCCTTATTCTTGCTCTGGAAAGGAATTCTTAAATACCTAATTGATAATTCACACTATCGATACCTCATCGGACCAGTAAGTATCAGTAACAACTTTTCCAAACTTTCTAAATCACTCATTGTAGATTTTATCATAAAAAATCACTTTGATCATGAACTGGCAGCATATGTCAGACCCCGGAAAAAATTCAAACTTGATTTTTCAAAAATCGATAAAGATCTTTTACTGGAATCCAATGAAACACTTAAAAATCTGGATAGCCTAATTTCTGAGATTGAAAGCTCAAAAATGAAGGTCCCTGTACTATTAAGGCAATATTTAGGTTTGAACGCTAAGCTTATAAGCTTCAATATTGATCCCAAATTTTCAAACTGCCTGGATGGCTTTATACTGGTGGATTTGAAGAATATCCCAAAAGAAATGTTGGAAAAACTTGGTAAAAATTTCGAAAAAGAAAAATAGTATATTAATTTAACATTATTTCTATGTAAATTTAATGTTAAGTAATTACTAAATGAATTCTTTTGTAGCAAAAATATACTGTACAGTTTCCCTGATTATCCTCGTTGGAGTATCTTCAGCTAAGGCTGTAATGGATAATTTTAGCTTTGAATTCTATAGTGGGACTTTCAATTTCAGACTGGATCCTAGCTCAAACATTGAGTTTTCAGATCCGCTATCAACACTTGCTATTCAAGATTTTTATAGAAAGTTAGATCAAAGTAAGTACCAAACTATTCTAAACTCATTACTTGCATATAAAGAAAAGCATCATTTAAACGACTGGATTTATTACCAGCTTATCCGTAAAACCGCGCAAGAGATAAGTCCGAAGGCCGTAAATTACCATAGGTACACCTTATATAAATGGTTTCTTATGAGCAAATCAGGATATGATGCCCGACTGTCTATTGGAAACAACCGTATCATTTTTTATGTAAGAAACGATGAAAACATTAATGATATTCCCTTCTTTGAGATTGAGGGCAATAAATATATGTGTCTGAATTATCATGACTATGGTAAAATAGATTTCGAAAAAGACAAGGTCTATCCCGTTAAACTAGAGGTTCAAGAAGCTAAAAATGCATTTTCATACAAGGTAACCCGAATGCCGAACTTCAAGCCAGAATCTTATAATGAAAAGGAAATACAATTCAATTATCGTTCAAAGCCCTATCATTTTCAGGTTAAATTAAATCCTGAGGTCGAAAACATCTTTAAAAACTACCCTGGAGTAGATTTTGAATCCTATTTTAATATTCCCTTAAGTCGTGAAACTTATCATTCATTGATTCCAATATTAAAGAAAAATATTTCTGGCATGAATCAAAAAAATGGGGTTGATTACCTGATGCGATTCACCAGATATGCATTTCTGTATCAGACTGATGAGAATAATTTTGGAAAAGAAAAAAGACTTTCCCCAGAACAGACCTTATTTTCAAAATACAGTGATTGTGACGACCGTGCTGCTCTGTTCTTTTATCTGGTCAAGGAAATATATAACCTTCCGATGATTGCATTGTTATACCCAACGCATATTAGCATGGCAGTACAGTTTGATAAGATGCAAGGCAAATCAATTATCTATAAAGGTCAAAAATATCTTGTTTGCGAACCTACACCTCAGGATAAGGATTTGAGAATCGGCCAAATTTCAACAAACCTGGAAGGTGTGAAATACGAGGTTGTTTATCAGTACAATCCTACGCAAAGAAAAAATTAAGCAGAAAGTCTATAAACAAGAAATACCCGCCTTTGGCGGGTATTTCTTAATAAAATCTATACCAGAATAAAATTAATATCCGTTAGCTCCTTTTGGAAAACTAAAGCTTGTCCATCCTGCCATCCAGTTTGTTGTTCCAAATGCACCACGGTAAGTTGTACTGCTGAAGAACGCATTGGTAAGATCACCAGCAAATGCAGCTCCTGTTAATGCAGGTGAACCTGTAGCAGGAAGCATGTTAGGTGTTGCCAAATTGAATGGATCTGTAAGTTTAGCATCTGCGGCAGCAGTAAGTGTGATAGTTGCATTTGACTCAGCTGCTGCTTTAACGGCATCACCAGATGCACCGGCAACGGTTACTGATCCGATTCTGTAGGGTGAGGCATTTGCATGCAACACATTATTTCTAAATTGAGAAGTTGGGGCTGTACCAACCAGACTGCTATAAGTTGCGTCAGATTCTAAAGATAAACCACCTTTCATCCAGCCAATCAATACTGAATTGTTTAATACAAAATTTGTAGCTCTTCTGAAACGGTTAGCAAAATTATGGTTCTTTGAAGCTGTGTTATCCACATTCGGTCCGACAAACGTGAAGTTTGAAAGTACCGGACGGGTTGCAGGCTTTGCATCAGTACCCGTAGCATCATTATCACACTCAACTCCGTTACCAGCGTCACCAGCATCAATGAAAGAAGGATCTCTCAAAGCAACACCAAACTGAATGCTTCCAGTATAACCAAAGTCAAAGTCAAAATCATCATCAGCAGTTGCATAAGCAACCAAATATTTCATGTTCACTGTACCTCCAAAAACCTCGAAAGCATCATCATTGCCATAGATAATCTGAACATACTCGATTGTAGTTCCAGAACCAACACCGCCCAAAGTCAAACCATTGATCTCAGAGTTAGGTTGAGCTGCAATACCTGCGAATTCAATACGCACATATTTCAAGGTACCCGAATTGTCATTATCAACAGTACCACCGAAGTTTTTACCAACACCACCTTCAATAGTCGGTTCAGTTGTACGATTTGTTTTTGCTTTACCAAGGATAATAATTCCACCCCAATCACCTGGAAGACGTTGACCAACAGCTTTACCAGAAGTGAATACAATTGGTTTTGCTGCAGTACCTATGGCGTTTATTTTTGCGCCTCTCTCAATAATTAATGCTCCTTTATCAGAAACATCACTTTTTATGGTTGCACCAGCGGCAATATTAATTTCACTACCTTCCTCAAAATACACATATCCTTTAAGTACAAAACTTCCTTCAGGCACATTCAAGATAGTATTCTTGTATACACCAGAAATAACTGCTCCATTTTGAAGGGTAAGTGTCTTCTTTGCATTAGGATCAACTACCACTTCCGGTTCTGAACTCTTTTTACATGAAGCAGAGAATATAACTACTGCAAGGATTAAAGCTTTAAATTTGAATGATTTCATATTATGTTTTTTTTAATTTGCTATAAAGTTAGAGCGCGTATGTTAGCTTAATTTTAAGTCAATATTAATTTGTCGAATAAAACTTACTTTTTCTTGTTACCAAGTCCAAGATTATAAGAAAACGACAAGGATACATTTGAACCAAGTCTGTAGGAATTAATCAGTCTGTCAATTCCATCTCCCTCATACGCCATTTTAGTGGCTCCCACATTATTCTGGTAAAACACAGTATTTTGATTTAAAATATCTCCTACGTTAAGTTTAATTTCTGCCTGAGATTTAAGAACCCTTTTACTAATTTGAAAATCAAGTACATCCCTTGCATTTTCGTAGATATCCGGATAACCTTGATATCCTACTAGAAAAATTCTTTGTCCGATACGATTATAAACTGAAGTGAATGTAATTGCTGTTTTGGGTGAGAAATATTGTAAACCAGCATTAATCAAATAAGGTGATTGTCCTTGTAGCGGACGATCGATCCCCTCTCCCAAAACCTTTGAGTCAATATAGGATGCATTAGCAAAAGCAGTTAAGTTATCAAGCCATGCTTTATCACCCAGAAAATCTAATTTTTTACGAAAATCCAACTCAATCCCTAATGATGTAGCCTGATTTGCATTGAGATAATTAATACCACGAACAACCGGGGTGGAATTTGAATTTACCCTTTGTTCAATTGGATCATTGAAGTTTTTATAAAAGGCTGAAACAGTAAAGGTTTCACTGGCAGATGGATATAACTCGTACCTTATATCTCCATTAAAGATTTTGGCACGTTTCAGATAAGGATTTCCTGTTACTGAGGTCTGTGAGATAAAATCATAATAATTAAACAAAGCTAATTCTCTAAACTCAGGTCTTGAAACTGTTTGAGACCCCGACAAACGGATATTTGATTTTGCATTTAAGCTATAAGTCAAATTAGCTGATGGCAGAACATCGAAATTATCCTGCTTGGCTGCAATGGCTTGTCCGGAGAAATCAATTGCATTCAATGTTTGAGCGAATTGCTCAAAACGGGCACCATAAGATACTCTGAATTTTTCTCCAAGCTTATTATCCAACAAGAGAAAACCAGCATTCAGATCTGAATTGGCATCATAACTATCCGTATTATTGGTAAATTCGGTAAGAACAAAGCCATTTTCGTTAATATTTCCTGGTGCAAAAATCTGATCTTTAGGAAGTCCGGTATATGACTTTTCAAAAACAGACGGTCCTACGAAAAGATAATTGAAGATACGGGCATTGAAATCACGCTGTTTGAGTTGCTTCAGTGCACCAATCTTAAAAGTTGATTGTTGAGAGAACATCTTTACAGGAATTGAAACAGCGGCCTGAGCACCATAAGTATCCTCCTCAAGACCTGAGAATAATCTTCTGGTATTTCTGTCAATTATTCTGAATGGCTCCTGTGATCCAAGTGAACGACGGTAATCCATTGAACGCTGATCAGGCTGATCACGCTCAACTCTGGCATAATTCAGGTTCCATGTTAATTTAACCTGCTTCTTACCTAACTGATGATCTCCTTCTAACTGAGAATTGATCAGACTCTTAGTGGTTAAATCTGAATTATTTAACCGCACATCCTGGATGTTATCAGTTGTGAAACCTGTACGATCTGTGTAATTATCCTCAAACGTACGGTTATAAATATTCTTAAAGGCAAGCTTATTTCCACCTTTGATGTAGGCAAAATTGGCCAGTGCACCAAGATTGCTGCTGTATTTTGAAATGTTTTCTGAGTACTCATAAAACGGATCGCCTGAGAATTCATAATCCTTACGTTCAGCAACTGCCATGTTTTGAGCATTTCTGTAAGAGAGTGAAATCACATTTCCAAAGGAAGCGCCACTCTTAAATTCTTTTCTTCTCCCCCAGGTTAACTGATGGTTTTGAGTAGGAAGAGCCATTTGAGTTACTTCCGGATAAGAATTCTTTACCTGAGTAGAAAATTTAGCCTTATCTGCGTTAGACAGTGGATTATACGCTTGAAAAGATCCCGGAAATCCTGCAGGAAGCTTTCGGCTACCATCATCAAAACCAAGAAAATCAAATTTATTTCTAGCATTAGATGTAAAGTCCTGAAAAGTTGCCTGATTATTGTATCCAAAACTAACTGAGGCATTCAGGAAATTCTCTTCCGGCACATCGCGGGTGATCACCTGAATAACCCCTCCGGCAAAATCACCAGGTAGATCTGCGGAAGCTGTTTTATTCACTACGATTCTATCAATCAAATTAGCAGGAATAATGTCGAAGGAAAATGCTTTTCTATCTGGTTCTGATGAAGGTAGAACTGCATTATTCAAAATAGATGAATTATACCTGTCTGCTAGTCCCCTGATAATTACGAATTTATTCTCCTGAATACTTGCACCACTCACACGCTTCAAAACTTCAGAAGTACTACGATCGGGTGTTCTTCTGATCAATTCAGAAGTAATACCACTTGAAATACTAATGCTGTTCTTTTGTTGGGCGTACAATGCACTAATGCTTTCTTGCCTAACCGTTGCAGTAATAACCACTTCTTCAAGTGCAAGAGAATTTGCCTCCTGCATAATCACATCAAGAGTTGTGATTTTACCTGCTGAAACTTCGATTTCAGTAATATTTTTATTTTGATATCCTATATAAGAGAAGCTTAAACTGTATTTACCAGGATTTAGATTGTTCAAGGTATACCTTCCTTCAATATCTGTCGATGCTCCTAAGGTTGCGCCGGTTAATTTAACGGTTAATCCGATTAAAGTTTCACCGGTTTTTGAATCAGTGACTTTACCTGAAATTTTTCCTGTCTGCTGACTAAAACCTGCTGCGGCACTTATAATTAATAATAAACCGATGCTTAAGAATCTAAAGATAATGTTGTGTTTCACTTTGCTAAGTTTTAATTTCTACAAAAATATTACCTCAGTGTTAACTCATGATTGCATTAATATTAAGTGTGGTTTACCAATAAATCAATTCTATGTTAAGAAAGTTAAATCAATGTTAACTCCGATAAATAGTTAACAGACATTTGTATGCCTAAAGAATTGGTTCTAATAAGTTTTAAAATATAAAATTGGCACTAAGGGTGAAAATTGGGTGCTATTTTCAAAGCAAACGAATTGCCTTCCTCAATATCAATGTGACGGAACTGCGGAAAAGTTGAAAGAAAATACAAAGCCAGCACGAAGTACACCAGGTGGTGGTTGCGGCAGATTTATTAAGAAAAATATCCTATGTTTTCTTCAGGATTATCAATAGGGAATGCCAGCTTTCTTAAAAACAAAGTGAAGCAGCCAAATTGGTCCGATAAGCAGAAATTTTAAATCATCCAGGAATGAGGGTTTTTTACCCTCAATCTTATGCCCGATGAATTGTCCGATCCAGGCAAGCACAAATATCACCAGACAAACCTGCCACATGTCAGGCCAGTCTGAACTTTTTTGAAGCTTCTCAAGGCTTACAATACCTGCAGAAAAGATCATAATAACGAGTAACATCGCATAAGAAAGTACTGGAGATAGCTTATAATAAAAATAGACGGAGAAGGCGATTAAAAAAGAAGCAAAGTTCACATAGCCATTGTACCTGCCCAGAAATTCGAGATGAGGAAATGGGATAGCCCAAATTAAGCCAAATAGACTAAATACAATAAGTGGCACGCAAATCCAATGAATAATTTCATTGGTATGATTCTGATGGCTTTCAGAATACTTTTCAAAGTAGACATCTACCTTACGGGGCTGAGTTTGCTTTTGCATATCTGGAAGTAGTTGTAAGTTATAAGTTGTAAGTTAAAATATCGTTTATGATCTAAATTTAATTATTTATGGATTAAAGTTTTAGTTAAAACCTACAACTTAAAACTTACAACTTATAACCTACAACTTAAAACCTATAACTTAAAACTACTTAGCATAAGAAACCGACCGTGTTTCACGAATCACAGTTACCTTAATCTGACCAGGATAAGTCATTTCTGTCTGGATTCTGTTTGAGATATCAGCGGCTAAAATCTCTGCGGCCGCATCACTAATTCGTTCACTTTCTACCACGACCCGAAGTTCTCTACCCGCCTGAATAGCAAATGTTTTTTCAACACCCGGATAAGATAATGCTAGCGACTCGAGTTCTTTAAGACGTCTGATATAGCTTTCTACCACTTCCCTTCTCGCCCCTGGCCTTGCACCTGAAATTGCATCACAAGCCTGAATAATTGGAGAGATCATCGAAGTCATTTCAACTTCATCATGATGGGCACCAATTGCATTACAAACTTCAGGATGCTCCTTGTATTTTTCTGCCAGCTGCATTCCTAAAATTGCATGTGGCAACTCCGGGTTATCATCAGGAACCTTACCTATGTCGTGTAAAAGTCCCGCACGTTTCGCCATTTTCACATTCAAGCCAAGCTCTGCGGCCATAGTTGCACAGAAATTAGCAACCTCACGGGAGTGTTGTAGCAAATTCTGTCCGTAAGATGAACGATAACGCATTCTGCCTACCATTCTGATCAGTTCAGGATGAAGGCCATGAATGCCAAGATCTATCACTGTACGCTCCCCTATTTCAACAATTTCATCTTCAATCTGTTTCTTTGTTTTTGCAACCACCTCTTCAATCCGGGCGGGGTGGATACGACCATCAGTAACCAGACGATGCAGTGCGAGACGGGCTATTTCACGCCTTACAGGATCGAAGCCTGAGAGGATAATCGCCTCTGGAGTATCATCAACAATAATTTCTATTCCTGTAGCAGCTTCAAGAGCGCGAATGTTACGGCCTTCACGACCGATAACACGACCTTTTATCTCATCATTCTCAATATTAAAGATAGAAACTGTATTCTCTATTGCACTTTCAGTAGCTGTACGCTGAATGGTTTGGATAACCACCTTTTTCGCTTCCTTGTTTGCGGTAAGCTTAGCTTCATCCACTATATCTTTGATTTGTATCATTGCCTGAGTACGAGCCTCTTCACGAAGAGAATCT
>JAURKO010000086.1 GCA_030831705.1 Daejeonella sp. | reverse complement strand
GTAACTTCAGCATATGACGGAAATGCCAATGGTCGGCGGTATACATCTTTTAAATCGTGGTGGATTGGCCTGATGCTCAATCAGAATACGTCATTACACGAAAAAATGATTCTTTTCTGGCATAATCATTTTGCTACTGAAACTGTAGATATTGGAGATGCAAGGTATGTTTATAAACATCATATGTTGCTTAGAAAATATGCTTTAGGCAATTTTAAAGAGTTTATAAAAGAAATAACCATTGATCCGGCGATGTTAAGATATTTGAACGGATACCTTAACAATAAAAACTCTCCTGATGAAAATTATGCTCGAGAATTACAGGAACTTTTTACCCTTGGTAAAGGTCCAAAATCAAATTACACTGAGGGTGACGTAAAAGCTGCTGCGCGGGTTTTAACAGGCTATACGGTTAATGCGACAACTATATCCAGTGTATTTGATCCAAACAGGCATGATACCGGATCAAAACAATTTTCTGCTTTTTATAATAATGCCACAATTACTGGAAAAACAGGTGTAAATGGAGCTGGCGAGACTGATGAGCTGATCAATTTGATCTTTTTACAAAATGAAACAGCACTTCATATTTGCCGCAGACTGTATCGTTTTTTTGTATACTATGAGATTGATGATGCCACAGAGGCCAATGTCATTACACCAATGGCTAATCTTTTTAGGTCAAGTAATTATGAAATAAAACCAGTTCTCAAAGTACTTTTTAGTAGTGAACATTTTTTCGATCCAGTCAACAGAGCAGGTTTGATCAAGAGTCCTGTTGATTTTTGCATCGGATTAGCCAGAGAATTCGATATGGTTTTCCCAGATGCCACAGATTATGTGAATCAATACTTTATGCATGATTATATCCGTACGCAGGCATCTAATATGCAACAAAACATTGGAGATCCACCAAATGTTGCTGGCTGGTCTGCTTACTATCAGGAACCTCAATTCCATAAAATATGGATCAATGCTGATACATTGCCAAGAAGAAATCAATTTACTGATTCGATGATTGGCAACGGATATACCAGAAATGGCAAGAAGATAAATATCGATATATTGACATTTATAAATTCTTTATCTGATCCAGCAAACCCAAATACCCTCATAAATGATAGCCTGGAAATAATTTATGCTATAGAAACAACGCAACAGGTTAAAGATTTTTTAAAAAGCATTCTACTTTCCGGACAAACTTCTGATTCGTATTGGACAGATGCCTGGAAAACATACAGAGCAAATACAAGCAATGCTACCAACAGGAATATTGTATTAAATCGACTCACGACTATGTTTAAATATCTCATGAATCTTTCTGAATATCAACTATCGTGAAAAGAAGAGATTTCATACGAAGCACGGCACCAGCAGGAATTGTATTCCCGGCGCTCATAAATGGATTTACATTTAAAGCTTTTGCTGAATCACCACTGGTTTCGGCACTTACGCAAGCTCCAACAGAAACCGATCATGTATTAGTGATCATTCAACTTAATGGCGGAAATGATGGATTGAATATGGTCATACCAATAGATCAATACGATAATCTTGCCATTGCCCGTTCCAATATTATTCTTCCAAAAAACAAAATATTAAAGTTAACCGGCACTAGCTTTACGGGTTTGCATCCTTCAATGAGCGGATTACAAACCTTATTTAATCAGGAAAAACTACAGATCATTCAATCTGTAGGGTATCCACAACCAAACTTCTCTCATTTCAGAGCAACTGATATCTGGCTAAGTGCCTCTGACTCTAACCAATCTTTAAACTCAGGTTGGGCAGGACGTTATTTAAATGAAGAATTTTCTAATTATCCGATTGGATTTCCAAATACGGTCATGCCTGATCCTTTAGCTATACAGATTGGTTCATTTGTTTCTCCAGCAATGCAGGGTCCGTCAGTTAACATGGGAATGGCAATCTCAGACCCGGTGAACTTCTATAATTTGATCAATGGAATTCAAGGTAGTGCTCCTAATACGCGTGGTGGTAAGGAATTAACCTACATCAGACAGATTGCCCAGCAAACACAGCAATATGCAAGCGTAATAAAAGCTGCTGCAGGTAAGGTAACGAAACAATTTGCAGGATATCCAACTGGAAATAGCCTTGCAGACCAGTTAAAAATCGTAGCAAGATTGATTGCAGGTGGATTAAAAACGAGGATTTACATGGTGAGTATTGGAGGTTTTGATACACATGCACAGCAGGTAGATCCAACAGCAAAAGAAAAAGGCACTCACGCAATCCTTCTTCAAAGAGTATCAGAAGGAATAAAAGCCTTTATGGATGATCTCGAATTTCTGAATGCACAAAAACGAGTTATCGGAATGACTTTTTCTGAATTTGGCCGACGTATCAGATCAAATGGTAGCGTAGGTACAGATCATGGTGCAGCCGCTCCTTTATTTGTTTTTGGACATTATGCCCAAAATGATATACTAGGTAAAAGTCCGACGATACCATTAATTACTAATACCGGCGACAACGTCCCCATGCAATATGATTTCAGATCCGTTTATGCTTCCATTCTACAGCAATGGTTCTGTGTACCTGAAAGAACACTTGAAAATGTGATGTTGAAAAATTTTCAGAATATTAATGTGATTAAAAAAACAGCGCCATGCATGTCTACAAGCCCTGAGATAATCAATGTAAATGCTGGGAAAAATCTAATCAGTAATTACCCGAATCCATTCCAAAGTTCAACTACTATTTCCTATGAAACCTTTGGTGGTCATACCTTAATTCAGGTATTTAATACGGAAGGGAAACTGATAAAGACTTTAATAGATACAGAAATAGGAGCGGGAAATCATAAGGTCACGTTCGAAAATGAGGGATATTTGCCTGGTGTCTATTATGCGAGACTTCAAAACGGTTCAATTCAGCAAATCAGGACTATGTTATTGGTGAGGTAAAGAGATCCCTGATTTTTTACTTTTTATTTTCAATAAAGAACCCTATTCTTTTACCCGACTGATTGAATTACAATCATTTTTGATTCAATTCAAAATAAAGTATATCCTCTTTGGTATTGATTACCTTATCTTCTTGCAACTTGAAATGAAAAGATTCAAGTTTTTGAAGCAGATAATGAAATTCTAGTTTCTCTGAGTAACTCAAATTTCCGGTAATCATTTTACCTACATGATTCATGTCTTCAAAAACCTGGTGTAAAAGCTCCTTTCCAACCTCTGTGATCGAAATCCTCACCGAACGTTTATCTATTGTATCGTCCCATTGCTTAACTAGCCCTGCAGCAAGCAAGCGACGGATCACTTCTGCTCCAGAAGTTTTTTCCTGCATATTTCTACTAATAAGATCAGTTTTACTAAGACTTTGGTGTGTCATTAAAATAGCAAGACAGGTGAAATCATACTGGCTTTGTAAAGGTGTACCTTCCAGCGCTTTCTTGATATATGATTTTGCGTAACGGCTCATATAAACAAGTAGCCGACCAATAGCATTATCAATTTGATAGGCCATCTCCTGGGTTTTTACTTCCTGATCACCGAAACGAACATCTAGTGAAGTTACTGGCGGAGAAGATTGCGATAATTTATTAATAAGGTAACCTGAAAAATCAGACAGCCCCAATTCTTTTCCCTTGTTTTCCTTTTCAAGTTCTTC
>JAURKO010000085.1 GCA_030831705.1 Daejeonella sp. | reverse complement strand
GATTAGAAAGCGGTACCGCTGTGTTGAAATTAAAACTGGTGCCGTGTATTTGTTCAATGCTTTAGCTGAGGTGACGGTTATTGAGCCAAAGGTTTAAGCTGAAAGGGTAAAGCTGAAAGCGGGTAGAAGTGCTGGAGTAAATTACTTCCTTTTAAATTAGGTTACATTAATTTGTGTAAAGAGTTTTGACAGTTTAACAAACAGCAAGTTCACCAAAGCATAAACTATATCCCCTTATCAAGGAATATATAATTACTGAATTTCATTGATTTAAGGAATAAACTAAGTTTGACTGCAATTCCTACCATAAAAAAGTTTTACACCTGCTGAGTATGAAACTTTTATTTTCTTCTCTCCGCTTTTGTATTAAGTTCCTTTGGCAAATTGAATTGCTTTTTTAAATAATAGTATCATGCATTTTGGATTACAAGTGCTATTTTTATTTCAGGATAGAGTCTACCAATTCCTGATCTTTCATGGTAGATTTCTTGCCTTGTTAGGTTGGATTAAATAGTAAATCACACCTCTGTATTTAAAGAAAAATACTTATTATAGTCAAATATTAGCGAATGGGGTTTTTTCTCTGAATTAGACCTGAATGCCGCAGTTTTTCCCTCTTTTCCTTTTAACATGGAATTATCAGGGCTAAATAGTAAGAGCAAAAAAAATAAATAATTATATAAAAAAAGATAGATGAACAGAAGAGAAGCAGTTAGAAGGGCCACCTTTTTATTGGGGGGAGCAATAACTTTTTCGGGCTTTGGAGCATTCGCCGAAGTGCTGAATCCGGTTTTGGTTAATGACACTAAATCCAAATCAATAGCATCGCAGGAAGCTCTGATTGCTGAAATCGCGGATACGATTATTCCTGACAACAAGGGAGTACCCGGTGCCAAAGCCGCAGGCCTTGGCCCTTTTATCGTGATGATGATGCAGGATTGTTATACTGCTGATATTCAAAAGCATTTTGCAGATGGATTAATGAAAGTGGATGAAGTCTCAAAAGGCAAATATGACAAATCATTCATTGCATTAACTCTTAAAGAGCGGGAAGAGATTTTTAAGATATTTAAAGCTGAAGCTCAGTCGCAAATAAAAGCCGGAACTACGCCTTCACACTTTTTCCAAATTATATATGAACTCACTTGTCTGGGTTATTATACCTCAGAAATTGGGGCTACGCAAGCTTTACGTTATGTCCATATTCCGGGCAGATATGAGGCATGTATTCCATTACAACCCGGACAAAAAGCATGGGCAACCTAATTATTTATAGAATATTGACTAAGAAAGATGAATATTAATATAAAAGCAGAGAAGCAAAATACCTATGATGCCATTGTGGTTGGCTCAGGTATCAGTGGTGGTTGGGCTGCAAAAGAATTAACAGAAAAGGGATTAAAAGTCTTGATGTTGGAGCGCGGCCGGAATGTTGAGCATGTAAAGGATTATGATACTGCTCTGATGAAGCCATGGGAATTCAAACATAGAGGAAGAATTACCCCTGAAGAGCGCGAAAGACACCTGGTTCAAACCCGTGCCGGTCAATACAGCGAATTTAATGCTAAATTTTGGGTAGATGATGTGGATTGTCCTTATACTGAAGTGAAGCGTTTTGACTGGTATCGCGGTTATCATGTTGGTGGCAGATCCATTACCTGGGGACGTGGTTGTCTGCGGTTAAGTGAGATGGATTTTTCTGCTAATGCTAAGGATGGTTATGGTGTTGACTGGCCTGTTCGCTATAAGGATATTTCACCATGGTATGATTATGTAGAGCGCTTTGCCGGTATTAGCGGGCAAAACGAAGGGCTTGCACAATTGCCTGATGGCATATTTCTTCCTCCTTTTGAAATGAATTGTGTTGAAAAGGCGGTGAAAGAACGTATCGAAAAACATTATAACAAGGAGCGAATGATGACCGTTTACCGGATGGCAAACCTAACCGTTCCGCATAATGGCCGTGGCACCTGTCAGAATAGAAATCTCTGCAATAGAGGGTGCCCATTCGGTGCTTATTTCAGTACGCAATCGGCAACTTTGCCTGCAGCGATGGCTACCGGTAACCTGACTCTTCGTCCATATTCCATTGTTAGTGAGGTACTTTATGACAAAGAAACACGTAAAGCAAAAGGAGTAATGGTAATTGATTCAGAGACCAATGAGCATATAGAATATTCGGCAAAAATAATCTTTATGAATGCTTCAACTTTGGGTACAACTCAAATCCTTTTGAACTCCACTTCTGATACTTTCCCTGATGGTTTGGGCAATAGCAGCGGGCATTTGGGTCATAACCTGATGGATCATCACTTTCAAATTGGAGCTTCCGGAAGGGCAGAAGGCTTTGATGATAAATATTATTATGGTCGGCGTCCAATAGGTATCTATATTCCACGATACCGGAATCTCGGCGATAAACCGGAGCGCGATTATTTACGTGGTTTCCATTATGGAGGCAGTGCAAGCCGTACAGGATGGCAACGGGCTATTCCTGAAATGGGTTTTGGTCAGGACTTTAACGAGGAAATGACAGAACCGGGACCATGGACTATGGGACTTGGATCTTTTGGGGAACATTTACCGGAATTTAAAAACCGTGCTTTCCTGGATAGAACTAAGAAGGATAAATGGGGACTTCCATTGCTGGCAGTTGATTGCGAGTTTGGTGAGAACGAGCGTAAAATGCGCATTGATATGAGAAACGATGCGGCAGAAATTCTGGAGGCTGCCGGAATGAAAGACGTTCAGTCGTTCGACAGACCAGCAATACCTGGAATGGCAATCCATGAAATGGGTACAGCCCGAATGGGACATGACCCTAAAACGTCAGTTCTCAATAAATGGAATCAGATGCACGATGTAAAGAATGTATTCGTTACTGATGGTGCTTTCATGACTTCAAACGCTTGTCAGAACCCTTCATTGACGTATATGGCCTTCACCGCAAGGGCTTGTGATCATGCGGTAAATGAATTAAAGAAAGGAAATTTGTAAACGCTGACAGGGTTAAAAACCCTGTCAGCGTTAGTAAAGGCCAATCAGCTTTCATGCACAAAAATTAGATATAACTAATAATCCAAAATATGTCAAATCAATTAAAACCAGTACGTATCCTTGTCTTGGGTTGTGGAAATATGGGTGCTTCTCATGCCATTGCATATCACAATGATCCGGGTTTTGAGGTACTTGGACTTGTATCCCGTGGAAAATCCAAGGAAGTATTGAACGCCAGAATGGGGAACAAGTATCCTTTATTCAACGATATGGATGAGGCAATGGAAGCTACAAAACCCGATGCTGTTTGTATTTCTACCTATCCTGATACGCATGAGAAATATGCTATTCAAGCTTTTGAAGCCGGTTGTCATGTATTTATTGAAAAGCCGCTTGCCGATTCTGTTCAAGGTGCAGAACGTGTAATTGCAGCTGCAAAGAAAGCTAATAAAAAACTTGTGGTTGGTTATATTCTTCGCCATCATCCTTCATGGGAAAAATTCATTGAACTCACTGCCGAATTAGGTAAGCCATTGGTTATGAGAATGAATTTAAATCAGCAAAGTGATGGAGCAATGTGGACTTTGCATCGTAATCTGATGAGTACCCTCAGTCCGATCGTAGATTGCGGAGTTCATTATATCGATGTAATGTGTCAAATGACCCGTTCCAAACCGGTTCAGGTGTATGCTATCGGTGCAAGATTGACAGAGGATATCCCGGCAGGAAATTATAACTATGGTCAACTCCAAATCCGTTTTGAAGATGGTTCGGTGGGTTGGTATGAAGCCGGCTGGGGTCCAATGATCAGTGAAACAGCTTATTTTGTAAAGGATGTGTTTGGTCCCAAAGGCTCTGTATCCATATTAGCAAAGAATGCTGGTGGCGCAGGTAAATCTGCGTCAATCGAATCGCATTCCAAAACGGAGTCAATCCTTTTTCATCACGCGGATCTTGATAAGGATGAAAAATTTGCGAAAGAAGATATGGTGATTAATCTGGAAGATGAGCCCGATCATCAGGAACTTTGTAACCGTGAGCAAAGATATTTTCTTAAATCAATTGTACAAGATTTGGATCTTACCGCACACGGGGAAGATGCCGTAAATAGTCTGAGGATCGCATTTGCTTGTGATGAATCAGTGAAAACCGGGAAAGTAATATCCTTAATTTAATTGATGACCATTAGATTATAAAATAAGTATATGTCAATAAAAACAAATGAAATTCCGGTAGGTGTTATCGGTTTGGGCCTGATGGGTTGTAGTATCACCACTTGCCTTTTGATAGCTGGCCATCCGGTTATCGCTATTGCTCCTGTCAGTATCGATATGACCACCGCCGAATCGCGTATTCGTAAACATTTTGTGAAGGCAAAAGAAGAAGGCATGGTGACTGAAGATCCTGAATTCTATTTTAAAAATTTGCTGATTACGGAAGATTATGAAGCTTTGAAACCATGCAAAATAGCCATAGAATGTACCCTCGAAAGTGAAGAAATTAAAAAGACTGTTTATGGCAAGATTGAAGCAGTTATTGCAGAAGATGCGCTGATGACCAGTAATACTTCAGCTATTCCGATCAGTCTCTTGCAGAAGATGACCAAACATCCTGCCCGCTTCTTCGGATTACATTGGGCTGAGCCTTCACATACGACCCGTTTTTTAGAAATAATTTGCGGCGATGAAAGCGATATTGCTGGGGGTGAATATCTCTATGAACTTTCTAATTACTGGAATAAGGAAGCCACTCTGGTGAGGAAAGATATTCGCGGTTTTATTGGCAATCGTTTGATGTATGCCATGTACCGTGAGGCCTTTTACCTGGTTGAAAATGGTTATGCAACTATTGAGGATGTTGACAGAGTGTGCCGAAATAATACTGGTTTCTGGATGACTCTTGTTGGTGTTTTTGGATGGATGGACTTAACCGGTGTGCCTGCTTATCATAATGTAATGAAGGATCTCAATCCAACCCTTTGCAACGATACTCATGTTCCGAAGCTGATTGATGATATCGTGAAAGCCGGCGGAAAGGGTGTTGCAAATGGTCATGGTTTTTATAAGTATACTCCTGAAGAATCGAAAATGTGGGAGGAGACATTTGCTGATTTTAACTACGAGATTAGAAATCTTGCGATGAAATATCCTTTTGATATCGTTAAAAGAAAGCTTGCGAAACAAAAGGAAGAAAACGAAGGTAAAGACAGTTGATATGAAAACCTTATCTGTTCCATATATTTATGCAGATAGTATTTGTGAACTTGAAGAAATATCCGGGAAGCTAGATCATATTCATCAGGAACTGATCAATATCACACCATGGGATGCATTTCCTTACAAACCAGAGATTGCTTTTGCAATAGCTTATAGTGATCATGCTGTGTTCCTTAAGTTTTATGTTGAAGAAAAGCATATCAGAGCCATTTATTCTGAACCCAACGAACCGGTTTATAAGGATAGCTGTGTAGAGTTTTTTTTATCTTTTGGGGATGAAAAGGAATACTATAATTTTGAGTTTAATTGTGCAGGGACCTGTCTGCTAGGCTTTGGCGAAGAAAGAACCAATCGGATAATGGGCAGTGATGAACTGATCAAATCAATTGGATTTCGAAGTTCCTTAAAGCCTGCAGTCAACAAGGATTCGAATATCGGTTGGGAACTGACTTTGTCAATACCAAACAATGCTTTTCAATACCATCAGTTTAAAACCCTTAAGGGTCAGAATTGCCGGGGAAATTTTTATAAATGTGGTGATGATCTTCCTCAACCACATTTTGTAGTCTGGAATAATATCGAAACTCCGGAACCAGATTATCACAGACCGGAATTTTTCGGTTCAATAGCATTTAAATAACAAATTATCAATTATATTAATTACAAAGAAAATGGAAAAAGTAGAAATTCAACACCCAGACAAGGCAGATAAAAGTTTTACAACAGGAGCGTACTCAGCAGGAGTTTTGGCAGCAGGCGACTGGCTATTTGTAAGCGGACAGGCTGCGGTAGATTTTACAACGAGTACTTTCGTTTTGGGTACGATAGAGGAGGAAACACATCTTACCATACACAATGTTAAGCGAATTTGTGAGGCGGCCGGATTTACTTTGGATGATATCGTTAAATGTACTGTTCATTTGAGTGATATCAAAGATTTTGACCGCTACAATGCGGTTTATGCAAGCTATTTTACAAAAGTTAAGCCGGCACGTACAACTGTGCAATCAGGTTTAGGCCATGGCATAAAAGTAGAGATTGATGCGATCGCATTTCGCCAAGATAAAAAGTAGTATTCCTTGAAGAAATGACTGAGGAATCACTATTTATTTTTGATTGCCACCTCGATCTGTCGATGAATGCGATTGAATGGAACCGGGATCTTAAAAAGTCTGTTTATGAAATCCGGGACAGTGAGATGGGTATGACAGATAAGCTTGATCGGGGTCTTGGAACTGTCGCATTGCCTGAATTACGTAAAGGTAATATTGGACTGGTGGTAGCCACTCAGATTGCCCGTTATGTAGAGCGGGGTAGTCTTATTCCTGGATGGAACTCACCTGAAATTGCCTGGGGAATATCCCAGGCTCAGTTAGCCTGGTACCGTGCAATGGAGGATCAAGGAGAAATGGTACAGATTACTAATCTCACTCAGATGGAAGCCCATCTGGCACTTTGGTTTGATAAAACCATTCCTGACAAAGGCAAACCGGTGGGATATATACTAAGTCTTGAAGGCGCTGATTCATTTGTCAATATTTCTTACCTAGAAAAGGCTTACGCTTACGGTCTCAGGGCTTGTGGACCGGCACATTACGGACCGGGTAGGTATGCTGCAGGTACGGGCAGGACTGAAGGCCTAACAGCTGCAGGTAAAGAGTTAATTGCAGAAATGGATAATTTGAATATGATCCTGGATGTAACTCATCTTACTGATAAAGGCTTTAATGAGGCTACCTCTATGTATAAAGGTCCGATGTGGGCAAGCCATCATAACTGCCGGAAACTGGTAGATCACCAAAGGCAGTTAACAGATGATCAAATCAAAGTTCTGATAGAAAGAGAGGCTGTAATTGGTGGGGTTTTCGATACCTGGATGCTGACTGATAATTGGGTTCGTGGGAAAGATGATCCCAAAGATAGGAATGTACATCTCGAGCTAATCGTGGATCATTACGATCATATCTGTCAGCTTGCAGGAAACAGTTTGAACGTGGCCATAGGTAGTGATCTGGATGGAGCTTACGGCAAAGAGCAGTCGCCTTATGATCTTGAAGACATTTCTGATTTGCAGAAATTGAACGGGATGTTGAAGCGAAGGGGCTATTCTACTGAAGATATTGAGAATATATTTTATAAGAACTGGCTCCGCTTTCTTAGAAAAGCATGGGCCTGATTTAATGATCCTCAGATGAACTGGTACACAATAAAAGATGCAGAAAAAATAGACTCTCCGGCACTTATAGTTTATAAGAATCGTGTTGAGCATAATATCCGCAAGGTTTTGACGATGGTCAAAGATCCTTCACAGCTAAGGCCGCATGTGAAGACCAATAAAATGCTTGAGGTCTGTAAATTGATGCTGGATTCCGGAATCAGGAAGTTTAAGGCTGCCAGCATAGCTGAGGCAGAAATGCTCGGAATTGCAGGTGCTGAAGATGTGATATTGGCCTACCAGCCCGTAAAGCCCAAATTTCTTCGTCTATTAAAGCTGATAGATGCTTACCCTGCTACAAAGTATTCATGTTTGGTGGATAACATTGAATCCGCTCGTATGTTTTCCGCCCTCGTTCCTAAAACTATATCCTTGTTCATTGATCTGAATGTTGGAATGAACCGAACCGGGATAAAACCTGCAAAGGCTTATGACTTATTCAAGGAATTGCAAAACCTACGCGGAATAGAATTCAAAGGTTTTCACGCATATGATGGTCACAGAAGGGATTATGATCTGGCAGATCGTATGGCACATTGTGATAGAGATTTTAAAGAAGCTGAAGAGCTTCGTCTTCATATTCAGTCTGAAGGCTACGGACTGCCATTGCTTATCGCCGGAGGAACTCCAACATTTGCTATCCATTCATCCAAACAAAACACAGAATGTTGCCCGGGAACATTTATTTTTTGGGATAAAGGATATCATGATGCTCTGCCTGAGCAGGATTTTCAGTATGCAGGGCTTGTTCTGACAAGGGTGATTTCAATCCCTGCCGAAGACAAAATATGCATTGACCTAGGGCATAAATCGATTGCTTCAGAAAATGATCTGCAAAAGCGGGTTCACTTTTTGGATCATCCTGAGCTAAAGCCTGTAGGCCAAAGCGAAGAACACCTTATAATGGAGGTAAGCAAGGATCATAATTTTAAGGTAGGAGATATTTTATATGCCCTTCCAATACACATATGCCCTACAGTAGCACTATACGATCGAGCGGTAATTATAAACGATGGGGAAGTTTGTGATACTTGGAAAGTTATTGCCAGAGACCGGCAGATTAATTATTGACAGTTTAAACGTCAAATTATAATTTTTATACTTTCAGCCATTTATCGTAATTTACCGTGAGTTCTATATAACATCTTGCTGGGCTACGTTTAGACTGAAGTTTTTCTCACCTTTTAGAAAGCAGGGTCTGTTTCTCTTGGCTTATTCCAGCCCAGTGTTCTGCCCTATTTTTTTGCGGGAAATTTAATTTTATCATGAGATTCTTATTTCCCTGTGGTTGGTGTTTTCCTTTAGACTTGTAAAAGTAAAACAGAGTAAAGAACTTGTGTTTTACAATAGTTACAAGGGCAAAGGCAAATTAAGGTGTTTTCCGGGAATTAAAGCCCAATCGGTGATTTAATCCTTTGCCCT
>JAURKO010000084.1 GCA_030831705.1 Daejeonella sp. | reverse complement strand
TGATTTGTCATTCCCACGAAAGTGGGAACCTCCCAAATTTCCCACACTACAATTTTAATTTAAAGAGCCTATGCGGACTCTTAACTTAATGACATTGAGCGAAAGCTGGAACCTCATTCTGTTGCTGTTGTGCATTTGCCGCACGTTCCAGAATATTTCAAAAGCACATGCGACTCGCATGCGCCAGCAACGGACTTCCGTTAATAGAATCCTAGGCCCTGTTAAATAAACCCGAGTGACAGCTCTATCTTTTTTGCAATACAGAATTTCATGATATCTGTTAAATTTCCCACAAAAAAATAGGGCAGAACACGGGGCTAACTTAACCAAAGAGAAACAGACCCTGCTTTCTAAAAGAAGAGAAAAACTTAATACTAAACTTAACAAAGCAAGATTTTAAATCGAACTCACGTTAATTTATAATCAGTTGAGTAACATTTCCTATTTTCAAAATATATTGGCTTATTAACAATTGCTTGTATATTTATTCCTTTAATGAACCAATTATTATGGCAGCAGAAGTAAATATCCCACGTCTTGATCTGGACGATTATATTAAAGGCACACCTGAGCAGAGAAAGCAATTTTCTGATAATATCGGCAAAGCCTTTAATGACACCGGTTTTGTAACTATTGCCAATCATGGAATGACACAGGAGCTAATCAATGATCTTTATACTGAGGTAAAGCAATTTTTTGGTATGCCTGATGAGCAGAAATTGAAATATGAAATTCCGGAACTTGCCGGCCAAAGGGGCTACACAAGTAAGGGTAGGGAGAAAGCTAAGGACTCGAATACTCCCGATCTGAAGGAATTCTGGCAAAGCGGACAGGTAGTTACAGATGGTGATATTGTTAAGGAAGATTATCCTGATAATGTTCAGGTCAATGAGCTTCCGGGTTTTAATAGGGTAACCAGGGAGGTATATCAGCGCTTGGAATATGCCGGTAAGCATTTATTACGTGCGATTGCTGTTTATCTTCATCTTCCTGAAGATTATTTTGATAGTAAAGTTCACAATGGCAACTCAATTTTACGTGCTATTCATTATTTCCCGATTGAAAATCCCAATACCATTCCTTCTGATGCGGTTCGTGCTGGGGCACATGAAGATATCAACTTGATTACTTTACTCATTGGTGCCAGTGCAGATGGTTTAGAGGTTTTAACCCGTGATGGCCAATGGTATCCTGTAAAAGCGAATGTAGAAGATATTGTAGTAAATGTTGGAGATATGCTTCAGCGTCTGACTAATAATAAATTGAAATCAACTACTCATCGTGTGGTTAATCCACCGCGAGAATTAATGAAAACTTCAAGGTTTTCAGTCCCGTTTTTCCTTCATCCAAAAGCAGAAATGGACCTTACTGCCCTGAAATCGTGCATCGATGAAGAACACCCGAAAGCGTATACAGACATCACTGCGGGTGAGTATCTGGATGAGCGGTTAAGGGAGATTGGGTTGAAGAAGTAAGGGATTTGAATTGGGGGTGCAATGACGGAACCTACCCCGTCATTTCGAACACATCAGCAGTTGGTTCTTCTTATTTGTAATTTGTGTTGTGTAGAAATCTGTTGATGGAAGCTGTGCTTTTGATCATGAGATTTCTCTTCGCGTTTAAACTATTTTCAATGACTACCATTGAGGTCGCTCATCGAAATGACGGGCATCGGACAACAGACAACAGGTAACAGACAACAGAATTACTTCTTCATCTCCCCCTTGATACTTAACTCCAGCTCCGTCTGTCGATGTGTTCCGATGATATAATTCAATCCGTCGCGGTCTGTGAGCCTGACAGCATCCTTTCCACCAGCATAGAAATGAATCGTTCCTTTTTGATGAAGGTTATAAACCGGGTTATTGATGATATATGAACTGTAAGGAACAGACTCAACTTTAACAATACTATTTAGGTCTATTTTAACCATTTTGGTAGTCCATATTCCGTCAAGAATTATACTCTTATTATATACTGTGGTTTTAAAATGAAGTATAAACATCATAACAACAGAACCAATCAGGATGCCGAAACCAACAACCAGAAATAGCTCTGCATTTTGATCCTGACTGCCTGAAAGATAGTAAGCCCCAAAACAAAATACAGCCAATACCATACGGATACTGATCCGACCGTAATCACGACCCAGGTATTGTTTTTCTATGAAAGCTTTTTGGTTTTCCTCCATTTCAGATGAATTGTTCTAATATAAAGACTTTTTTTGTGTTGGGACTAATTTTATAGCGCTCATCTATCCTTAAACCGGCTACCCATAAAATATCGCCATTGTTATTTTCAAGGATTCCAATATCTTTTTTATGATTCAGGCTGATCTTACGGTCAATAAAAAAGTCGCTAAGTTTCTTCTTTTGTTTTAGTCCGAGAGGCTGAAAGCAATCTCCATTTTTCCAGCTTCGTAATTTAAGGGGAAAGCTGAGTAAATCAAGATCAAGTTGAGCAATATTCTCATTTGTATTCAATTCAAAACGACTGATAGGAACAGTTTTGCTACCATATTTTTGCTTGTTCCAGTTATAAATCGCTGTACCCGATTTAATTAAAATCTCTTCATATCCGGACTCTTTAATGAGACTTAAAATAATACAACCGCGGTCAACCAGCAATTGATGTCCTGCAGAATAAAATACTTTTCCTGGATTACCATCCCAAGAATGACTAAGATCATGTAGTACAGTTTCTGTAAATCCGTAAGGATTAAACAAACCATAAAGCAATGTATTTAACGGATTTAACTTCTTCAGTTCGCTAATTTTAATCTCAAATTCATCTTCAGAAAGCTTTTTAAACAGGCGCTTTTTTATTTCCTGAACCTGCAGGTTAAGTAAGATCTCCAGTTCTGCAAAACGTCTTCTGTTTGCTTCAAATGTTTGTTCCAACGCCGGATTTAGCTCTTTAAGAACAGGTATTACTTCCAAACGAAGTTTATTTCTGGAATATTTAACGGATAGGTTCGAGCTGTCTTCCCGGTATTGATAAGCGTTCTTTTGAACCAGTTCATCTATCTCAACTTGGGTTAAATACAACAGTGGGCGGATAAGCTTCCCCTTTTTGGGTAAAATACCATGCAGCCCCGAAATACCGGTCCCGCGGGTTAAATTAAGTAACATCGTTTCAATCACATCATTTTGATGATGGGCCACAGCGATGTATTGATAGTTAAATTCCTTCCTGATTTTTTCTAACCATTTGTAGCGCAAATCCCTTGCAGCCATTTGAATGGAAATATGATTTTCACCGGCATATTTATTGGTGTCGAATCGGCAAGTATAAAAAGGTACTGCAAGTTCTTGAGCCAGCCCCTCTGTGAAGCGTTCATCCAGTTCCGATTCCTCTCCGCGAAGATTAAAGTTGCAATGAGCAATGCCGAAATGGTAGCCTGCAGCTTTGAAGAGATGTGCCATCGCTACAGAATCGCGACCTCCACTAACTGCGAGTAAGACATGCTCTTCCTCAAGAAAAAGGGCATGTTGTTTGATGAATGATTGTAGTCGGCTGAGGGCTTCCATATGCTCAAAATTATTTAATTAAAAATCCTTAGCCAAAAAACTATTTTTGTAAAGTGAGGAAAGTAATATTTTCAGTTCTGTTTTCAATACTATCGGTCGCAGCGTTTGCTCAGGGGCGTCAGATTGAGATCAGGTCATCCGAATTAGTTAAAGGTTTCCAGTCTTCAGGTTTTGCGCGAATTATCCGTCCTGTATTTGTTCAAGAAGGGTCAACTCTCGCTTCCGACAGTGCTGATTTTAATCAGGCAGCAAATACTTTTGAGGCATTTGGGCATGTTGTGATCACTCAGCCTTCCGGAACCGTCATCTATTCTGATCGTTTAAACTACGATGGGAATTCCAAACTTGCAATCCTGACCAACAAGGTAAGATTAATTGATGGGGATGCCACTTTAACTACCGATAATTTAACCTATAACATGACCACCAAGATTGGAACATATACAGGCGGGGGTAAAATTGTAAATGGTAAAAATGTGTTGACCAGTAAAAATGGGTATTACTTCGAGACTTCAAGAGATTCTTATTTCAGATATGATGTTGTACTAACCACACCTGAAGCATTGATCAAAACTGATACACTCAAATATAATTCAACTTCTAAAATTGCTGATTTCTATGGCCCTACAAATATTTATGGCAAAGATGATACGCTTTACACGGAGAACGGGAATTATAATACCCAAAGTGACCAGGCTCGGTTTGGCAAGAAAAATCTGTATACTCAGGGAAGTAAGTCGTTAACAGGTGATAGTCTTTTTTATGATCGTAAAGCAGGTTATGGCAGAGCGATTGGTAATGTAATCTTCATTGATACTGCTGAAAAGGCTCAGCTAAGGGGAGGAATAGGAGTTTATCAAAAGGCTGAAGAAAGTATTCTTGTTACTATAAATCCTTATGTTGTTATTATTTCTGAATCGGATTCTGCAAAAGTGGATTCCATCTGGATGACCGCCGATACCCTGTTTAGCAAAGTGATTTTTACCCGTGACCTTGTTCCTTACAAAAAGGAAGAAATGCTACCGGACGATCAGCTTGCTGCTGTTGAAGAGCCGGTAGTAGTATCTCAGGAAGTTCCTTATGATCCTGCAAGTGCACGGGCGGCGATAATTCCGGATAAAACTGCCGTAGTCTCTGATTCACTTAAAACTCCAGATAAGACAAAAGAGCCCGATAAGTTGATTCTGCCGAAGGATAAAGATATACCGTTGCTAAAACCTGATAAGAAGCCCCCTTCTAAATCAAAAAATAACAAGGATGTAAAATCTCCTGATGAAAAGGGTAAATCAGATAATCTGAAAACGTCAACATTACCTGCCGATTCAATCTCTGCAGACACTTCAAAGACCAGAATAATTTTAGCCTATCATCATGCAAAAATATTCAAATCTGATTTGCAGGCCAGGGCAGATTCTATGTTCTTTAGTTATTCTGATTCAACAGTTAGATGCTATGTAAATCCAATGATCTGGGCGCAGGGCTCCCAGCTTTCAGGTGATACAGTATATCTGCAGATGAAGAATAAGAAAATGGATAATATGTTGCTGCAGCATAATAGCTTTATTGTAAATACGGAAGATGCCGATTCAACCAATTTTAATCAGATAAAAGGGAAAGTGATTAACGGATATTTCAAGGATAATAAGCTGAACAGCATGTTTGTAGATGGAAATGCAGAAAGTGTTTATTATGTGAAGGAGGATTCTTCCTATACCGGATTGAATCATTTAGTAAGTGGCAGGTTAAAGATTTTATTGGATGATAATAAACTCCGGAGTATAACTGCAATCCGTTCTATTGATGCCTCGGTTACACCAATGCAGGATCTCAAGGAAGAAGAAAGGGTTCTAAAGGGCTTTATTTGGAAGCCGAAAGATCGTCCAAAATCTAAAGATGAAATCATTCCCAAGCTTGTAAAAAAAGAGGAAAAATCGGAGCCGATAAAAAAAATACCTGTTAAAGCCCCGGTTAAGTCATCGAAAAAGAAAAATACTGCCGAAAAAACGAATACTCAGACAGTAAATCCTAAAGTACCAATACCAATAAAGCAGAATTAAATTTTTGTTTTAAGGAAACTGATCAGTTTCGACACGGCAATTGCCCTGTGGCTTATGCGATTTTTTTCTGAAGGATCCATTTCTGCGAAACTGATTTCATATCCATCAGGCTGAAAAATTGGGTCATAGCCAAAGCCCATACTTCCGGATTGTTCCTGCATAATTTTACCTTCAATACTTCCTTCAAACAAATGCTCATTGCCATTTAGAATTAAGGAAATAACGGTTCTGAATCTGGCGGTTCTATTTTTTTGTCCGTCCATACGATTTAAAACCAATTGCATATTTTGTTGAAAATCACGACTGCCGGAATAATGTGCAGAATCTACACCAGGCTCAGCATTCAAGGCATCAATCTCAAGTCCCGAATCATCAGCGAAACAATTAAAATGATATTTATCGTAAATATATCTGCTTTTCTGACCTGCATTTTCTTCAAAGGTGTTGCCTGTCTCAGGGATGTCATCAACACAAGCAATGTCATTGAGGCTTTTCAGATGAATGGCTTCACCAACTATTGAGCGAATCTCACTCACTTTATGCTCATTACTGCTTGCAAATACTAGCTCCATCTTAAAAGTCTTTCATTACATTCCAAAATTCCCTCTTTTTTGTCGTGTCCTTTATCATTTCATCGATGCTGTAGGTGGAAAGTACCTTAGTGCCTTCAACTTTTATAACCTGGTTAGCGCTTTGAGAAGACAAGGCAATCTGCTGCGGGTCAATTCCAAAAAGTACAATTTTATTGAAACTAAAAAACTCTTTAAGATCATCAAATCTAGCTCCCGGATATTGAAAAAGATTTAGAACTGCGATGTCACGTAAGTCCAGACCTTTTGCAGTCATGATCTTTAACAGGGTTTCTTTCTGAATGCTGCCGATGTCTTTTTGGGTCGGCTCATTCAACAGAATCAGGAAATATTTATTGTTTTCGCCCAGATAATTGAATTCCTTTATTGCTTTATTTGGTACTGGGGTTTCAATCAGCTCCTTTGATTTCTGAACAGGCACCTCTGCTTCAGGCTGAGCTGAAGTACTGACTACCTGCTTATTTATTTCAGAATTTGGAGCTTTAGCTATGATTTGAACCTGCTCCTTTTCAGGCAGAATGTACAGATCTTCTGTCATCAAAAGCCTTAAGGCATTACTATTTTGGCTAAGTAGATTCGACATCTTTTATTTATAAAGGGGATATTACTGGCAAACTTAGTAAAGCATCTGTTAAAAATAGTTAAAAACATACAGCTTCTTTTTCAAAAGCTTAATTTAGACGTAATCATGATGGTATTTGTTCATGCAGAAGATATTAAATTTATAATTCGAATTTATTCAGTTTCAATTCATTTAAATCATTGATTTATGAATAATATCTGATAATTTTGCTGGATTAAAATTCATTAAGGTCTCTGTTAAAAGAATATTGTTTTTTATAGGGATTGGATTGTTAAAAGGGGATATTTTGCGGATTCTTATCGCAATAAAAGAAGAAAAATTGGAAATGAAAAAGACCTTAGGGACATTAATTATACTGTTACTACTCAGCATTGTGCAGTTACAAGCACAGAAAGTTAAAAAATCCATTGATAAAGTTGCTGCAGTAGTTGGAAGCTCAATTATTTTGCAATCAGAAATTGAAATGCAATATTCCCAATATCTTGCTCAGGGAAATCCTCCAAATCCGGATATAAAATGCAGTATATTACAGGGCTTGCTTTCCCAAAAAATTCTTGGACAGCAGGCGATCATCGATTCAGTTACAGTAACTGAAGACCAAGTAGACGGAGAAATTGAGCGTCGTTTACGCGCTATGACGGGTCGAGCTGGTGGACCAGAGCGTTTGGAAGAATTTTTAGGTCGGTCAATGATTCAATACAAGGATGAGATTAGGCCTGATATTCAAGAAATGCTGGTTGCTCAGAAGATGCAAGCGAAAATAACGGAGAACGTTGCGGTTACCCCGTTGGATGTAAAACGTTATTTTGAAGCTATTCCGAAAGATAGTTTACCCTTTTTTAATACAGAAGTAGAAATTGCTGAAGTAGTAGTATTTCCAAAACTGAATAAAGAGGAGAAGGAGTCTTTTCATGATAAAACGGAAGTTTTACGATTAAGGATCAAGAATGGCGAAGATTTTTCAACACTGGCTAAATTGTATTCACAGGATCCCGGATCTGCACGTGAAGGGGGCGATCTTGGGTTTATGGACAGAACCAGCTTAGTGAAGGAGTTTGCAGCTACAGCTTTTAAACTTAAAGCCGGAGAATTATCTCAGGTTATTGAGACTGAATTTGGGTTCCATGTGCTTCAGGTCATTGAGCGACGTGGTGAACAGGTGAATGTAAGGCATATATTGATTAAAACCGAGCCAACTCCTGCAAGCCTTGATAGGGCGAAAGCACATATCGACAGTATTTATCAAGCTGTAATTGATAAAAAAATTGATTTTGCGGCAGCCGCATCGCTTCATTCTGATAATAATGAAACGAAGTATAACGGCGGACTTATGTTAAATGCTGAAAATGTTCAGAGTCGCACTACCTTAATTCCAACAGACAAGCTTGATCCTCAGGTGTTTTTAACAATAGATACCATGAAGGTTGGGGGTTTTTCAAAGCCTTCATTATTTACTCAGGCCGACGGGAAGACTGGATATCGTTTTCTGAGACTTAAGTCAAAAACTGGTCCGCATCAGGCAAATCTTGATCAGGATTTTCCCAAAATAAAGGATGTTACTTTTGAGGACAAAAATAACCGGACAATCAGTGAATGGTTTGAAAAGCGTCGTAAAATAACTTTCATTAAAATTGATTCTGAGTTCCAGACTTGTCCGGAGCTTTCAAGCTGGACGACCGCTAAAAATTAGAAAATGAAATTATATCAGTCTGATGTTGAAGCTGTAGATGCCCTTCACCTTTCTTATAAAAGCATAAGAAAAGAGATATCACAGGTCATAATTGGTCAGGATGATGTGGTTAAATCAGTGCTAATTTCTATTTTTAGTAATAGTCATTGTTTGCTCGTTGGCGTACCTGGGCTTGCCAAGACGCTTTTAGTGCAAACTGTAGCGCAGGTTTTGGATCTTAGCTATAATCGTATTCAGTTTACACCCGATCTGATGCCTTCAGATATTATCGGATCGGAGATTTTAGGCGAAGACCGTTCGTTTAAATTTATTCGCGGTCCCATATTTTCAAATATCATTCTGGCCGATGAGATTAACAGAACGCCACCAAAAACACAAGCAGCTTTGTTGGAGGCTATGCAGGAAAAAGTTGTAACGGTTGGTGGTCAAACACATCGCTTACCCCAGCCATTTTTTGTTTTAGCCACACAAAATCCAATTGAACAGGAAGGAACTTATCCTTTACCTGAAGCACAACTGGATCGCTTTATGTTCAATGTTTTTTTAACTTATCCTTCATTTCAGGAAGAACTTCAGGTTGTAAGAAATACAACAACTAACCGTAATCCTGAATTAAAAAAGATTTTAAATGCGCAGGAGATCAGTTATTTTCAGCAGCTGGTCAGAAACATTCCGATTACGGATAATGTACTTGAATATGCCGTTTCCTTAGCAGCTAAAACCCGTCCCGGAACAGCTACAGCAACTGATGACGTTAATAAGTTTTTAAGTTGGGGTGCCGGTCCGAGAGCTTCTCAATTCCTAGTTCTTGGTGCTAAATGTCATGCAGCGATCAGCGGAAAATATTCGCCTGATAAAGAAGATGTAATGGCAGTTGCAGAGCCTATTCTCAGACACCGTATTGTAAAGAATTATAAAGCTGAAGCTGAAGGAATAAGCACAGAAATGATTATAAGCAAGCTGCTTTAATCAATCACGTTGATATTTGAAATAAAGGCAGCTTTATGCTCGTCTGAATAAGCACCGTAAGCATCTATGATGATGCCTTTGAGTCTCAGCCCTATATTTCGTGAGTTCTATATAGATGTCTAAAGAACAATATTTAACCACATAGATTGACTTATACCGACACATAGCCTTGAAGCGAAGCTTCAAGGCTATGTGTGTCTAAAATGAATGTTGATGGCTATAAAATGCTATGTTTCTCTGCTTACATGCAGGCAATTATGTGGTTTTTAAATATTATTTCGAGTTCAGGTTTTATTATTGAGTTGATTTCAAGACCACTTATCTCCTCAACCCAATAGGTATTCGGTAATTATAGGGGCTTGCACTCATGGCTTGGTTCTCAGTTGTCAGTTGTCAGGAATATCCTGCTTCACTGGAAATAAATATCTTGTCCACTAAATAGCTATCGGGTATCAAATAACTATTATCAATTCTCTATATTCTTTGCTCTTTGTTAATATTCCGTAATTCCGTAATTCGTAATTTTTCTCCATTTCCAATTCCTAAACTCAACGTAATGCAGGGTTTACATATTGTATTTACACCAATTCTCCATTGTCAACTGTCCATTGTCAACTGTCAATTTTCAATCTCTATTTCTTTGCTCTTTGTTATGATTCCATAATTCATAATTCGTAATTCCGTAATTCGTAATTTTCATCCATTTCTCATTCCTGAACTTAATGGAATACAGGGTATAAATATTGTTTTTACAAACTGTCAACTGTTAATATCCTGCTGGAATATAAATCTCCAGTATCACATTCCATTTATGTTCTTCTTGTGATTCCCAAACCCGTACATAATGGTATTTTGTGATTAGTTTATTTTTAGTGATATAGGCTATTCCATAGGAGTAAGCCAGATCGCTTCCCGTTGCCCGATCGGCGTTTAAAGGCTCAGATTCAATGCTGATCTGATTCTTTCCTAAAAAATTATTGATTCTTGCTTTCCCAATAATTGGTTCTTCACCCTGGAACAAAAAGCGGGAATTTTCTACCAGAAAAATGTCATGAGCAAGATTCTGATCTTTAATCAGGGTGTTTGAAAACAGTTGATCTGTTGTGGTGATTATCTCTTTTCGTTGTCGTATCCTTGCCAAAGAAACTTGCTCAAAGAATTTAATGCTTTTTGGATCTGTATAATTTAACTCTGGCTCAATTAAGGGTTTTTTATGTGAGATATTAAGATTCAAGGCCAATTTCCAAACGCCTTTAAAATCTGTTTTCCATATTGAAAGGTATTGACCGAAAGTAGGTGCAATCTTTGGGTCGCCTAAAAATGTAAATGGCCCCGTAGTGAAACCCCAATCGCCACTTTGTGAAATTTTAGCATAAACAGGTTTCCAGCTTAGCTGACCAGGTCCATCGATAGTTCCTCTACCATAAAAATCTTTGACCTTTACTGGATCCGGACGGAAAATCAATGTTTCGTCGTCCGAAACTTTTAAAAATGCATCCTTTGATCCATTCTTTTTGGCAAGTGCCGATAGGTAGTTTTCTGCTGCTACCAGTGAATTTACTTTTCTATTGCTTTGCTGACCAAAACTTTTTATTGAAACTAATATCAGCAGAATAAAAAAAATAGAAAATTGCTTCATTATTTTATTGGTTGTAACAGTGGGCATTTTACCATAAAATCCCATTATTTAGAATGAGCTTATTTTTCGAACACAAGGAAATTTTCTAGTGGTTCAAAACCACTATTTCAGAAATTTCCTAAATTTTATTCCAGGTAGTACCCTCTTTATTATCTTTTAGCTGTATTCCAATTGAGTTTAGACCTATCCGAATCTTATCTGAAGTTGTATAATCCTTGTTAGATTTCGCTTCTGAACGTAGATTAATGATCAAATCAAGTAATTTGCTCATGTCATCTGCTTGATTACTTTCTTCTTTCAAACCTAAAACACCTATAACGAAATCATCCATCAGCTTTTTCAACGCTTTAATATCAGAAGCATTTGCATTAGTCTTCCCATCATAAATACTGTTAATGATATGTACAGCTTCGAATAGTTCAGCAATTAGAACCGGGCTATTGAAATCATCATTCATTGCAGTATAGCATCTTTCGGTCAGGCTATTTAGATCGACAGCAGAATTTTGCGTAGGGGTTAATTTATCAATTAGTCCGTAGGCATTGATCAAACGTTTAAATCCTTTGTCAGAAGCCTCCAACGCTTCATTTGAAAAATCAAGTGTACTTCTATAATGTGCCTGAAGCATGAAAAAACGGACCGACATTGGCGAATATCCTCGGGTTAGTAATTCGTGGCTTCCGGTAAAAAGCTCATGAGGCAAAAAGCCATTTCCTTTACTCTTAGACATTCTTGTCCCGTTTACTGTCAGCATATTGGTATGCATCCAATACTTGGCAGGCTGAACATGATTGCATGCCTGCGACTGGGCAATTTCGTTGGTATGATGTGTAGCGGCAAGATCCATTCCGCCTCCGTGAATGTCAAAACTGTTGCCAAGGTATTTGCTGCTCATCGCAGAACACTCAATATGCCATCCTGGGAAACCTGTACCCCATGGAGATGGCCATTGCATGATATGCTCAGGTTTAGCCTTTATCCATAATGCAAAATCAAGACGACCCCGTTTCTCATTTTGTCCTCCTAGTTCTCTGGTATTTTCTAACAGATCGTCTAATTGTCTGTTGGTCAAAATGGTATAATTAAATTCCTTGCAATATTTTTCTACATCAAAATAGACCGTACCATTTACTTCATAGGCATAGCCGTTTTTAAGAATCTGCTTTACCATTTCAATCTGCTCAATGATATGTCCGGTTGCAGTTGGCTCAATTCCCGGAGGCAAAGCATTGAATAATCTCATTACCTCATGAAAACCCAGAGTATATTTTTGAACAATCTCCATTGGTTCGAGCTGTTCAAGCCTGGCTTTCTTTGCAAATTTATCATCACCTTCGTCCATATCACCTTCCAGATGTCCTGCATCCGTAATGTTCCGTACATATCGAACCTTATACCCAAGATGTAGTAAGTATCGGTAAATGAGATCGAACATCACAAAGGTGCGGCAGTTGCCTAAATGAACATCACTGTAAACTGTCGGACCACAAACATAGAGGCCTACAAGAGGCGGATGAAGAGGTTCAAACCTTTCTTTGGTTCTTGAAAGGGTGTTGTAAATGTTCAGGTTACTATCCATGCTGCAAACTTAAAAATTGAAAATCGATTTATTGGGGATATTGAACGCTTTTATTTTAATTCTACATCAGATCTGACAGGAAAGTGATCAGATAATTTCTTGTCAATAATCAAATAATTCTTAACACTGAATTCAGGCGAGGTAAAAATATAGTCTATCTGAAAATTCGGGAAAGCGCCATTATAAGTAACTCCGAAGCCACTTCCTTTTTCACGAAAGCTGTTATTTAGGCCTTTAGCGATGGTTTTAACAGTATAAGAAATTGGAGTATCATTAAAATCTCCCGTTATAATGTAAGGAATCGTACAGGAGTCGGCATGATTTTTTACCATTTTTACCTGATTGCTTCGTTTTATAAATGCTTTTTTTAGTCTACTTCCAATTTTTTTGGAAGATTCAATATCCGTGTCGACCTCCTGTTTTACTTTCTCCAGGTATTTATAATCCTCTGGTTGGAAGCTTACAGACTGAAGATGTACATTATAAACCCTGAAGATTTTATCGCCCTTCTTCAAATCCACCCAGATTGCTTCATTCCAGTTCATTTTTTTTACAAATTGAATATTGCCTTGGTCTATTATCGGAAATTTAGAGAATATTGCCATACCTATGGCCTCATATCCATTATCAGTTGATGGTTTAAAGTAATACTGCTCGGTTTTAAGTATTTCCAGTATATGTTTTTTGAAGTTATACTCTCCTCTTTTTCTACTAAAAAATTCCTGGAAACAAATTATATCAGGCTGTTCATTACGGATCACATTCAGTATCTGATCCTTGGTGAACGCATCATTTTTATCTCCAAATTGCTTAAAATTATGAACATTATAAGTCATCACCCGGATAAAGCTTGCCGAGGATTTTGGAACCATTATCGCAGTGTTTTCTTTGAATCCTATGTAATTTAAAACCACATTCCATCCCACAAGGATGGCTAAGCCTGAAATCAAAGCAAATCTTGGCCAGCGAATCAGCCAGTAAAAAACAAGGATAACATTGATTAGTAATATTGCCGGGTATGCAAGTCCGAAGAAGGATATTACCCAAAATGAAGAGGGATCTAGATAAGAAGCCGAATAGCTCAGTAAAAGTGCAATTACCGCAAATAAATTACCAATAAGTACAAACTTACTGAACAGGTGAATGCGGGGTCTTTTACTGTTGAATTTTGCCATTATTTTTTACTCGCTTTAAATAATGCCTCCTTTTCGTTTTTACTCAGACTCTCATAGCCAGATTTAGAGATTTTATCCAGGATCTCATCTATGGTATCCTGGTCTGTATGAATGGTTTCTGTTCTAGTATTATTTTTATTCGGGACAACTTTAAGTCTGGACCTCTTTTTTAGAATCTTACTTAGATCCCTTCCGTTATTTAGTTGTTTTATAAATACAAATCCTAAAATGGCGCCACCAATATGTGCAATACTACCACCAGGATTCCCACCTCCTATGCCTATAATATCAAGAATGAAATAGGCAAAAGCCAAATATTTTAATCGAACTGCTCCAAAAAGAAGTAATCGAATGGTATAATCTGGTACTAGCGTTGCTGTGCCGATTACAATGGCCATAACACTAGCAGAGGATCCTAAGAGGAAAGATTTTTGAGTAAGGTCACCAAAAGCTGGCAACGTATTATAGGCTAAAAGGTATAATAAAGCCCCTGCAATTCCACCTGCCAGGTACGTGAAGATAAACTGACGCTTGTTCAGAAAATCCATGAAAATCATTCCCATCCAATATAACCAGAGCATATTGAATAGGATATGGAAAACTCCCCGCTGCAGAAACATATAAGTGATAATGGTCCAGGGTTTATAAGCAATAATCTCGAGGTTGGCAGGTACAGATAGCTGCTTGCCAAGCCAGCTGGCTACAGCAGTATTTGTCTTGAATAGAAATTCTATTACCGCAATCAGACTAATTAACAGAAAAACGAGAATATTTATCCCAATGAATAAGTAAAGTGCATTCCCGGAGCGAAATGCCTTTGAGTATAATTCGTTCAATAAATTCTTATTCATAAAAAATTATCATGGCGTTTTAGATGCCACATTTTCACTAAGATAAAACCAAAAAGGGCTCCACCCAAATGTGCAAAGTGTGCCACGGAATCACCAGAAAATTGCTTCACTCCCAGGACTAACTCCAGCAGCACGTAAATAGGTATGATGTATTTGGCTTTTACAGGAACAGGAATGAACATGATGAATAGTTCAGCATTTGGGAAAAGCATGCCGAAAGCGATCAGAAGTCCGAAAATTGCACCTGATGCCCCAACCATAGGAGTAAGATATATGCCCAAAAGAGTGGATGCTTGATCTTTAGAAACCAGATCAGGGTTAAATGAAATAGTTCTCTTGAGAGAGTCTACCATAAAATTACCATCGTTAACCGCACTTCCTGTGATGCTATAAACCTCAAAACTTTGTACTAGCAATTGGAGAGCCAGTGCTCCCAGGCCTGTAATCAGATAAAAATTCAGAAATCTTTTAGAGCCCATTATGAACTCAATTGAAGATCCAAACGTGTACAGGGCGAACATGTTAAACAGGATATGGAACAAGGAAGAATAATCATGCATGAACATGTAAGTAATTACTTGCCATATCCTGAAATCGGGACTATCGAAGTAATGCACTCCCAATACCTGAGTCATCATTGGGCCACCAAACATCAGCGTAGCGATGTAAAAAATTACATTGATAATCAGCAGGTTTTTTACTACTGGTGGGATATTTGCAAACGGGGATAGCCTTTCATTCATGGGTCAAAATACTAGTTTTATTTTTCAAATCTTTGAAGTAATTCTTCAAGCGTAAAGGTGCTGATAATTGGTTTTCCACTGATGGAGGTATTTGGCATTTCACATGCAAATAACTCATCTATTAGTAAGTTCATTTCATCAGTTGATAAAGTAAGACCTGATTTGATGGAGGTATTACGGGCTAAAGCGCGAGCCAGACTGTCGCGTTTATTTAGTTTTAAAGTGCTTTGATTATTTTTATAACCTTCAATCAAGTGTTCTAGCATTTCAACTTCACTGATTTTTGTGCCTATATCTGCAGGTATACCGTCTATGATAAAAGTGTTTTTCCCAAAGGTACGAATCTGAAAACCTAGCGCATGGATGTCTGGTAATAGGTCTTTTACTAACTCAAAATCAATGGTATTTAGCGTAACCGTTTGTGGAAACAGGCTTTGCTGGCAAGCACCCTGACGGTTCTCGAGATGCTGAAGGTATCGTTCATAAAGAATACGCTCATGAGCTGCCTGTTGATCAATAAGCATAAATCCTGACTTGATTTGAGAAATTATAAATCGGTTATGCAATTGAAAGAGTTGTTTGCCAAAAACTTGTAGCACCTGCTTATCAATTTCAATATGGCGGGTTCCTTCCAGATCAATGCCACTTTGTATCGCCTGGTCGGGCTGAACTATTTCATATAAAGATCCCCAGTTTTTATCAACGGACTGCCTTTCCTGTCCGGTACTTCTAAGAAATGGAATTTCCCGCTCTGCTCTTCCTGCGCTAAATGGGTTGAAATCAGGGTTGAAAGCGATTGTCGGAGGAATGATATCTTCATGGGCTTTAGTTGTAATCATTTGGCTGAAGGCAGTTTCTTGATTGAAATCTAAAGTTGGACTTATATTATACTTGCCCAATGCCCGCTTTACTGCAGAACGCATGATGGCATAAATTGCTTTTTCATCCTGGTATTTGATCTCTGTTTTTGTTGGATGCACATTGATATCGAT
>JAURKO010000015.1 GCA_030831705.1 Daejeonella sp. | reverse complement strand
TATTTATTAACCTGAGATTGACGTAAAATCTTATCGTGGAAACATTAACCTGACTATTTTTTTCTTTTTTTAGAAAGCAAGGTCCTTTTTTATTCGGTCCCGATAGACCTGTGTTCTGCCCTGGTTTTTTGCAGCAGGTTTAGTAGATATCATGAGATCTGGTATTGCAAAAAAGCCAGAGCTGCCACCCAGGTTTATTTTACAGGGCAAATCGTCCTTATGCCGGGGTTTTTCCCCTATGAAATCCAGCAGCAGGTAAAATTAACCTTGCCGTAGGAAGTTTCTTCCGGCTATCTGCATTTTGAAATATAAGGCAATTTCTTGCCGGAAATACTCCGGAGGAAAGGACTGAATTAAGCTATAATACACAGGTATTGCTTTCTAAATCCAAAAAATGGTTTGCCAGAGTTTATCTGACCAATGATAACTGTAATTTTATAACCCAGCTTATATCGGTTTCAGGTTAAATTGTTCTCTTTTTTAGATTGAATGGCAGGATTTTGTACATTTAATAAAAAAAATTCTATGAATTCTAAGTTAATTACATTGTTGTTCCTGCTTTTTTCGGTGAACGTACTTGCACAGCGATCAAATTCTAGCTGGCAGAACCTTTATAATGGTAAAGATCTCAATGGTTGGAAACTGCTCGGTGGGAAAGCTTTTTATGAAGCCAAAGGGGATGAGATCATTGGAACCACGGTTTCCAATACCCCAAATTCCTTTCTTGCATCCGAAAAGGAGTATGGTGATTTCATTCTTGAAGTAGAATTACTGGCTCATCCATTGATGAATTCTGGAATTCAGTTCAGAAGCCTGAGTAAGTCAGAATATCAGAATGGACGGGTTCATGGTTACCAGATGGAAATTGACCCATCTGCAAGAGCTTGGAGCGGCGGTGTTTATGATGAGGGCAGAAGAGGCTGGTTGTATAATCTGGATTTGAATCCTGCAGCTAAAACTGCCTATAAAATTAATGATTGGAATAAGTATCGTATTGAATGCATCGGTAATACTATCCGCACCTGGGTAAATGGAGTTCCGGTTTCACACCTGATTGATGATATGACCTCTAAGGGCTTTATAGCATTGCAAGTACATTCTATTCCTTCTTCTGAACCTCAGGGACGACAGATAAGATGGAAAAATATTCGTATTCAAACTGAAAACCTGAAGCCTACAGCGCCGGAAGATATTTTTGTGGTGAATATGGTTGGAAATAGTCTTACAGCGCTTGAGAAAAAGCAGGGCTATCGTTTGCTTTGGGATGGAAAGTCAAGTAAAGGCTGGACTGCAGCTAATGGATCTCCATTTCCTGCTGAAGGCTGGCAAATCGAAGATGGGGTTTTAAGTGTTCAGAAGGATATTCCTGGTGAAAAAGCTAAAGGCGGAGATATTGTAAGTGAAAAGGAGTTCTCAGCATTTGAACTGAAGTTTGATTTTAAACTAACAAAAGGAGCAAACAGCGGACTGAAATATTTTGTCAGTAATCTGGGTGGTTCAATTCTGGGTCTGGAGTATCAGGTTCTTGATGATGAAAATCATCCGGATGCAAAAATGGGAATTAAAGGTAACCGGACTCAGGCATCATTGTATGATATCATGCCTTCACAAAAGATTCCCTATTCATTAAAAAAGGTGGGTGAGTGGAATCAGGCTATGATCAGGGTTTATCCTGATAATAGAGTTGAGCATTGGCTAAACGGCATTCGGGTTCTTGAGTATCAGCGTGGATCTTCAGATTTTATCCAAAACATAAGCTTGAGCAAGTTTAAGGCAGTCCAGGGCTTTGGTTTATCACCAATGGGCAAGATTCTATTGCAGGATCATGGGGATGAAGTTTATTTTAGAAGTATTAAAATAAAGGAGCTGAAGTAAGGGATTTTAAAATTATTGACGCAAAAAAAACCCCGGATTTAAGCCGGGGTATGTGTGCCCAGAGGGATTCGAACCCCCATCAGCCCGTCCGAACGGCGTTCAGCCGGGCGGGCAGAACCGGAATCTGCAATTCAGTCATTCTCAAGCCGGTATTCAAACGGGCTTACATTGACCAAAAAATTTCGTGTGCCCAGAGGGATTCGAACCCCCATCAGCAGAACCGGAATCTGCAATTCTATCCATTGAACTATGGGCACCTATTCAAATGTTGAAACAAATATAGTTATTCCACTAGCCGCGGCAAGGACTAAACATTAAATCTGAAATGCATGATATCTCCATCCTGCACAATGTAAGTTTTGCCTTCCACACCCAGTTTACCGGCTTCTTTACAAGCTGCTTCAGAACCAAGATTTACAAAATCATCATACTTAATTACCTCAGCACGGATAAATCCTTTTTCGAAGTCTGAATGGATAACACCAGCAGCCTGTGGGGCAGTAAAACCCTGAGTAATAGTCCATGCTCTCACTTCCTGCACGCCAGCAGTGAAATAGGTAGCAAGCTTTAGTAATTTATAGGCTGCTCTGATTAATTGGGTTACTCCAGATTCGCTAAGTCCCAGATCTTCAAGAAACATTTGCCGTTCTTCAAAACTTTCAAGAGAAGCTATTTCTGCCTCAATTTGAGCTGAAATAACCAAAACCTCTGCATTTTC
>JAURKO010000083.1 GCA_030831705.1 Daejeonella sp. | reverse complement strand
GGGATTCCAATGGTCTGCCCCATTCTGGCCAACAAAAATTGGCTGGAATTTACTCAAGACAGGAAATACTCCGGATTCAATTCAAACCTGGTTTTATGTATTTGAAAAAAATGAATGGGCATCTGTAAATTCAGTGAGAAAAATCAAGGAAAACAGGAAAGTGGAGGAAAAATCACTTTCAGAGTTTAATGAACAGAATTTTTCAGAGAGAAATTATCAGGGTGAAATCCCACCTGCATATTTCTACATATTATTTCTACTTTCTTGCACATATTTATGGCTTGAAGCAAAAAAGTTTTAACTTCAAAAAATTAAAACTCCGAATCAAATTCGGACTAATTCTACTAACCAAATTACAGGAGGACAACATATTGAAAAGAAGTGAATTTCTTTACCTGAGTGGAATGGGAGCCGGTGCATTTATGCTACCCGGACTATCGCTCATGGGTAATCCAATTGATCCGGCACAAGCCTTGGAAGGCATGGATGTCAGAATTAAAAAAGCTTTGGCAGATGTGGCATTGAATGCTGCACGTTCAAAGGGCGCAAGCTATGCAGATATCCGCATTGGCCGATATTTAAACCAGTTTGTTTCTACCCGCGAAAACCGGGTACAGGGTGTTGCTAATACCGAGTCTTATGGAGTTGGAATACGCGTTATCGCTGATGGCTGCTGGGGATTTGCCTCTTCAAATAATGTTGAAAAAGAAGATATTGCCAAACTTGCCGAGAGGGCTGTAGCTGTAGCAAAAGCAAATGCCAAAATTCAGGGAGAACCTGTAAAGCTTGCTCCTCAAAAAGGGTATGGAGAAGTAAGTTGGAAGTCTCCAATCGAACGAAATGCATTTGAAGTGCCGGTCAAAGAAAAAGTAGACCTTCTTCTCAGCACCAATGCCATTGCAATGCAGGGCGGTGCTAGTTTTGTCAATTCGGTTATTCTGGCTGTCAATGAGCAAAAATATTTTGCTTCAACAGATGGTTCTTATATAGATCAGGATATTCATAGAATTTACCCGAATTTCACAGTTACCAAGATCGATCGCAGCAGTGGTAAATTCGATACGATTCGCTCATTGAGTACCCCTATGGGTATGGGCTATGAGTATTTAGAACCAAAAGAAAGCAGTAAGGTAAAAGGAATTGTTACCCGATACAAAGATCGTTACGACATACTTGAAGACGTGAAAGCGGCTACTGCAAATGTGGACGAGAAAATGAAGGCTAAATCTGTTGAACCGGGCAAATACGACATGGTTCTCGATCCATCCCATCTCTGGCTAACGATACACGAATCAGTAGGTCATCCTACAGAGCTCGATCGCGTTCTTGGATATGAAGCCAATTACGCTGGCACCAGCTTTTTAAGTCTGGAAAGAATGAATTCCAAAAAATTCAATTTCGGAAACAAGCTGGTCAATGTTGTGGCTGACAAGACACAAAAAGGCTCTTTGGGTGCTGTTGGTTATGATGATGAAGGTGTAGCATGTAAGAAGTGGGACATTGTCAAAGATGGAATTTTGGTCAATTTTCAGGCAACGCGTGATCAGGCACATATGATCGGGTTAAATGAATCACAGGGTTGCTCCTATGCCCAAAGCTGGCAGGATGTACAATTCCAAAGGATGCCAAATATTTCCTTAGAACCTGGAAAAGCGAAACTGAGTGTTGACGATATGATCAAAAATGTAGAAAAAGGAGTTTACATCATCGGTGATGGATCTTTCTCTATTGATCAGCAGCGCTATAATTTCCAGTTCGGCGGACAAATGTTCTACGAAATAAAAGAAGGCAAAATTGTGGGAATGCTTAAGGATGTGGCTTATCAGTCGAATACTCAGGAATTCTGGAATGCCTGCGGAGCAGTTTGCGATGAAAGTGATTACCGTTTAGGTGGTGCTTTCAATGATGGCAAAGGCCAGCCAAGTCAGTCGAATGCAGTCTCACATGGTTGTTCAACCACACGATTTAATGGAGTTAATGTTATAAATACAGCAAGAAAAATATAAGATATGAGCATATTAAGTAAAGAAGAAGCTCAGGCAATTCTGAAAAAAGCATTGAGCTTTTCGAAAGCTGATGAGTGTGAAGTTAGCCTAAATGGTAGTGAAGGTGGTAATATCCGCTATGCACGCAACGCGGTTTCAACTGCAGGGGACATGAGTTCTATGGGGCTGGCTATTAGCTCCACATTCGGCAAAAAAACTGGTTCAGCAACGATCAATGAATTTGATGATGCCTCGCTTGAGAAAGTGGTCAGAAGATCTGAAGAACTTGCTCAACTGGCACCGGCAAATCCTGAATATGTATCACTCGAGGGACCAAAAACCTTTGCAGAGTCAATAACATATAATCCGGTAACTGCGGCAATAAATCCTGATATCAGGGCTGAGGCAGTCAGAAAAAGTCTAGAGGTTGCCAAAGCAGCAAATCTTGAAGCTGCCGGATTCCTTGAAAACACGACCAGCTTCAGGGCGATCATGAATTCTAAAGGACTTTATGCTTACAATAAAGATACGGATGTATCATTCTCAGTAACCACAAGAAATCAGGCAGGCACTGGTTCAGGATATGTCAGCAACAGTTTTAATGATATATCAAAACTGGATACGCTGGCATTAACAAAAATTGCTGCGGGTAAAGCGAATGGATCTGCAGGTGCCAGGGCAATAGAACCTGGAAAATACACAGTCATTTTGGAACCGCTTGCAGCCAGCGACATGCTTTCCAATCTGGTTCGGGGCTTTGATGCCCGTGGTGCCGAAGAAGGCCGAAGCTTTATGAGCAAAAAAGGAGGTGGCACACGTCTGGGCGAACAGTTGTTCAATGAGCAGGTCAATATTTATTCAGATCCATTTAATGCCGAACTTCCCGGTGCAACCTGGAATGGTGACGGACTTCCCGTTGAGAGAACCAGCTGGGTAGAAAAAGGAGTTGTGAAAAACCTGAGTTATTCACGTTTCTGGGCCCAGAAAAAAGGTGTAAAGGCAATCCCGGGTGCAGGAAGAATTATCATGGAAGGTGGCTCGGCATCATTGGAAGACTTGATTAAAAGTACTGAAAAAGGAATTCTGGTAACCCGTTTCTGGTATATCCGAAGTGTAGATCCCCAAACATTATTATTAACCGGATTGACCCGCGACGGTACTTTCTATATTGAAAACGGAAAAATTATGTTCCCAATCAAAAACTTCAGGTTCAATGAAAGTCCGATTATTATGCTCAATAATGTAGAAGCCCTTGGCAAAGCCGAACGAAATGGTAACATGATCGTTCCACCAATGAAGATTCGCGACTTTACTTTCTCTTCTCTTTCTGATGCAGTTTAATCCATAACCATATTAACCCATAATTAAAAAAATATCGTTGTGAGAAGAAGAGATTTTCTATACCTGTCGGGAGTTGGAGTTGGAGCATCCATGCTACAATCGGTACCAGTGATTGGCCGGGATATAGCGATGGAAGAGGCATTGATTCCGATAGATCCTGCCTTGAAAAAGCGATTAGCTGATATTGCATTGAATGCAGCGCGTTCTAAAGGAGCAAGTTATGCAGATGTAAGGATTGGAAGATATCTGAATCAATTTTTAACAACCCGTGAAAACCGGGTTGAGAATATCAGCAATACTGAATCTTATGGCATGGGTATCCGTGTTATTGCGAATGGCAGCTGGGGTTTTGCCTCTATCGATCAATTAACTGAAGATAATATTGCACGTGCGGCAGCTACTGCCGTCCAGATTGCAAAAGTGAATTCCAAATTGTTAACTGAGCCCGTAAAACTTGCCCCTCAAAGGGGTTATGGTGAAGTTAGCTGGAAAACTCCGATCGAGAAAAATGCCTTTGAGATTCCGATCAAGGAGAAAACTGAACTTTTGCTTGCAGTGAATGATGCCGCTTTGAAAGGTGGTGCCAATTACATCAATTCATCCCTCTTCCTGGTCAATGAACAGAAGTATTTTGCTTCTACCGAAGGTTCATATATTGATCAGGATGTACACCGACTGTGGCCAACGTTTACGGTTACTAAAATAGATCCGAAATCAGGGAAATTTGAAACAAGGAATTCACTCAGTTCTCCAATGGGGATGGGTTATGAATACCTCATCCCAAAGAAAGAGGAAGAAATCGACGGTTTATTTACGATCTACAAAAATCGCTACAATATGCTGGAGGATGTGACAACTGCAACCCGGCATGTAGATGAAAAACTGAGATCTAAACCTGTAGAAGCGGGGAAATACGATCTGATTATTGATCCTACGAATTTGTTCCTGACTATCCATGAATCTGTAGGTCATCCTTCAGAACTCGACCGTGTATTGGGCTATGAAGCCAATTATGCCGGAACAAGTTTCCTTACTCTGGATAAATGGGAAAGCAAGAAATTCAATTTTGGAAGCAATATTGTCAATTTTGAAGCTGATAAAACTCAGAAAGGCTCATTAGCAGCGGTTGGATATGACGATGAGGGTGTAAAATGTAAAAACTGGGATATTATTAAGGATGGAATTCTTGTTAATTATCAAACTATCCGCGATCAGGCACATATTTTGGGTCTGCCTGAATCACAGGGTTGCTGCTATGCCGACAGCTGGAGTAGTGTACAATTCCAGCGGATGCCAAATGTTTCTTTGAAACCCGGAAAAGCGGCTCTCAGTCCGGCAGATATGATCAAAAACGTGGAGAAGGGAATTTACATTTTCGGACGAAACTCCTACTCCATTGATCAGCAGCGATATAACTTCCAGTTTAGCGGACAACTTTGTTTTGAGATAAAAGACGGGAAGATTGGCGGACTATTAAAAGATGTAGCTTATCAGGCAAATACTCAGGAATTCTGGAATGCCTGTGCAGCTATTTGCGATGAAAAAGATTACCGGACCGGCGGATCCTTCTTTGACGGAAAGGGACAACCAAGTCAGGTGAGTGCGGTATCGCATGGATGTTCAACAACTTTGTTTAAAGGAGTGAATGTGATTAATACGGGGAGGAAAATTTAAATTCAGTTGACAGTTGACAGTTGATAGTTGACAATTGACAATTGATAGTTGACAGTTGATATGACTACTAAATTTGACATTTAGTACTATATCACAGATAACTGACAACTGATAACTAACATTTGGAATGAGAAATAAGATCGTATCGGATATTAAAAATCAGGATGCGATTTTTTTCAAGGGGTTTTTCAAAAAAACAATATAATCCTAAAAAGATGCGCGCCTACCTGTAACTTAATCAGGGGCCTAAAGTCTGATATTTATACAAACACAGAATAAATTATTTATTTAATCTAGCCCAATCCGCTCTCGAGGGTACTTTTACTTTCAGAGCAGAATTTCTAAACTTACCAATTAGATGAAAAGAAGAGATTTT
>JAURKO010000082.1 GCA_030831705.1 Daejeonella sp. | reverse complement strand
CGTTTTTAAATATTAAATATTCAGCGGCGGGCTATGAGCCGATCAGACCTACCGCACCACGTCCAACTGGGCAAAGTATCGCTCCGTGGCATCCTAAAGAGTATGAGTTTATGATACCAGACGCATTTAAAAGCAAGGGTTAATTATTTCAGATATATTTTTATTGTTGAATATTTTTTTGAATTATACCAGAAATAATACGCGTTAAATTTGGAAAATCAGTAAAAAGTCAAGAATATGCATATTAATTAAACAACACCTAATTTTAAAGCAAAAATTAATACTAATGAAAGTCAATTTTAAATTTTTTTACGGAACTAATGTTCGCACTAAGCTGTTTGCTTTTTTAGGACTTGCATTTCTACTTACAATAAGTTTTATAAATTCAGGGGGTCCTGGTGGTCTTCCGCAGGGAGATGCTGATAATGGTGGTCTTGCATTACCCGGTGATTTTGAAGCGGTTGTAGTGGCAGATTCTTTGGGCCGTGCAAGACATCTTGCGGTTAATACCAATGGAGATATTTATGTAAAATTAAGGGTGCCTGATGATCAAAAGCGCGGAAGTGTAGCCTTAAGGGATAATAACAATGATGGTAAAGCAGACATAATTGAGTATTTCGGAAGCTATCCGGATACTGGTAATTATGGAACCGCTATGCGTATTCACAAGGGTTATCTTTATTTCAGTACTGCTGGTGAGGTTCTAAGAACAAAACTTACGCCTGGAAAATTAGTTCCTGAAGGAAAAACAGAAACTATTGTGATCGATAATTACAAAAGAGGAAAATCTTCTCACATCGCTAAGCCGATTGCTTTTGATAATAAAGGTAACATGTACGTTCCTTTCGGTTCTCCGAGTGATGTTTGCCAGATTGGCGATAGGCAGCCCGGTTCTATGGGACAAATGCCCTGCCCTGAGTTGAAGGAGCATGGTGGTGTTTGGAAATTCAGTGAGAGTAAATTAAATCAAACTCAAAGTCAAGGTACCATGTATGCTACTGGTATTCGTAGTATTGTTGGTATGGCATGGAACAATGTTGACAAATCTTTATATGCAATGCAGCATGGACGTGACGATTTATCCAGAACATGGTCTAATCTCTACACTTCATGGCATAGTGCTCTATTGCCTTCTGAAGAATTTTTGAAAGTGCCTGAAGGATCTGATTCAGGATGGCCATACTATTATTATGATTTTATGCAGGGTAAAAAATTATTAAACCCTGAGTATGGTGGTGATGGTAAAAAGGAAGGTGATGCAGCAAAGTATAACATGCCAATCATTGGTTTTCCGGGGCATTTTGCACCAAACGATTTGCTTTTTTATACCGGAAATCAATTTCCTGAGCGTTATAAAAATGGAGCATTTGTTGCTTTTCATGGTTCAACAATACGTGCACCATACCCACAAGGAGGCTATTGTGTAGCTTTTGTTCCCTTTGTAAATGGTAAATTTTCAAGTGAATGGGAATTATTTGCTGACGGATTTGGAGGAGTAGATACCATCGTTTATACTTCAGATGCCAAGTACCGTCCGATGGGTCTCGCACAAGGTCCGGATGGCTCTCTTTATATGAATGACAGTGAGAAAGGAAAGATTTGGAGAGTGATGTTCAAAGGAGATAAGAAAAATTTCGGCGCCACCCAGCTTGCAGGAATGGCAGCCCGTAAATTAACTTCCCCAAATGTTAAAACTCCAGATTTTGAAAAGGATAACCTTATGAAAGGTCAATTGGCTTTAGGCGCCAAGCTTTATAATACTTATTGTGCATCATGTCACCAGCAAAATGGTAAGGGGGATGGAACCCGTTTTCCACCGATCGCTGAATCTGAATGGGTTAATGGGGACAGAAAAAGGCTAATTGAATTAGTTCTTAACGGTCTGTCCGGACCAATAACAGTGAAAGGTGTTGGATATAATGAAGCGATGCCTCCTCATGGTTACCTCAAGGATACAGAGATTGCTCAGATATTAACTTATGTAAGATCCAGTTTTGGAAATAATTCAAGTGCTATTACAGCAAATGAAGTTTCCAGATACCGCGCCGGTCGGCGATAGATAAATAAAGAATATGAAATTTATCACCTATTTATTGTTCATATCTCTGCCTTTCTTAATGAAAGGCGGAGATATGCTTTCTTCTGATACCCCAAACAGGTTATCTGCAGCCAATTCTACTAAAAAACCTGTTGAAGATAAACAGTATAAGGTTTCTAAGTTAAAAGGTTCATTGAAAATTAACGGAGACTGGAATAAGGCACAATGGAAGAATATAGAAACGATCAAAATCGAAAACTATATGGGAATAATTCCACCGTTCAAACCTACGGTCGAAGCCAAAATGATGTACGATAATGATAATGTTTACGTTATTTTTCGTGTAAAGGACAAATTTGTACGCAGTTTGGTGCAGGAATATAATGGCAATGTTTCTGGAGACTCATGTGTTGAATTTTTCTTCGCTCCTGATTCAAACCTCCCTTTGAGCTATTTCAATCTTGAAATAAATGCCGGGGGTACTCCTTTGATTTTTTATATTAAACATCCTTATCCTGCAACTCCTTTTGTAAAATTGGAAGCAAGCGAAATTAAAGAGATTGAAATTGCACATTCATTACCATCAAAGGTTGATCCTGAGATTACTGAGCCGGTGACCTGGACTATTGAATATAGAATTCCTTTATCAATGTTAGCTAAGTTCTCAAATGTGAGTCGCCCTGCACCTGGTGTGGTTTGGAAAGCTAATTTTTACAAAACTGGTAGCAGGACCTCTAATCCAAATTATATTACGTGGAATATTGTGGATAATCCCAAACCTAATTTTCATCTCCCACAGTTTTTCGGAACTCTGATTTTCCAGTAATTTATTGATTGTGCCGGGTTCAACTGAAATAGAGAGACTGGCAGTAATAGGCTGTGGCACAATGGGTCATACCATTGCCCTGAATGCTGCATGGTTTGGTATTCAGGTAAAAATGTATGGTATTGATCAGAAGGATGTTCAGAATGGACTTTTAGCTGTCAAAGCAAAATTAAAAACGCTTTTTGAAAAGGATCTGATCATGCAAAATCAGCAAGATCAGATCTTAGAAAAGATTACCTGCACTGACTCTTTATCAGAAGCTGTTTCAGGGGCTACTTTTATCATTGAATGTATACCAGAAAATCTGGCGCTTAAAAATGATCTCTTTGTTAAACTAGATGAAATGTGCAATGAGGGGGTTATCCTTGCAACAAATACCTCCGGACTTAGTCCAAGTCTCATTGGATTGAATTTAAAACATCCCCAAAGAACTTTAGCAACTCATTTTTGGAATCCTGCTCATCTCATTCCTTTGGTTGAAGTTTTAAGATCGAAATTTACAAATGATCATACCTTTAAGCGGGCGATTGATCTGCTGAAGTTCATGAATAAAAAGCCGATAGAGGTTAAAAAAGAAGTGCCAGGTATGGTAGGAAACCGCCTTCAGTTCGCACTTTTCAGGGAGGCCCAGTTTCTTCTTGAACAGGGAATTGCAAGTAAGGAAGATATCGACGCTGCAGTAACTTATGGAATTGGAAGAAGATTGCCTGTAACCGGGCCCTTGCTTTCTGCTGATATGGGTGGTCTGGATGTTTTTGCATCAATATCTGATTATTTGTTCAAAGATTTGAGTAATGCTGATCAGTCATCCGGGAAGCTCAGAGATTTGATCGCTCAAGGCCATTTTGGTCAGAAGAATGGGGAGGGTTATTATTCTTGGAATGAGAAATTCACAGCGGAAATGAATTATAAAAGGGAAGAACAGCTCATCCAATTTTTAAAGGATGATATCAATTAGAAATTTATATATATCGGTAGATGAGAATAGCTATATGTTGTTTTCATAACTGTTAAACAAACATCAATACATACATGAAAAGTTTAGACTATTCTAAATCAGCAGAATTACTTGGTAGGGCAAAGAAAGTGCTCGCAGGAGGCGTTTCCTCAGAATTCAGAAAATATAATCATCCACATGCCATATTTTATACCCATGGCAAAGGCAGCCATCTTTTTGATGTTGATGGTAATGATTATCTTGATTTTACCTTGAGTCAAGGTCCGCTGATTTTAGGTCATTCGCACCCACATGTCTTAAAATCTGTAAACGATTATTCTGAACTTGGACAACTCTATGCGGGACAGCATATCAAAGAAATTGAACTCGCTGAAAAGATTAATAAGCTGATTCCTTCTGCCGAATTAATGCGTTTCTGTCTTGATGGCTCCGAAGCAGTTCAAACTGCTTTAAGGGTTGCCAGAGCGAAAACCGGAAAGCAGAAGTTCCTTCGATTTGAAGGACATTATCATGGTTGGCTGGATAATGTTGCTTGGGGAATTTCGACGCCTTCTGCCGAAGCCTTAGGAAGTCGCGAAAATCCAAATGTTTATCCTTGGTCTGCCGGAATACCAGAAAATTCAAAAGATGAATTTATAATTCTTCCATGGAATGACATTGAACTGGTGAAAAAAACCCTTGCGGAACGTCATGGAGAAATTGCAGCTATTATTACTGAACCAATTATGTGTAATAATGGATGTATTATGCCTGAAGAGGGCTTTCATGCCGGTTTACGCGGTTTATGTGATCAATATGGAATAGCTCTGATTTTTGATGAGGTGATCACCGGTTTCAGAATGAGTATTGGCGGTTCTCAGAAATTTTTTGGAATTACTCCTGATATGTCAATTTTTGCGAAAGCTATGGGAAGCGGTTATCCAATCAGCGCTATTGTTGGTAAAAGGGATTGGATGGTTCTTATTGAAGAGGGAAAGGTTATTCATGCCGGAACAATGAATGCAAGTAATCCTACAATTGCGGCTGCTTTGGCCACTATTGAGGTTCTAGAACAGGAAAATCCTTACGAAAGAATGTTCAGACTTGGAAACAAGCTGATGAATGGCATTAGAGAAGCAGCTGAAGTTTATAATCATAATTTACTGGTTCAGGGTCCGGGTCCGATGTTTAATATTGGTTTTACTGATTTGAAGAAGGTTAAGGATTATCGCGATACGCTGACTTACGATAAAGCCAAGCTTGGTAAATTTATTTCTGCAATGCACGATGAACGGATTAGAATAATTGGCAGAGGCTTATGGTATATTAGCACCGCGCATACTGAAGCTGATATTGATCACGCCATTGCGGTTTCTAAGCGTATTTTAAGTACTATGTAGCAATGCCTTTCTAGTGGAATTTGTATTCCATTGGAAATTCTCTCAAATTTAGGGTCTAAATTATAATTATGGATATTGGGAAGCTTTTGGAAGCTATTCTGCCAAAAGAACGAATAAAATGCCGGTTGATAGACCTGGTTGCATATGCTTCAGACGCGGGTTTTTACTATTTAAGACCAAAAGCAGTCGTACAGCCGGTCAGCGAAAAGGAAATTATTGAACTGCTTGAATTTTCTCATAGGAATAAAGTACCTATGACCTTTCGGACAGGCGGTACAAGCTTATCGGGGCAGTCCATAAGCGATGGAATACTTGTTGATCTGAGTCAGTATTGGAATCAATTGCTTATCGAAGATAACGGCAATCTGGTTCGGGTACAACCGGGAATTACCGGTTCGATGGTTAATACCTTCCTAAAAAAACATAAACGTAAAATAGGTCCCGACCCCTCAAGTATTGACTCTGCAATGATTGGCGGGATTTTGTCAAATAATTCCAGTGGAATGTGTTGTGGGGTTAGTCTGAACTCCTATCATACCACCAAACATATTCGTTTTATTCTGCCTTGCGGTAAAAGTTTTTCAACTGAAGTAAAGGCAGATTACCATCGCTTTAAAGAGGAATGTCCGGATATCTATTCTACCCTCTTAAATTTAAAAAATCAGATTGCTGAGAATGCCACTCTTTCGCAAAGAATTAGAACAAAGTACCTCACTAAAAACACAGTCGGTTATTCACTAAATGCATTCATAGATTATTCCGACCCGCTCGATATTCTTTCACATCTGTTGATTGGTGCAGAAGGAACACTAGGGTTCATCGCTGAGGCAGTAATGGAAACTGTACCCGATTATCCTTTTAAATCGACTGCATTTATCTATTTTGAAACCATTTATTCTGCCTGTCAGGCTATTGAACCTCTAAAGGTGTCGGGAGCAGAGGCCGTTGAATTAATGGACAGGGCATCTTTAAGATCTATAGAAGATTTAAAAGGTGCTCCAGAAATTTTAAAAACCTTGCCTGAAACAGCAGCAGCTTTATTGATTGAATATCAGGGTAATAGTAAAGAGGAATTGCAATCTAAAATTGATAAGCTCCTGCCTCATGCCAGCTCATTATTGCTACTGGAACCAATTAAATTTACTGAAGATCCCTACATTCAGGCATTTTACTGGAAACTCCGTAAGGGCATGTTTCCTGCAGTTGGTGCTGTCAGAGCAAGGGGAACTACTGTGATTCTAGAAGATATTACCTTTCCTGTTGCAAAATTGGGTGATGCTATACTCGATTTGCATGTTCTCTTCGAAAAGTATGAATATGAGAATGCGATCATTTTCGGCCATGCTAAAGATGGCAATATTCACTTCGTAGTCACTCAGTCATTTAATTCATCAGAAGAGATAGTTCGTTACGATCGATTTTTAAGAGAAGTTGTAGAGCTGGTAGTCGACAAATATGATGGTGCCCTAAAGGCTGAGCATGGAACCGGCAGAAACATGGCTCCTTTCGTAGAAACTGAATGGGGTTCTGAGGCATTTCAGATTATGAAGAGTCTGAAGGCTATTGTAGATCCGCATAACCTGCTGAATCCGGGAGTTATTATCAACGATCATAAAAATGCGCATTTACAAGACCTTAAATCTTTACCAACTGTTGAGGAGGAAGTCGATAAATGTATTGAGTGTGGTTATTGCGAATATAAATGTCCAAGCCGAAACATTACACTCACTCCGAGACAGCGAATAGTTGTGAGACGGGAACTTGCTTTATTAAAAGCAAAAGGAGATCATGGTACTCATGCTGAACTCGTACAGCAATTTCAGTACGATGGTCTGGATACCTGTGCAGTGGATGGTCTGTGCGCCACCAGTTGTCCGGTTGATATAAATACCGGCGATCTTGTTAAACGTTTGAGAAGAGAAAGTCATTCAGGATTTTCTAATCAGGTGGCACTGTTGGTTTCAAAGAATTTTCGTGCGGTAACATACCTTGTGAATTTTGCACTTGAGGTAGGTTCATTTGTTAATTCAGTTTTTGGAAAGAATTCCATGAACCTTATGACAAGAGGCCTGAAAAAGATTATTCCTGCTTTTCCATTATGGAGTAATCAATTGATTGCAAGTGGATCAATCACCGGTGATCATAAGCATTTTGTTGATTCTGAAACAACCAAAGGACCTGCTGTTGTTTATTTCCCCACCTGTATTTCAAGGGTAATGGGTGGCACCACAGGCAAAAAGAATATTCCGGATACCTTCTTAAGTGTATCTTCTAAATCAGGGATTCAGGTCATCATTCCTGAGGGAATTGAATCTCTTTGCTGCGGACAACTTTTTTCTTCTAAGGGTTATAATCCAGCTTATGCTGATAAGGTTAATGAGACGATCGAAAAGCTCTGGACTATCACTAATAATGGAATGCTGCCCGTAATTCTTGATGTAACATCTTGTTCTCATACCTTACAACAGTGTCGTCCGATATTGAGTGATAGCAATAATGAGAGGTATGATCGACTAAGCATTTTGGACAGTATTGATTACCTTCATGATTATGTAATTCCTTCGTGCGGACCAGTTGAAAAGAAAGGAACCGTTGTACTTCATCCGGTTTGTTCATTACAGAAAATGGGACTGGAGCGAAAGTTTGTTTCAGTAGCCAATCATTTTAGCAATACTGCAGATGTTCCGATACACTCAGGATGCTGCGGAATGGCGGGTGACCGAGGTTTTCTATATCCTGAATTGACTGCTTCGGCTACTGCTCCTGAAGCTATGGACGTTAAAAAGGGAACTTATGAAGGGTATTATTCTTCCGGTAAGACTTGTGAGATTGCCATGTCTGAAGCGGTGGGTAAAAACTACGAGTCTGTTCTTTACCTTGCAGATGAATGCATAAAGGATTAAATGGGCTATCTAATAAGCTAAACAGATCAGTTTTATGAAAGCTAAAAATGTTTTGATTACCGGAAGTACCAGTGGTATTGGATTAGCTATTGCCACAGCTTTCGCAAAATCAGGATATAATCTGGCTTTTCATGGTTTAGAAAAGGATGGAGCAGAAATTGCTGTCGAGATTGGAAAGCAAAACCGAATTGATACTTTTTTCTCCTCAGCAAATCTCTTGAATTCTTTCGAAATCACTTCTATGATTAAACAAGCAAGTATTCATTTGGGAGATATAGATATTCTGGTGAATAATGCAGGAATTCAGTTTGTATCCCCTATCGAAGATTTTCCAATAAACAAATGGAATGATATCATTTCTGTAAACCTTACCGCCGCATTTTGTACCTCTCAGGCAGTTTGGGAAGCTATGAAAGTCAGAAAATGGGGAAGAATTATCAATATTTCTTCGGCGCATGGCTTAGTGGCATCAGAAAACAAATCTGCCTATGTAGCGTCCAAACATGGCCTGATTGGTTTGACCAAAACCTTGGCCCTGGAAGGTGCCGATCATGGAATTACAGTAAATGCCATCTGTCCGGGTTTTGTTAAAACGCCATTGGTGGAAAAGCAAATCGCAGATCTGGCCAAGCAGCAGAATATTACTGAAGCCGAAGTAATTCAGAATAATATTTTACAAAAACATGCTATTAAAAACTTTGTCAGTGCCGAGGAGATTGCTGCTCTTGCATTATTTTTAGCGTCAGACAATGCCTCAATGATTACGGGCGCTGCTATGCCTGTGGATGGGGGATGGACGGCGCAATAGTGCCTTGTCCCGCACCGGATCGAGTCCGGTGTGACTTTGTATGTAGTATATAAATACCAATATGATTGCTCAATAGGCTCCAGCTTTAGCTGGGGTAAAGGAGATTGTTTATTTCGGGCTTCAGCCCAATATTCGAAAACAGGTTTGGGATTTAGATTGGGCTGAAGCCCGGGATGACAATCGGGTCAAGTATGGGATTATTATTAAAGAATTGGGAGGTTCCAGCTTTCGCTGGAATGACAAATCTGGTGGTATGGATAGGGAGATTCCAGCCTTCGCTGGAATCGGTTTAGGTTACTGAATACTTTTAATGAACCAATCAGCCGCAAAATCATGCCAATCGTGCTTATATTTTTTAGTTAAATTATTTTCCAGGATCGCTATCTAGTCTTTAATTGTTTTTCCCTGGCGATGGCTAAGTTCTAAACACAAAAAATGAGTAAGAGGACTGCATCATTTAGGGTAAGTTTCCGAATTTCGATTCCAGCGGAGGCTGGAATCCCCCTCCTCCATCTTGATTTGTCATTCCCACGAAAGTGGGAACCTCCCAAATTTCCCACACTGCAATTTTAATCAAAAGAGCCAATGCGGACTCTTAACTTAATGACATTGCACCTCCACGGGAATCTGAAAAATCGGATGATAAATTAGGAATGGGTTAAAACTAGTTGCCACGTTTAAGGTTCCGATCGCCAAATGACAATTTGATGGAGATTGAAGGGAGGTTCCCACTTTCGTGCAATGTCATTATTAAGGATTTGGAGGTTCCCGCTTTCGTGCAATGTCATTATTAAGGATTTGGAGGTTCCCGCTTTCGTGCAATGTCATTATTTAAGGATTTGGAGGTTCCCACTTTCGTGGGAATGACAAAGGTTAGGTGGGGACAGGAGATTCCAGCCTCCGCTGGAATCTGAAAGGTATTATT
>JAURKO010000014.1 GCA_030831705.1 Daejeonella sp. | reverse complement strand
ATCCCTCAAAGAGGTGATTTTACCCGTGGGATTATGGCATCGATTTATACTGAAACTGAATTAAGTCTGGATGAAGCATATGATCTTTATGAAAACTATTTTAAGGATCATCCATTCACACATATCAGTAAAAGAAACATTGACCTGAAGCAAGTAGTGAACACCAATAAAGCCCTGATTCATTTAGAGAAACATGGAAACAAATTGTTCATTATTAGCACCATAGATAATTTGCTAAAAGGTGCAAGTGGGCATGCAGTGCAGAATATGAATTTGATGTTTGGGCTTGGAGAAACGGTGGGCTTGAGGTTGAAGGCAGCAGCTTTTTGAGTTATAAGTTGTAGGTTATAAGTCGTAAGTTTTTGGAAACTCCTACTAAACAAAAAGCTTGAAGATACAATGAAAATTAAAATAAATCATCCTAGATATTTGAGAATAGAATTTCGACGACGATGTTAATTCTTAGCCATTGACTAAGGAAATTATTTTAGCTTAATAAGAGTTTTTAAGTTTATGAATGCAAAACTATAAAGACTTGAAAGTGTGGATTAAATCGCACGAGATTACTTTAAAAATTTACAATATCACTAAAGGCTTTCCGAAAGAGGAAATTTATTCTTTGACAAGTCAGATTAGAAGGTGTTCTTCTTCAATTCCAGCAAATATAGCGGAAGGTTGCGGTAAGAATTCTAATAATGATCTTGGAAGATTTTTGAATATTGCTTTGGGATCGGCTAATGAAACTGAATACTTTCTTCTGCTGGCAAAAGATCTCGGTTACTTAACAACCGATGATCATCGGCTTTTAGAAAGATCTATAAACGAGGTCAAAGCAATGCTTATATCATTAATACAAAAGGTTAGGTCGTAGGGTTGAAAAACTTATAACCTACAACTTAAAACTTATAACTCGCATAAAATGAAACTATTCGACGTATATCCCCTCAATAACATAGAAATTGTAAAAGCTCTGAGCAGCAATGTTTGGGATGCTGATGGTAATAAGTACCTGGATCTTTATGGCGGACATGCCGTGATTTCAATCGGCCATACCCACCCGCATTATGTTAAACGTTTGACCGAGCAGCTGAATAAAGTGGGTTTCTATTCCAATTCAGTGATTATCTCACAGCAAATGGAGCTGGCTGACAAGCTTGGCAATCTATCCGATAAACCTGATTTTCAGCTTTTTCTGTGTAATTCAGGTGCAGAAGCAAACGAAAATGCACTGAAACTTGCCTCTTTTTATAATAAACGAAAAAAAATCCTTGCCTTTAAAGGCGCTTTCCACGGACGAACTTCACTTGCTGTTTCGGCAACAGACAACCCTAAGATCATTGCTCCTGTAAATGAAACAGACCATGTGATCTTTCTTCCGTTCAATGATGAACAGGCTTTGGAAGAAGCCTTCAAATCATTTGGAAGCGAAATATCTTCCGTAATTATTGAAGGTATACAGGGTGTTGGCGGTATCCGTGAAGCTTCAAAGAGCTTTTTGCAAAAGATCAGGAGCCTTTGCGATCAGTATGATGCGGTCTATATTGCTGACTCAGTGCAATGTGGGTACGGGCGGACTGGCCAGTTCTATGCACATGATTATGCCGGTGTTGAGGCTGATATTTACTCCATGGCAAAAGGGATGGGTAATGGCTTTCCGATAGGAGGAATCTCTATTTCGCCAAAATTTAAGCCCTGGTACGGTGAGTTGGGAACCACTTTTGGCGGAAATCATTTAGCCTGTGCCGCTGCGCTTGCAGTACTTGAGGTAATGGAAAATGATAATCTAATGGAGAACGCTAAGGAAGTCGGAAATTACCTTATCAATGAATTGAATAAAATCCCGCAAATCAGTGAAGTTCGTGGTAGGGGTCTTATGATTGGAATTGAACTTTCTGAAACATACTCAAACGTTAAAAAAGACTTACTTTTCAAGCACCGAATCTTTACCGGAGAAGCAAAACCGAATGTGATCAGGCTTTTACCTGCTTTAAATATTTCAAATGAGCATGCTGATCAATTTTTGACAGCTCTTAAAACAGAATTAAATAAATAAAAACGGCTATTTTTACCATTATGAAATTGTTTTCTTCAGTTAATGATGTTACAGATCTGAAATCTTTTATTGAACAGGCATTTATCCTGAAGGCAGATCCATATGCAAACCAGTTGCTAGGTAAAAATAAAACACTTGGCCTCGTATTTCTTAATCCGAGTCTGCGCACTCGCTTAAGTTCTCAAAAGGCGGCTATGAACCTGGGCTTGAATGTAATGGTGATGAATCTTGACAAGGAAGGCTGGGCTTTAGAGACAGAAGACGGAGTAATAATGAATGGAACAACAGTTGAGCACATCCGTGAGGCAGCAGCTGTGATGGGTCAGTATTGTGATATACTTGGATTCCGTTCCTTTCCTAAATTACTGAACCGTGAAGAGGATTATGGCGAAGGTTTGTTTAATAAATTTGTGAAATTTAGTGGAGTGCCAGTGATTAGTTTAGAGAGCGCCACACTGCATCCTTTGCAAAGTTTTGCCGATCTAATTACTATTGAAGAATACAAAAAAGTAGCTAAGCCCAAAGTTGTTTTAACCTGGGCTCCACATGTAAAATCTTTACCTCAGGCGGTTCCAAATTCATTTTCTGAATGGATGTGCCGTGCGCAGGCTGAGGGTTTGATCGATTTTGTGATCACTCATCCTGTAGGGTTGGAGTTGGCTGATAAATTCACTCCGGGTGCAAAAATTGAGTATGATCAGGATACCGCGTTAAAGGGAGCAGACTTTGTGTATGCCAAAAACTGGTCATCTTATAACGACTACGGAAAAACCGTTCAGAATTGCGAATCCTGGATGATTACCCATAAAAAATTAGAGAAAACCAATGAAGCAAAGGTAATGCATTGTCTCCCTGTCAGACGTGATTTCGAGCTTTCTTCTGAAGTTTTGGACGGACCGCATTCATTGGTTATTAAAGAAGCTGCTAACAGAATTTGGTCGGCTCAAACGGTCTTAAAAAATATGCTGGAGGGCTTGATATGAAATCCCTGAAGGTTATAAAGATTGGTGGAAACGTAATTGATAATCCCGAAAGTCTGCAACAATTTATTGCCGACTTTTCCATGCTGCAGGGGCCAAAGATACTGGTTCATGGCGGAGGAAAAATTGCAACTAAACTTGCCGAAGATTTGGGGATCAAATCCAAAATGCTTGAAGGCCGAAGAATTACCGATGGTGAAAACTTGAAAGTTGTAACCATGGTTTATGCCGGTTTGATCAATAAGAATATTGTCGCCGGTTTACAGCAACATAAATGCAATGCTATAGGCCTTTCTGGTGCCGATGGAGATATGATCAGGGCAACAAGGCGTCCGCCGCAGAAAGTCCTTTCTTCTGGAAAGGATTTGGGTGAGGTCGTTGATTATGGCTATGTAGGTGATCTTGATGAATCATCGATTGATCCTAAGGGGCTCGGTAGGCTCTTGGAAGCTGGATTTATTCCGGTTTTCTCAGCTATCACACATGATGGTAAAGGTCAATTGTTAAACACAAATGCCGATACCATTGCCTCAGTCATTTCTATCGCAATGTCCATGGAGTACGAAACGTCTCTTATATTTTGTTTTGAAAAGGCAGGGGTATTAATGGATGTAGAAGATGAAAGCTCAGTAATTAAATCAATAGATCAGCATTATTACAATGAATTAAAGTTACAGGGAATTATAAATGATGGTATGATTCCTAAAATGGATAATGCATTCGAAGCAATAAATAAAGGACTAAAAGAGGTTTATATTGGTAAAGCTGAGGCCTTGCCAACCTTGAATAATGGAAATTTTGGTACACGCTTAATCAGCAGATAATGAAAACAGGAACAAAAAAAACAGCAATTTTAGGAAGCGGAAATATTGGTATGTCATTGGCCAAAGGACTGGTTAAAGCTGATTATTGCAAACCCGCTGATATCACCATGACCCGCCGAAATGTTCAGCGACTGGATGCTATTTCAGCTCAGGGTTTTCAAGTCGGTTCAGATAATTATGCCGCTGCTGCAGGTGCCTCTGTAGTTATTCTGGCTGTTTTGCCTCAGCAACTTGATAATTTATTGGAACAGATTGACGGCGCTATTGATCCTGCCAGACATCTGGTAATTTCTGTCATTTCTGGAGTTAGCTGTGCCGATATCCGGGCCAAACTGGGAAGCAGAGTTCAGGTTGTCAGGGCAATGCCCAATACGGCCATTGCAATAGGCGAATCTATGACTTGCGTTGCATCCGATAATGCAGAGGCCGAAAATATTGCGGAAGTGACCAAAATGTTTGAAACTGTAGGATCAGTTATTAAGATTAATGAAGATTTGATGACAGCCGCCACTGCATTATGTGCCTGTGGAGTAGCTTTTTTCTTGAGAGCTGTTCGGGCAGCTTCGCAGGGGGGAGTTGAGATTGGTTTTCATGCTGATGAGGCATTACGTATGGCTGCACAAACAGCCAAAGGAGCAGCATCACTTTTACTTCAGCAAAATTCTCACCCAGAACATGAGATCGATAAGGTGACTTCACCAAAAGGGTGTACTATTGCAGGTCTGAATGAAATGGAACATAATGGGTTTAGCTCTTCAATGATCAAAGGAATTAAATTATCCGCTCAAAAAGCAGGTGAATTATATACAAACGACTAAAGAAAATGACTGGTAAACTGTTTGATGACAGTATTGATTTATTACGCAGGCTAATCAGTATCCCTTCGTTGAGTAAAGAAGAGGATAATACTGCTTTGTTAATTCAGCAATTTTTGCAGGATCGTGGAGTTAAAACCCATCGACGTAATAATAATGTATGGGCATACAACGAGCATTTTGATTCAGATAAGCCTACCATTCTGCTGAATTCGCATCACGATACGGTAAAGCCTAATCCGGGATACTCTCGAGATCCATTTGCGGCTGAAATCATAGATGGTAAGTTGTTTGGTTTGGGAAGTAATGATGCTGGCGGATGTCTGGTATCACTTATCGCAGTATTTATACATTTTTATAAAGAGAAAAATCTAAAATATAATCTTTGCCTGGCTGCAACTGCTGAGGAGGAAATTTCAGGCAAAAATGGTATTGAACTAATTTTACCCGATCTGGGTGAACTGGAATTTGCAATTGTAGGTGAGCCAACCTTAATGCAGCTTGCAATTGCCGAGCGTGGATTAATGGTTTTAGATTGTGTTGCACATGGAAAGGCAGGACATGCCGCCCGGGAGGAAGGCGATAATGCAATCTACAAGGCAATCAAGGATATCAATTGGTTCAAAACTTATGAATTCGCAAAGAAATCAGCCTTATTCGGTCAGGTTAAAATGAGCGTTACCATCATCGACGCCGGATCCCAGCATAATGTTGTACCTGCAGTTTGTAATTTTACGGTCGATGTTAGAGTTACTGATGCTTACCGGAATGAGGAAGTATTGAAGATTATAAGTCAGAATGTTGACTGCGAAGTTAATCCAAGATCAACCCGATTAAAATCATCTTTCATCAGTCACGAACATCCGATTGTAAAAGCAGGAATTGCTATGGGCAGAGAGACCTATGGTTCTCCTACCACAAGTGATCAGGCATTGCTTGATATTCCTTCCCTCAAGATGGGTCCCGGTGATTCTGCACGTTCACACATGGCTGATGAGTATATCTACCTAAGTGAAATTGAAGAGGGTATTGAGCTCTATATAAAACTGTTGACAGGGATCATGTGATGCAAAAGGATTTGATTATAAGCTTAGAAAGTGAACGGGCCACATGAAAATACATAACGGATTTATCAGGAATACTGTTTTTTACAGTATTTTAAGGTCAGAATGGGATACAGTTAAGTCACAGTATTTCACAACATTTAAAACAGTTTTATGAGTAAGCTCTGGCAAAAGGAAACAAAGACTGAAAGGTCTGTAGAAAAGTTTACAGTTGGGAATGACCGGGAACTGGATCATCAGCTCGCCGCATTTGATGTATTGGGTTCATTAGCCCATACCAGGATGTTGCAAAGTATAGGTTTAATGGATAGCCGGGATTTGGAACAGGTTCAAGCCGGTCTTAAACAAATATTTCAGGAAGTTCAGGCAGGTAAATTTACCATTGAAGATGACGTAGAAGATGTGCATTCACAGGTGGAGTTATTACTTACCAGAAGGATTGGTGATGCAGGAAAAAGAATTCACAGTGGACGGTCTAGAAATGATCAGGTGCTGGTGGATCTCAAATTATTTTTTCGCAGCGAGATTCAGAAGCTAGTCAGAAACACCGATATTTTGTTCACACAATTGATTGCGCAAAGTGAAGAGCATAAGGAGAAGTTACTTCCTGGCTATACGCATTTGCAAATCGCAATGCCTTCATCCTTCGGATTATGGTTCGGAGCCTATGCTGAAAGCCTTGCCGATGATATGGAGCTGATGCTGGCGGCCTGGAAAATATGTAACAAAAATCCCCTGGGATCTGCAGCCGGATACGGTTCTTCTTTTCCACTAAACCGTACTATGACTACTGAATTACTCGGCTTTGATTCTCTGAATTATAACGTAGTTTATGCCCAGATGGGTCGTGGAAAAACTGAGCGTATTTTAGCTCAGGCAATGTCTTCCGTTGCGGCTACTTTGGCTAAACTTGCTATGGATGCCTGTTTATTCATTAATCAGAACTTTGCATTTATCAGTTTTCCGGATGAACTGACTACCGGTTCAAGCATAATGCCTCATAAGAAAAACCCGGATGTGTTTGAATTGATACGTGCCAGATGCAATAAGATACAGGCTTTACCGAATGAAATTGCCCTGATGACTACAAACCTGCCGTCAGGATATCATCGTGATCTCCAATTACTGAAAGAAAATCTATTTCCTGCCTTCAGGTCACTAAATGAATGCCTGGAAATGACAGGCTTTATGTTGCAATCTGTCAGAATTAAGGATGAAATTCTTAAGGATGAGAAGTATACCTATTTATTTAGCGTAGATGCAGTGAATAAGGAGGTTCTTAACGGACTACCTTTCAGGGAAGCTTATAAAAAAGTGGGTGCTAGTATTGAAAAAGGGGAATTTGAAGCGCCTGCCGGTGTTAAGCATACACATGAGGGGAGCATCGGGAATCTGTGTAATGAGCAAATCAACAGATCATTCAAGGAGATTTTGAAAAGCTTCAATTTTGAAAAGGTTGATCAGGCACTTGAGGCTTTGATTAGCTAGAAAAGATAGTTTAAGAAGATAATATCCCGAAGATTACAAAACATAAAAATGAAGGTATCCAAAATAGCAAGTACCCTTGAGGGTTCAGAAATAATTAAAATCGCGGGTCAGATTAATGAGTTGAAGAGTAAAGGTGAACAGATTGCCAACCTCACCATTGGTGATTTTGATTCAAATATCTTCCCTATCCCAGATGAGTTAAAAGATGGAATTGTTGAGGCATATCATTCAAACCAGACAAATTACCCACCTGCCGAAGGTGTGTCAGTATTGCGAGAGAATATTTCAGCTTTCCTACAGGAGCGCTTTGGTTTATCTTATAACAGTAAACAAATTCTCGTTGCCGGCGGATCACGTCCTTTGATCTACGGCACCTATATGGCACTAGTTGATCCAGGAGACAGGGTTATTTATCCTACGCCATCATGGAATAATAATCATTATTGCCGTTTTACCGGAGCAACCCAGGTTGCTGTCAAGACCTCAGCAACGAATAAGTTTATGCCAACGGCTGATGACATACGCCCGCATTTAAAGGGAGCCACATTACTCGCCTTATGTTCGCCACTTAATCCAACCGGTACTATGTTTGCAAAAAAGGATCTCGAAGAGATCTGTGATCTGGTCATTGCCGAGAATAAGACCCGTGGAGCCGATGAAAAACCACTTTATATCATGTATGATCAGATTTATTCTCTTTTGACATTTGGCGATCAGGTTCATTTTGATCCGGTTACTTTGAGACCGGAACTTAAAGACAGGGTAATCTACATAGATGGTATATCCAAATGCCTTGCTGCTACTGGTGTGCGTGTGGGATGGGCTTTCGGACCAGAACATGTAATTGATAAAATGAAAACGATTGTAGGACATGTTGGTGCTTGGGCACCAAAACCTGAACAGGTAGCTACAGCGAAATTTTTAACTCAAACCAAAGAATTAAATAATTATCTGACAACATTTAAGGCAAAAATTCAGAAAAGTCTGGAGACACTATTTAATGGTATCATTGAGCTTAAAGCGGATGGCTTTGCTGTTGACGCAATCAATCCGATGGGTGCAATCTATTTAACTGTTAAAGTCGATTATATAGGTAAAACCACTCCTGAAGGAAATGTTTTGAAGGACAGTGCTGAAGTTAATTTCTATCTGATTAAAGAAGCAAAAATGGGTATTGTACCATTTTCGGCATTTGGAACAGATAGCGGAGTAAACTGGTTCAGGGCTTCTGTTGGAGGATGTTCTCGCGAAGATATAGAACAAATGATTCCAAGGATGCGGGCTGCACTAATTAAGTTGAAATAATTGGTATAATAAGCTGATTTCGATATAGGGAAGGATAAATAATATTGTTATAATTGATCATATAGGCTCTGGTACACAATAATTAGGTTTTGGAAAACAATACCTGCTTTTTATAGGTTAGTTCAGTCCTTTCCTCCGGAGTAGTTCCGGCAAGAAATCCCCCTTTGGTCGGTGTTCTCACCGTACCAAGAACCATCTATCAAATGGTTGGTGAAAACACCAACCACAGGGAAAATATCAAATTACCAATAGCCGGAAGCTACCTCCTCCGGCAAGGTTTATTTTACCCAAAGCTGTATTTCATTGGGACTAACAGCCCGGCAAAAGGTTCATCAACCATTTGAGATAAAAGGGTTGTTAGCTGCAGTATTGGCGGGAAGATTTATCTTCCCACCATGAGAAGCCTAATCAGGTTTTTTGCTTTAGTTACCTCTGGAAGGCCTGTTCTGGCTACCTCTTCCATTTTCCTGTTCAGAAGATGAATTGCCCCGGCCTTCAGAACTCTGTCTGCTTTGTGATGGTGCCTGACGATCCTGTGGCGCACTTCTTTGAATCCTCTCTGGAGCAGGCGACTGACGTTGCTGGGGCTCACTTCTCTGAATCCGTTCAGGAGTAGCTTGTGACACACGGTCAGGCCTGGTCTGTACTGGCGCCTGTCGGGGCTGTTCCTGATCACGATCTGTTATTGGAGGACGCTGTCCTCCCGGATTACTTTGGCTGCCTCTGATATCCTGATTATCATAGGTTCTGCCAGATCTCTGTGATGAAGCCGGAATCTGTCTGCCTTCAGGCCGTACAGCTCCACGATCAAGGGAATTATCAACTATTGGTTCAGTTCCTCTACCGGTTACAGCTCCTCTGCCACCAGAATTATCAATCGGACGGCTGGGTCTAGGATTCTGCCCCGGATTACCACTTCTGTCAGGCATTCTATTCGACTGAGGGTGGTCACTTCGGCTATTCCCATAATTCGTTGGTCTGTTATCTCTTACCTCCCGAATAGCAACCGGCTGACGGGTCACTCTTCTGATCTCATCTACCCTTGGGCCGGTAAAAAACCGGTTTCTATTGTATACAAAGGTATTGTTAATGATGACGGTATTGTAAAATATATTCCTGTTTCTGTACCTGTCATAACGCGGATACCTGTCGTAAAAAATATGTCGTTGTGGTACAAATACCCAGTAATAATCAGGAATTCTTGATCCGATATTGATATTAATGTTGATACCCGGATCCAGTGGTGCCCAGCCATAATGTCCGCCACCACTTCTCCAGCTCACCCAAGCCGGTCCCCATCTGGTATCCGGAATCCAAATCCAGCCTCTTCTAGTACTGTGATGCCACCTGCCATAGTGAAATGGTGCCCAGCCCCAATCATAATTGGAAACCCAGGTGTTGCCATATTTGGTCATTTCCCAGTGGCCATTTGTATAATAGGGCCTGAATTCTTCCTGATCTACATCAGGACGCCATACTTGTCCGTATTGAGGGTCATTTATCCATACTCCATAGGGCGACAATTCCTCATAAAAGGTTTCCAGAGAGACGTCCTCATATTGAGCCTTTACCTGTACGGGTAATAAAAATGACAGGAATACTAGTAGTCCAGCCAAATATTCCGGGAATTTAATGCACGTTTTCATAGCTCCTAAAATTTAATTTGTATGATATTATAGATAAGAGGATAAAATTTTGCTAATGGTTGTATTGTAATTAAATTATTACGTAAAATGGTTCTGGAGGATATTTATGAATGGATGAATAGTTACTAATTAATAGATATAACTCATATCAGAGGAATTTGTTTTAATTTGTAGCAAAAATTAAACATGCTTCCAGGCTCCCTTTATCTTATTCCTGTGCCTTTAGCAGAAAATGCTACCGCAAAAAGTTTCACACCCTATTTAGTAGAAACGATCAATCATATCGATGAGTATATTGTTGAGAATAGTAAAACTGCCCGTAGATTTTTAAAAGAGGCAGGCTTAAAAATTCCGCAGAGCGAACTTATTATTCATGATTATGGAAAACATCAGCGGGAAGGAAATTTGAATGATTTTTTTAAAGGACTTCTAGCCGGTAAAGATGTGGGACTGATGAGTGAGGCAGGTTGCCCGGGTATAGCAGATCCGGGTGCTGAAATTGTTGCCTTGGCGCATCAAAAAGGAATAAAAGTAGTCCCGCTGGTTGGCCCCAGTTCAATTTTATTGGCTCTCATGGCTTCAGGTTTTAGCGGACAAAGTTTTACGTTTCATGGTTATCTGCCCATAGATAAAGTCCAGCGGGCAAACAAGATCAAGGAACTTGAATCACTTGCTGAGAGGCATAGCCAGACTCAGTTATTCATCGAAACCCCATTCCGAAATAATCCAATGCTTGAGGAGATTTTGCGAAGCTGTAAGGCTGAAACAAAACTTTGTATTGCCTGTGATCTGAATTCGGAAGATGAATTTATTCAAACAAAAAGTATCAAAGACTGGAAGACTAAAGTCCCGGATCTACATAAGAGACCTGCGATTTTTTTGTTGTATAAAAAGTAAGTCGCTTTTATTAAGGTGCTTGTTAGGCGATTAATTACCCGTGAATCGTCTCCGATTTTCCGTAATTCTGAATCACTTTGGCCTCATATTCCAGAAACTCTTTCCAGCGTTTTTCGACATCAATATTGCCTGCATACTTGCGTGCAAGGTTAATAAACATGGTATAATGCCCGGCTTCGCTGACCATTAACTCGTAGTAAAAATCTGAGAGCTCTTTGTCATTGATGTGCTCAGACATCACTTTGAAACGTTCACAGCTGCGTGCCTCAATCATTGCCGAGAATAATAGGCGGTCGATGAGTTGATCCTGCCTACTGCCTCCTTTAATTACAAATTGCATTAACTCATTGACATAATTGTCTTTACGTTCACGGCCCAGAGTATATCCCCGGGCAAGAATCAAATCATGAACCCGCTTAAAATGATCCATCTCTTCCTGAACCAGCATTGCCATTTCCTGAACCAAATCAGATAAGTTAGGATTCTGTACAATGAGGGTAATGGCATTGCTGGCAGCTTTTTGCTCACAAAACGCATGGTCAGTTAGAATTTCCTCAATATTACTTTCAACCACATTTTTAACCCATAATGGATCGGTAGGAAGTTTCAATTTTAAAATGGTTTTTTCTTTGTTCACGTTTTAATTTTTTAACCCTGTCAGCGTTTTTTTTAACGCTTGCAAGGTCGATTTCAAGGCTGACAGGGTTCAAAACCCTGTCAGCCTTATTTTAACGATACAGATTTTTTCCTTCAATAAATTTCAATACCTTTTCGGGTACAAAATATTGCACATTTTTTCTTTCCTTAACAGCCTTGCGGATAAACGTAGCCGACAATTCCATTAATGGGGTCTCAGTAATACTGATGGAGGGGTGTTCTTGAAAATCATGGTTATCAAACCCAGGGCGCGGGTAAATATGAATATGATAATCGCGCAAAATGAGTTCATAATTTTTCCATTTTTTTAATGATACCAGATTGTCCGAACCCATTATCAGACTGAACTCATGTTCCGGATATTTCTCGCTAAGAAAAGTTAAGGTATCAATAGTATAAGATGGTTGAGGAAGCTTAAGTTCCACATCACTTACCCGGATATTGACTGCATCTTCAGTGGCCAGTTTTGCCATTTCCAGACGGTCGTACATATTGATCAGATCACTCTTTTCTTTCAATGGATTATGAGGTGAAACAACCAGCCAAACTTGTTGAAGATCAGTATGATTAGCCATAAAATTAGCTATGATCAAATGACCTATGTGGATTGGATTAAAGGAACCGAAGAATAATCCTATTTTCATATTCCTGGAGATATGAGATATGAGATATGCGATATAAAACAGGAGAATCTGAACATCCTTTTGTAATTATTGAGAAAGAAATTTAGTAACCAGTTGCTCGGCTTCATTGCAAGCGGTGTCCAATTCGTAATTTCTCAAGATCACATCAAACTGATCTGCATAAAGTAATTCTTTATCCGCTTTTTTGATACGTTCAGCTAGTTTTTCAGGAAGATCCGTGCCCCGGCTGGTTAATCGCTCTATTAAAACCTCAAGCGAAGGTGGCTGAACGAAAATCGCTAATGCTTTATCGCCAAATTTTTTCTTCAGATGCAATCCACCAATCACATCAATATCAAAAATAACATGCTTTCCATCATCCCAGATTCTATCAATTTCGGAGCGTAAGGTTCCATAAAAAGTACCTGTATATACTTCCTCAAATTCTACGAATTCCTTTTGGGCAATTTTATGTAGAAAATTTTCCTTGCTGATAAAATAATAGTCTTTGGCATTTACTTCATCGCCACGCTGATGTCTGGTGGTTGCAGAAATAGAAAATGAAAGATTAGGAATCTTTTTTAATAGATGGTGGACGATTGTAGTCTTACCTGCACCTGAAGGAGCTGAAAAAATGATGAGTTTGCCGTTCAATTGAGTAATAAGTTGTAAGTAATAAGTTGTAAGTAATAAGTTGTAAGTGATAAGTATTAAGTTAAAGCTATGGGTGGAAACTTACAACCGATAACTTAATACTTACAACTTATAAAACATTTAGTAATTGTTCTTTAATCTTCTCGAGTTCTTCTTTCATTCCCACTACAATCTGCTGCATTTTCGCATCATTTGCTTTTGAACCCATAGTATTGATCTCCCTGCCAATCTCCTGTGAGATAAAGCCAAGTTTTTTACCGTTTGCATCTTTGTCCTTTAATGCTTCAATGAAATAATCACAATGGCTTTTCAAACGAATTTTTTCTTCAGTAATGTCTAATTTATCAATAAAGTAAATAAGTTCTTGTTCAAAGCGGTTATGATCTACATTTTCTTTACCAACAGCTTCTTCTAAAAAGTTGTTTAGTCTTTCTCTGATTGACGGTATGCGGAGTGGCTCTTGTATAGACACTAGTCTCATTCCTTCCAGAATATTATTTATTCTGAGGATCAGGTCTTGTTTCAAAACATTTCCTTCGTCTTGTCGAAAGCTCTGAAAATTTAATAATGCCTCTTCAAAGGTTTTATAAACTACTTTCCATTCATCTTCACTTGCTTCATCAGAACTGTATTGAATAACATCAGGGAAATTTAAAGCTATTTGAAAAAGATTGTCACCCAGTGAACCCATGTTATCAGCTGCAATTTTGAGCTGATCATAATAATGTTTCAGTAATGCTTGATTGATACTTGAGGTTTTGAGTGTAGTCTCTGCATATTCAATCTGTATACTGATGTTGACCTTGCCTCTTTCAATTTGCTTGCTACAGTCGTTTCTAAGCAAAAATTCTTTATCTGAAAATGATTTTGGAAGTTTTAGAGAAAGTTCGAAGAACTTGCTGTTCAATGATTTGATTTCTACTGTGTATTTTACACTTGCATAATCATTGGCTGCAAAGCCATATCCTGTCATCGATTTTATCATGTCGCAAAGATAAGATTTAATTAGAAAGGCATTGAAACTGTTTGGGAAGCTTATACATGATTCAATTATTAAAACACAAGTACGATTTAGTAATTTTGAAACCGAACCAAAGTCCCCATGAAAGTTTTATTAACCATATTTCTGTTAATTATTGCCTGTGCAGATACTAAACCTGTAATGGCCCAACAAAATAGTGTTCAAGGCTTGATCATGGAAAAAGCAGGTGCTTCAAGAATCAGCAGTGTTTATGTGTTTAATAAAAAAACAGGAATTTCAACATATACTAATGAACTCGGTCTTTTCAGGATTGGAGCTTCAGTTGGGGATACACTGCTTATTTCTAAGTCAGGGTACTTAGAACTTTCTCTTCCTTTACTTGAGCTATCTGACAAGGTGTTAATGCTTCAACCTGTTATTGCTTTATCTGAAGTTAGGGTTTTGGGTCAAACCAAGAAACAGGAACTGGATGCAATCCGGGAACAATATCGAAAAAAGGGATCTTTTTACGCGGGTAAACCACCTCTTTTAGCTTATTTCTTCAGACCGCTTACTGCCTTGTATGAACTGATAGGCAAAACTCCTGCACAGGCTCGCCGTTTTAATACATATTATATTAAAGAACTTCAGGAATCTGAAGTTGATCGTAAATTTAGTCCGTTTGTAGTCAAAAATTTAACCGGACTGGATGGGAATGATCTTAAGAATTTTATGATATTATATCGACCTGAGTATCAAAATGTGGCAATTTTTGATGAATATGAAATGATCAATTACATCAGGACTTCCTTTAAAAAATTTAATGAGTCTGGAAGGCCAGCAGCGATAAAGTCATTGCCAACTTTACCAAAGGCTCCTGATTTATCTGAAAAAACGCTTAAATATTAAATCCCTTTTTCTAATATTAATTTTTCTATACAGTCGTATACTCGTTTTTTCAATTTACCTAGGTCGTCAGGGATAAGTCTGCTTACTTCAACCCGATCTGCGAAAACACACTCTAAAAGGCCAGGACATACATCCATCGGTTTGTTTCGGGGAAGCAGTTTTCTGGCATTCAAAATAGCCATAGGGACAATGTCAGTTTGAGTTTCAATGGCAAGCCGAAACGCACCATCATAAAATTCAGAAAGTGCTGATTCGGTTCTGTTCATAGTTCCTTCGGGGAAAATTAGAATGGACTGACCATTATTGAGGTCAATTTTCAATTCTTCAACACTTCTCGCGCGGCTTTCCTGACTTTTTCGGTCAATCAGTACCACTACCCGTTTATAAATCATTCCAAAAATTGGAGTTTTCACCATTTCAATCTTCCCTAATGGTTTAAATGAGCCCGGTATTGATAATACCACAGCTATGGCATCTAAATATGAATTATGGTTACAAACATAAATGCAGGCTTTATTTGGATTAAGTTTTTCTTTCCCTATTGTTCTAACTGGGAAAAAGCATAATACTGAAAAAATCCGGGCCCAAACTTTCAGAAAAAAGAATAGTACGTCTTGTGCCTTTTTTTTCTCGAAAATTGCCGAAAAAATCAGAATAAACGGGAAAACCAGGATCATTGCCGAAATGAATACCAAAAAGCCCCAAATAAGGAACAGGAATGCGGCTACTTTTTTTACGAGTTTTATCATTGTTCAGGTATCAAATTTATTGAAACATAATTTGTCCGGGAATTATTCCTGTTTTTTTTAGAAATGTAATATGGATTTTATTAAAAAACTGAGAGAGTTTTGGAGGATAAAATAATTTACAGGAATCTTCAATACTGCTAATCTATTAGATTTTTAGGTGCTCACAAGCTTTTTCGGCAGCAAGCTTTTCAGCATTTTTTTTGTTGTAATCTCTGCCAATCGCACAACTTTCCCCGTCTACACTAATTTGTATGGTAAATAGTTTGGAATTCTCACCTTCATCATTGGCAATCACTTCAAAACTAACGTCTTTTCCATGGCGCTGGCACCATTCTATTAATTTACTCTTAAAATTTGTTTCAGTAAGTTCAAGGGTATGGATATCAATATGAGGTTTTATAATTCTGCTAATAAGAAAATTGCGAGTGAAATTATAACCTTTATCCAAATAGATAGCTCCAATCATAGCCTCGAAAGTATCACCTAACAATGAACCCTGCTTATTATTATGGCCAATTATTCTATTATCATACTCAATGTGCTCATCAAGCCCGAGCTTCTTGGCAAGCTGGTTGAGATTTGCCCTGCTGACGATCTTTGAGCGCATTTCGGTTAGAAAACCCTCATCTTTATATGGGTACATTTTGAATAGAATCTCGGCTATTACCGAGCCTAGTATAGCATCCCCAAGAAATTCCAAGCGTTCATTGCTGTTTTTTGCACCATTTTTTACTTCAACGGCAACTGAACGATGTCTGAATGCCATTCGATAGAGCCTTAGATTCCCAGGAATAAAACCTAAAAGATTCTCTAATGATCGTATGTAATTACGATTTGGAGAAAAATAAAGTTTATAAATTCTAGAAAATGGCATTAATGACCGAAGGTTCTAATGATAAGAAAAAAATATACTGGTTTTAAAAGAATCCGAATACTGGATATCAAAATCAGCCGTTGTATTTTTTGAAGATAACAGAAGCATTATGCCCTCCAAAGCCAAATGTATTGCTCAGGGCAGCATTTACAGTACGTTTTTGAGCCTTATTAAATGTGAAGTTTAATCGAGTATCAAAGCCGGGATCATCTGTAAAATGGTTGATCGTTGGGGGAATAATATCATTTTTGACAGCCAAAATAACAGCGATTGCTTCTATAGCACCTGCGGCACCAAGAAGATGCCCGGTCATTGATTTTGTTGAGCTGATATTCAGTTTAAATGCATCCTCTTTAAACAGATCAAGTATTGCTTTTACCTCGCTTATATCTCCAAGTGGAGTGGAGGTTCCATGAACATTGATATAATCGATGTCGGAAGTTGAAATACCTGCATCTCTCAATGCATTGGTCATAACAAGTTTGGCTCCGAGACCTTCAGGATGTGGCGCGGTAATATGATTAGCATCAGCACTCATACCACCCCCAATCAATTCGGCATAAATTTTAGCTCCTCTAGCTTTTGCATGTTCAAGTTCTTCAAGAACGATACTTCCAGCACCTTCTCCGGCAACAAAGCCATCGCGGTCTTTATCAAAAGGGCGTGATGCTGTTTTAGGATCATCATTTCGGGTAGAAAGAGCATGCATTGCATTAAAACCACCCATTCCTGCCTCGTTAATTATGGCTTCAGAACCACCAGAAACGATTATATCAGCCATATTCAAGCGAATATAATTGAAAGCATCAATCAGGGCGTTTGTTGAAGAAGCACAAGCAGAAACAGTAGAAAAATTCGGGCCTCGTAAGCCATGCCTGATTGAAATATGACCAGGAGCAATGTCCAAAATCATTTTCGGAATGAAAAAAGGATTGAAACGCGGGGTTCCATCTCCCTGGGCGAAGTTGACAACTTCATCTGTAAAGGTTTTTAAACCTCCAATTCCAGAGCCCCAGATTACACCAATTCGGTTTGTATCGAGGTTAGGAAAGTCTAATCCAGCATCTTTAATGGCTTCGTCAGACGCGGCAATCGCGTAATGAACAAAAGGGTCGAGTTTACGAGCTTCTTTTTTTTCCAGGAAATCCTCAGGATTGAAGTTTTTAACTTCACAAGCGAATTTTGTTCGGAATTTTTCAGGATCGTAATGTGTTATGGGAGCGGCACCGCTTACCCCACTGATCAAACTATCCCAAAATTCAGGAATAGAATTACCTATTGGAGTAAGCGCACCCAGCCCAGTAACAACAACTCTTTTAAGCTCCATTTATAGTTAGGATATCGTAAAATTACTTTACGTTCTTTTCTAAATATGCGATGGCTTGACCTACAGTACCGATAGTTTCAGCTTGGTCATCAGGGATGGCCACGTTAAACTCTTTCTCAAACTCCATGATTAATTCCACGGTGTCTAATGAATCGGCACCAAGATCATTAGTGAAAGATGCCTCTGGTGTAACTTCACTTTCATCTACACCTAATTTTTCAACGATAATTGCTTTAACTCTTGAAGCGATATCAGACATGGTTTTTTGATTTAATTGTTTAATAATTCTGTGCAAAGAAAAATAAATTCTCGCAATTTTCAAACCTTTTTGTTTTAACCTTTTTTAACTAAGTCACATTTTAAAGGATAAAGCGTATTACATTTGTAAAATCTATTGAAATTACCCCTTGAATAAAACTATTTTAAAATTTGAACTTGACCTCGATTTTGTGCTGGTAGCAATTACTACGCAACTTAAAGACTATATGTTTTGTTTTAAAACTAATAAACAACTTGGCACTGATTTTTCTAAGATAGCTGATCTGGAACTCCCTTTTAATACAGATGAAGATCCATTTTATTTTAGCAGATATTTTTTTCTGTTGCCAGAATCAGAAACAGAATTGTATATCCTCGCTAATAAAGGTACGGAAGGTTTCCTGGTACCCGAAATGAAAAAAGTAGATTTCTTTTTATTAATCCAAAATTATATTGATTCAGAAGACTTGAAAAGAATAATTTATGGTTTGAATAAAATTCCTGAGGTACTCGTTGCTGTAGAAGTTGATCCCAAAAAATTGAAATCCAAAGAAAATCTCATATTTTAGCCCTTCGGGATGGTGTATTAAGTACACTTTATCGCCATATAAGTTTTAAATTAAATAAGAACAGATGAAGACGGTTCATAACAGAACTAAAATTGTAGCCACACTTGGCCCTGCTTCTTCCCAGAAGGAAGTATTATTGAACATGATTAAGGCAGGTGTAGATGTTTGCAGGTTAAATTTTTCTCATGGCAAGACTGAAGATCATCAGAAGGTGATTGACATTATTCGTGATATCAATAAGAAATATAAAACAAATGTTGGAATCTTAGCCGACTTACAGGGCCCAAAGATTCGCATTGGTTTGGTAAAGGATGGCGGAATTAACCTTCATAGTGGTCATAAAATCGAAATTACTACCAAGGAATTGATTGGTGATGATAATCAGATTTATATAACCTATCAAAGCTTTCCGAGTGATGTGCGCTCTGGGGAAATTATCTTGCTGGATGATGGAAAGATCCAAATGCGCGTTTTAAGCACCAATAACAAGGATTCTGTTCAGTGTGAGGTGGTTTATGGCGGGATTCTTACTTCCCGTAAAGGTGTAAATCTTCCTAATACCAAAGTTTCTATCCCTAGTTTGACTGAAGAAGATTTAGCAAACCTTGACTTTGCATTGAGCAATGATGTAGAATGGATCGGACTTTCATTTGTCCGTTCGGCTGATGATATTATTGAACTAAAAAGAATTATTGCCAGAAGTGATAAAACTGCAAGGGTAATTGCTAAGATAGAGAAGCCGGAAGCCGTTGATAATATTGATGAAATTATTGAAGCTACAGATGGGGTTATGGTGGCAAGGGGTGACCTTGGTGTAGAGATGCCAATGGAACAGGTTCCGTTGTTGCAGAAGATGATTGCCAGAAAGTGTCGCGCAGCTTCAAAACCAGTAATTGTAGCTACACAAATGCTCGAAAGTATGATCACTTCTCCCCGACCTACTCGTGCTGAAGTAAATGATGTGGCGAATTCTGTTTTAGATGGGGCCGATGCAGTAATGCTAAGTGGCGAGACATCAGTTGGTGAATATCCACTGATTGTTATTGAAACCATGAACAAGATCATACGAAATGTGGAGGACAATGATTATCCGTATAGTACAGCTAAAGTTTTAAATGAACATTCTTCAACCTATATTGGAGATGCAGTTTGTGGTTCTGCTGTTTATCTCGCGGAGAAGACCAATGCAGTAGGTATCATTTCAATGACTTCATCGGGTTATACTGCATTTGAGATCTCAAGTTACCGCCCTAAAGCAGCAACCTTTATTTTTACAAGTAATCGTAATCTTTTGAATACACTCAGTCTTTTATGGGGCGTTCGTGGATTCTATTATGATAAATTTGATAGTACAGATAAGACAATCAGAGACGTAAATCAGATACTGAAAGCTGAGAAACTGGTTGAATCGGGTCAGTTAGTAATTAATACTGCCTCAATCCCAATCGAAAAGAAAGGAAAGACCAATATGATTAAGGTGACGATTGTTGATTAATCTACGGGTACAGGTGTGCCTGTCTGAGTTTTCATATCAGGGTTATCATAGATAATTGCCACGGGTTTCAACCAAAATCAAAGAATAATTATTATCAAAAGAAGCTGGCATTTGCCGGCTTTTTTAATGTGTAAGAGGGTGTAACAAAAATTCCCTAAAATCGCTATTTTTTAGAGTTTTCAACATAGTTAAATAGCTTTAAATCATGTTATTACTATCTGATTAAGTGTTGGGGCGCAGATACACTAACAATCTGTGGAAAACTCTAATTCGACAAGATTGCTTTCAACTTATAGATTTGATGAAAAACCCCCAAATATTTTTAGTGAGGGTAACACGCTCAATAACAACATTTATTATTTTTTTATGGCTAAAACTTCTACAAACACGGCAACAAAAGGAACAGGAAAGGGTCTGCAGTTCCAAAGGTATTTCACTAAACAAGGGGTAAATGTATATGATCTGTTCAAATACGAAAAACGTACCTCAGTTATTCGCAATCCTGCGGGTGATGCTGTTTTCGAAATGAAAAATGTAGAAGTGCCCGGAACCTGGAGTCAGGTTGCAACAGATATTTTAGCTCAGAAATATTTCCGCAAGGCCGGAGTACCCCAGCCTGATGGAACTACTGCATCTGAAATTAGTATCAAACAGGTAGCCCATCGTATGGCTCATTGCTGGAGATCATGGGGTGAGCGTTACAATTATTTCGCTACTAAGGAAGATGCTGGTATTTTTTACGATGAATTGGTATATACCATCGTTGGTCAGTTAGCAGCTCCAAATTCTCCACAGTGGTTCAATACCGGATTACACAGCTCATATGGAATTACAGGTAAGCCACAGGGCCACTATTTTGTAAATCCAGATACAGATCAATTAGAAAAATCAACTTCTGCTTATGAGCGTCCTCAGCCTCATGCTTGTTTTATACTTTCAGTAAGCGATGATCTTGTGAATGATGGTGGTATCATGGACCTTTGGGTTAGAGAAGCCAGAATTTTTAAATATGGTTCAGGAGTAGGAACAAATTTTTCTGCAATCCGCGGAGAAAGTGAAAAACTTTCAGGTGGTGGCTATTCTTCGGGACTGATGTCTTTCTTGAAAATAGGTGACCGCGCTGCAGGTGCAATTAAATCAGGTGGTACTACACGTCGCGCTGCCAAAATGGTATGTCTTGATCTGGATCACCCTGAAATAGAAGGTTTTGTTAACTGGAAAGTTGAAGAAGAGAAAAAAGTTGCTGCTTTAATTGCCGCTGGTTATTCTTCAGATTATGAAGGTGAAGCTTACCGCACCGTATCCGGACAAAATTCAAACAACTCTGTACGTGTTCCAAATACCTTCTTCAAAGCACTTGAAGATGGTAGCAACTGGGATCTAATTGGAAGAATCACAGGTCAGCCCGTAAAATCCATCTCAGCCGAAAAATTATGGCAGGATATTGCCTTTGCTGCCTGGGCTTGTGCCGATCCGGGGATACAATACGATACTACAATCAACGAGTGGCATACCTGCCCTGAAGGCGGACGTATTAATGCCTCAAATCCATGTTCAGAATATATGTTCCTTGATAATACAGCCTGTAATCTGGCTTCTATTAACCTGGCGCACTTCTTCGATCCGGCTACATTAGTATTTGATGTGAAGGGTTTCGAGCATGCCTGCCGTGTGTGGACTGTGGTTCTTGAAATTTCGGTATTGATGGCACAGTTCCCATCTAAAGAAGTGGCCCAATTATCTTATGATTACCGTACGCTTGGTTTGGGCTATGCTAACCTAGGTTCTATGCTGATGGTTGCAGGAATTCCATATGATAGCGACAAAGCGCGTGCAATTGGTGGTGCAATTACTGCAATCCTGACCGGTACAGCTTATTCTACTTCCGCAGAAATGGCAAAGGAACTGGGCACCTTCAAGAAATATAATGAAAACAAAAAGCATATGCTGAGGGTAATGCGTAACCACCGCTATGCTGCTTATAATAACGATGCTTACGAAGGACTTGAGATTGCGCCACCGGGAATCGATCCTAAATTTTGTCCTGATTATTTATTATCTGCTGCTTGCAACTCATGGGATAAAGCTGTTGAACTTGGCGAGAAATACGGTTATCGTAATGCCCAGACCACAGTTATTGCACCGACAGGTACAATCGGTTTGGTAATGGATTGTGATACAACCGGTATCGAACCTGATTTCGCACTGGTTAAGTTCAAAAAATTATCAGGTGGTGGTTACTTCAAGATCATTAATCAGGGAGTTCCTGCTGCATTACGCAACCAGGGATACAAAGAGCATGAAATAGAAGCCATCGTAAATTATGCAAAAGGTGCAGCTACTTTAGAGGGTGCTCCGCATATTAACTTCGACAGCCTGGCTGCTAAAGGCTTTAATCAAGATGAGCTTGAGAAAATTGATAAATCTTTACTTGCAGCCTTCGAAATCGGTTTTGTATTCAACCAGTGGAGTCTTGGTGAAGAGTGTTTAAACCGTTTAGGATTTAAATCTGAGCAATATTCGTCTCCTGATTTTAACCTTTTACGCGCAATTGGTTTTAACCGTCAACAGATTGCTGAAGCAAATGAATATATCTGTGGTACTATGACGATAGAAGGTGCTCCTTATTTGAAAGAAGAGCATTATCCAATTTTTGACTGCGCCAATAAATGTGGTCAAAAAGGCGAACGTTACATCCATGCACATGGTCACATCAAAATGATGGCTGCTGCACAACCTTTCCTTTCAGGTGCGATTTCTAAAACAATCAACTTGCCAAATGAGGCCACTGTTGAAGAAATCAAAGATTGCTATGAATTATCATGGAAACTTGCTCTGAAAGCAAATGCACTTTATCGCGATGGTTGTAAATTATCTCAGCCATTATCTACTAAATCATCCGATAGTAAAGAAGATAAACTGGATACCGTAGAAGAAGTTCTTGGTGAAGCAGCAAATGTGAAACTGAGTGACCTTACTGCTGAACAGGTGCTTGATGCTGCAAGAACTATTCTTGAGCGTTCCACCGACACCAAGTTTAAACGTCAGTTATCTTCAGTTGTAGAGCGTAAAAACTTGCCTGGTAAGCGTGGTGGCTTCACTCAGAAAGCGGCAGTTGGCGGACAAACAGTATTCGTCCGTACCGGAGAGTATGAAGATGGAACTTTGGGAGAAATTTTTGTGGACATGCACAAAGAAGGTGCAACTTTCCGCTCCCTGATGAACTGTTTCTCAATTGCAGTTTCTGTTGGTCTGCAGTACGGAGTACCACTGGAAGAGTTTGTTGATAAATTTACTTTCACCCGTTTTGAGCCATCAGGTATGGTTTCAGGACATGATAACATCAAGAGTGCAACTTCTATTGTAGATTATATGTTCAGAATGTTGGGTTATGAGTATCTGGGTCGTACAGATCTAGTACACGTAATCACCGAGCAGAAGGCCATTGTTGGAAATCCACAAATGACTGATAGTGATGTGAACCCTGATACCTCAAACGCATTTGTTGAGGCATCAGTTACCGTCACCTCTACAACTTCAAGTTTAAAACTTAAGCCTGTTCTGGATATCTCCGGTGGTGGTCAGTCTGATGCCCCTGCCTGCGGTAACTGTGGACACATTATGGTGAGATCAGGTACTTGTTATAAGTGTTTGAACTGCGGAACGCAGGGAGGATGTAGTTAAGGAGAAAGCTTAAAGCTAAAAGCTTAAAGCCCTGCCGGAAATGGTGGGGCTTTTTTATGTGATTTGTTTTATGCGAATTTTGGATGTTGTTTTTCAGAGTATAAACGGGTAGATTCGTTTATATACGATTTAGGTTGCAGAAAGCCACAATTTATACGGTAATTGGACCGGAATTAATGACAGAAGATTAAGAGTATAAAAAAATGAAGAAAGAAAAAATAATATTTTGGACAGCGACAACAATAATCGCGTTGTTTGAAGGATTAATGCCTGTATTGACTTCACAAACTGAATTGGCAAAAGAAGGTATTAGACATTTGGGTTATCCTGAATATTTTGGAAATGCATTGGTTGTTTTTAAAGTTTTAGGAGTTCTAGCTTTAATTATTCCACAAGTTCCCAAACGTATAAAAGAATGGGCTTATGCTGGATTTGCTTTTGATTTTATTTTTGCAACAATTAGTCATGGAGCAGTTGACGGAATTAATGGGCAAACATTTTTTCCATTAGTCGTATTTGGAATTCTAGCCGTGTCATACATTTACTATCAAAAATTAAATTCTGCTGTTCGACATGTTCCGCAGGGCATGTCGAATAATGGATAATTTCGATTTTTAATCCAAAAGAGAGTAAAATCAATCAGGAATTACTATTGAAGCCCAGAATAATCATTAATAAAAATCCTAAATAATGACATGTTTCAAATCCTGTTTCCCAAACTTGTTGTTCATTCTTATTTTGACAAGTAGCTTACCTGTTTTACAAGCTCAGATACTTGTGCATGAAGAACCCCGGCACCGGCCAGTCTTTCAGAATAAGGAGATTCGAATCCTTAATGTTCGCGTAGCACCGGGCGATACCTCATTATACCACATGCATACCACACCTTCCTTTTT